>JANLPS010000196.1:0-17602 GCA_031367385.1 Archangium sp. | reverse complement strand
GTCAGCCCGCGGTGCTCAAGCGCATCGCGTCGTTGGTGATCCCTCCGGCGTGGACCGAGGTGTGGATCAGCCCGAACCCGAACGCGCACATTCAAGCGACCGGGCGCGATGCGCGAAGGCGAAAACAGTACAAGTACCACGAGAATTGGCGGGCCTCGCGCGACGCGACCAAATTTCGCCGCATGGTGCAGTTCGGCTCGGCGCTCGAGCGAATTCGCGAGCGAACGAACGCTGATCTCGCCCGGCCAGGCCTCTGCCGCGAGAAGGTGATCGCGACCGTGGTGCAACTGCTCGAGCTCACCCTGATTCGCATCGGCAATGAAGAATACGCGCGCCAGAACAAGACCTACCGGGCTGACCACGCTGCAGCAGCGGCACGTCGATGTCAGCGGCTCGACGCTGCGCTTTCACTTTCGGGGCAAGAGCGGCAAGGAGCACGAGATTGACGTGAAAGACCGCCGCCTCGCCGCGATCGTCGCCCGCTGCCAGGAGCTGCCGGGGCACGAGCTGTTTCACTTCTTCGACCCCGATGGCACCAAGCACTCCATCGGGTCGGCCGACGTGAATGCGTATTTGCGCGAAATCACCGGCGAAGAATTCACCGCGAAAGACTTTCGCACCTGGGGCGGCACCGTTCTGGCGGCGCAGGCGCTCTGGGCGTGCGAGGCGTGCTCGACCAAAGGCCAAGCACAGAAGAACGTCGTGCAGTGCATCAAGGTCGTCGCGCAGAAGCTGGGCAACACGCCGACGGTGTGCCGCAAGTCGTACATTCACCCCGAGGTGGTGCAGGGCTATCTCGGCGGAGCGCTGGGGCCGATGGCGAAGACCCGGGCCAAGGGCGCGCTCAAGCCCGAAGAGCGAGCGGTGCTGCGGCTGCTCAAGCGCCTCGCCACTGGTGAGGCCCGCAAAGCCGCGTGAAGCCTTGCGCTGGGGTTGGCTTTCGTCACAGAAGCCGGGCCCATGTCTTTGCGCCTCGTGCTCGCTACGACTCTTTTGGTGTGCTGTACGCCACCCCTCGCGCCGCTCGCGTTGCCCGAGGGGTGCCAGCCCTTGCTCGGTGGCGCTGACTGTTTTCTGCCGTACCCCTCCGATTTTTTTCGGGCCGAAGACGCAACGCAGGTGACCGGGTACCGCATCGTGGTGCCCGCGGCGGCCAAGGTGAAGACCAACTCCGGCGGAGTGGCCGACCCTCATCAAACCTTCGCGGCTGATGGGTTTTCGACGGTCAACCCGATCGTCACCTACCTGCCCGTCGACGTCACCGACGAAGGCTTCGTGAAGTTGGCCGACGACCCGGCATTGAGTCTCTCGGCTTCGACCAGCCACACGCTGATCGTCGACCCGAGTGGTACTCCGGTAGCGCACTTCGTTGATCTCGACCCGCGGGCGACTGACGTGAAGCGCCGCGCGATGATTCTTCACGTGCTGGTGCCGCTGGCCGATCAGACCCGGTACAGCGTGTTCGTGTTCGGTGTGAAGTCGGGTGGCGCTTTGGCTCCGACGCCAGAGGGGTTTCGGCGGGTTCGCGACGGGCTCGCTGGCACTGACCCCGCGTTGAAAGCGCAGGTGACGGGGTGGGGTGAACGCCTCAAGCCGTTGGCGAAACAGCTCAACCTCGACGTGTCGACGCTGCAGCTGGCGTGGGAGTTCTCAACCGGGTCTCAACAGAACGCGGCCGGCGACATGCTGCGCGTACGGGCGTTGACGCAGAGCTGGCTCGAGACACACCTGCCCGAGGTCACCGTGACGTCGGTCGAGGAGAACCCGTACGACAACGTGTGGCGGGTGGTGCGGGGAACGGTGTCCACTCCGCTATTCACCAACATCGCGGGCCCCGGCGCTCGCTTGAATCGCGGCAGCGATGGGCTCGTGGCACAGAACGGGACAACCACGTTTGCGTTCATCGCGGTGGTGCCGAGCGCGGTGCGCGATACGACCGGCGTGGCTGGCACGTTCTTGTATGGGCACGGCTTCTTCGGCAACTTCGGCGAGATCACCGGCGGCTCGGCGCGGGCCTTCGCACAAAAGCTCGGCCGCACGATGATTGCCGCGGAGTGGTGGGGCATGTCGACTCCCGATGTCGCCGGGCTCGCAGAGGCGCTGGTCGGCCACCCGTCGAACACCGCGGCGTTCACCGAGCGCGTTCACCAAGGCTTCGCGAACTGGGCGGTGCTCTCATATGCCGTCGAGCATGTGCTGCCTTCGCTCGACGCGTTTCAACGGCCAGGCGGCGCGGGGCCGTACCTCCAGGCTGACGCGAGCCTCTACCTGGGCATCAGCCAGGGCACGATGCTCGGCGTGGGCATGATGGCGGTCAACCCGAGCATCAAACGCATCTCGTTCGAGGTCGGTGGGTCAGACTACAGCGCGCTGATGTTTCGCTCGCAGCCCTTCAAACGATTTCTCGATTTGTTGGAGCAGGACCTGACCGACCCGCTCGACGAGCAGAAATTCGTGGCGAGCTTGCAGCGGCAGATCGACCGCGTCGACCCGAATACGTATGCGCGGTACCTGCTGCGCGAGCCGTTGCCTGGCGCTCCGCCGAGAAAGGTGGTGCTGCAGGTTGGCCTGGCTGATCTCGAGGTGCCCAACTTCGGCAGCTTCTTGCTGGCGCGGTCGCTGGGGTTGAAGGTGTTCGTGCCTGCACCCAAAGCGGTCTGGGGCCTCGAGCCGATGACTGATGGAGCCTCGGGCGCGCTCGAGGTGTACGACTTTGGCATCGATGCCGACGCGGTGTACCGAGACGCGGCGTTCTCGACGGCCACGAACTCCATGCATGACACCGTGCGTACGCTTGGCGCGACGTATCGACAGACCGCGAAGCTCTTCGATGAGGGAGTGCTGCAGCGGTTCTGCTCAGGGGTCTGCGACCCGGAGTGAGGTTCGGGCTACCACGCGTGCGCGTCACGCTCGATGACACACGAGGTGTTCTCGGGCATCTGAATCTCTTTGCCGAGCAGCTCGATGCCCTCGCCTGAGGCGATGACCACGCGTTCTCCCTTTGTCGGGAGCGGGATCTTCTGCGCCGGCCCCAGGTTGGCCACCACCATCGCGCTGTTGCGTTCGATGACGAGCCAGGCCTTCTCTTTGTCGAACGCGCACTTCACCTGCTCCAGATGCCCATCGCGCAGGTCGGCCCACTTCGCGCGCAGAGCGATCAACGCACGCACGTACCCATACACCGCGCGGTGCTCGGGCTTCTCGAGCTCGCCCCAATTCAAGCGGCTGCGCTCGAAGGTCTCTTGCGCCTGCGGGTCGGGCACGTCTTCAGGCTTCCACCCGAAGGCGGCGAATTGGTTTCTGCGGCCCACCCGCACGGCCTCGGCCAGCTCGGGTTCGTCATGGTGGGTGAAGTACTGAAACGGGCTCACCGACGCCCATTCATCGCCCGAGTACAGCATCGGTATGAACGGAGCGGTCAGCACCAACATCAACCCCACCTTCATGCGCTCGAGCCCCACCAGCATCGCCATGCGCTCGCCCTGCGCGCGGTTGCCGACCTGATCATGGCACTGTACGAAGCCCAATAACTTGTGCCCGTTCATGCTGGCGAAGGGGCGCCCATGCCGGTGCTGGCGCATCATCGAGTACTGCCCGGTGTAGACGTAGCCCTGCTCGAGTGACCGAGCCAGAGCCCACACGCCGTCGAAGTCGGCGTAGTACCCGATGCGCTCGCCGGTGAGCCAGGCGTGGAGGGCGTGGTGAAAGTCGTCGCTCCATTGGGCGTCGAGGCCGAACCCAAAGGCATCGCGGCTGCGGGTGACCCTGGGGTCGTTCAAGTCGCTCTCGGCGATCAGCACCAGGTGCTTGCGCAGCCGTGAGCCGAGGCCCGCGGTCTGCTTGCTCAGCTCCTCGAGAAAGGGCAGTGCCGAGGTGTTCGAGATCGCGTCGATCGCGTCGAGCCGAAGGCCGTCGAAGTGAAACGTCTCGAGCCACATGCGCGCGTTGTCGAGAAAATATCGTCGAACGCCATCGCTGCCGCCCTCGTCGAAGTTCACGCCGTCGCCCCAGAGCGTCTTGTGGCTCGAGGTGAAGTAGGGCCCGAACTCACTGAGGTAATTTCCCGAGGGGCCGAGGTGATTGTAGACGACGTCGATGATGACGCAGAGCCCAGCGCGGTGGCAGGCGTCGACGAAGCGGCAGAGGGCCTCTGCGCCTCCGTAGCTGCGGTGCACGGCGAACAGGTCGACCGCGTCGTACCCCCACCCGCGATCGCCAGAAAATTCAGACACCGGCATCACCGAGACATGGGTGACACCGAGCTCGACCACATGCGGCAACCGAGCGATCGCCGCGTCGAAGGTGCCCTCGGTGGTGAAGGTGCCGATGTGCAGCTCGTAGACGATCGCCGAAGCGAGGGGCCGCGAGATGAAGGCCTCGTCCGTCCACTTGAAGTGCGAGAGGTCGATCACCTCAGAGAGCCCATGCACGCCGTCGGGCTGCGAGCGGGAGCGGGGGTCGGGCCGCACCGGGCCTCCGTCGAGCGAGAACCCGTAGCGGGTACCAGGGCGCAGCTCGGTCGCGATCGCGAAGTGGCCACCGTCGCCTCGCTCCAGGGGCACCCGGTGCCCATCGATGACGGCGTCGACTGCCCGCGCTCTCGGCGCCCAGACCCAAAGCCGGTTCACGGTGCGTCCTTGATTCGCTCGAGCAGCCCGACGGGGAAGCGCGCGAACAGCTCGCCCGCAGTGACGGAGTGCCCAGACAGGTGCTCACCGGTCAGCACGTTCACCCACTTGCCGCGCGGCAACTGGAGCGTCACGCCCGAGAGCTTGTCGGGCCGGCCCTGGGTCAGCCGAGGGACCGCCACGACCACTTCACCGCCACGGTGAAACGCGATGACCTTGCTGGCGTCGCGGCCCTGCGCCGAGATGGGCTCGTACTCGCCTTCGAACGCGGCCTTGTGGCGGCGGCGAAGCTCGAGCGCCCTGTGAATCAGCATCAGCTTGGGCATGCCTTCGCCGCGGTGCTTCATCACCTGGGCGAGGGTGGCGTGCTTCACCTCGTCGAGCATTTGGGCGCGCAAAGGCCAGTCGACGGGGCGGCGGTTGTCGGGGTCGACGAGGTCGAAGCTCCACAGCTCGGTGCCTTGGTACAAGTCGGGCACGCCAGGCGAGGTCAGCTTGAGCAGGGTCTGGGCCAACGAGTTGGTCTCGCCCGCGAGCCGAATCGAGTTGGTGAAGCGCTCGACCAGACTCAGAAAATCAGCGTCGGCGTAGCAGTCACCGACGAAGGCCTCGACTGCCTTTTCATAGGCCTCGTTGGGCGTCGTCCAACTGGTGCGGGCTTTGCTCTCGCGAATCGCCTTGCGCATGAACGCCTGCGCGCGGGGCTCGTCGACGGGCCAAGCGCCGACGAGGGTCTGATAGAAAAGATATTCACTGTCTGCGTCAGGCGCGTCGTTCTTCTTCTTCGGCGCGTTGTGAGACCTGAAAGCGGTCACCGCGGCTCTCCACCCGACGGGGTCTTCGCTGATGGCCACCAGGCGGGCCCGAACGTCTTCGCCTCGCTTGGTGTCGTGGGTCGCGGTGGCGATCATTCGCGACGGGGTCTCAGCCTGCGCCTCGCGGTTGTGCTCGTGAAAGCGAATCACCGAGGTGCCGAACGCGTCGGGGTTCCCGCCGACCTCGTTGAGGGCGATGAAGCGCGACCACGCGTAGAATGCCGTGTCTTCGACGCCCTTGGCCATCGCGGGGCTGGTGAGCTGCTGCAGGCGCTGGCTGAACGAGGGCACCGCTGGGCCTTCGGGTCTGCGCAACAGGCAGTTGGAAATGAGGGTGAAGAGCTCGGGGTCGAGGTCGGGGCGGCGCTGTGTGGCGATTCGCGCGGCGGTGGTCGCCCAGGCCACGTCGTCTTCGTGCGCGCTCGAGTGCACATACGAGCGGTACACGGGGAAGGCGGCGATGAACGCGCGCAGGGCCTGGCGCAGGTCGAAGCGGGTGTAGTCGCGGTACATGCGCGTCGAGGCGCACGACTCGCTGAGCAGCTGGTTCAACCGGTCGACGTCGGCGGCGAGGCCCTCTTTGAGCACCGCGTCGCGCTTGTCGAGCGAGACCTCGAAGAAGTTGCGTTTCTCGCCCGTCAGCTCGGCGAAGAGATTCGTCAGCTCACCCTCGGCGCTCTGGTCGACGAAGACGCCCATCACCTCGTTCAGAAAGTCATACCCGGTGGTGCCATGCACCGGCCACGAGGCGCGCAAGGCCTCATCGCGCGCGAGAATCTTCTCGACCACCACCCAGGCCTTGGGGGCGAGGGCGCGCAGTCGCTCGAGGTATCGCTGCGGGTCGGCCAGGCCGTCGATGTGGTCGACGCGCAGCCCATCGACGCAGCCGCTGCGCACCAGGCGCTCGATGGTGCGGTGGGTGTCTCGAAACACGTCTTCTTCTTCGACCCGCAGGCCGACCAGGCTGTTCACGTCGAAGAAGCGGCGGTAGTCGAGCTCGCGATCGCCGGTCTTCCAATACGCGAGGCGGTGGTTCTGCAGGTTCAAGAAGTCGTCGAGCGCGGCGGGGTCGTCGCTGAGCTTGGCGAGGGTGCGGTCGACTGCCGCTCCAGCCCCAGGCTGCTGATCGAAGAAGGCGCTGACCAATTCGATCAGCACGATCTTGTGCTGGTTGCGGCGCACCGCGTCTTTCACCGACGGCGCGGGCAGCGTCACGTACGCGTCGGCGAAGAACTTGAGCTTGGTCTCGACCTCGTGCTCGAGCGGCTCGCTCTCGGCGGTCTTGTTGAGCAGCTGCCCGATGGTGTGAAAGGCCACCGGCACGGCGTGCTCGTGGTAGCGAAAGACGAAGCGACCGCCGTTGCGTACGAGCCGAATCTCGCGCTTTTCGAGAACCTTGCCGCGGTGATCTCCCAAGATTGGCACCAGCAGCACGTTGCGGTTCTTGGCCTCGGGCGGGTCCCAGTCGACGTCGAAGTACGAGGCGAAGCGGGAGCCCGGCCCGTCCTCCAGCAGGTCCCACCACCAGGCGTTGCGTTGGTCGTGAATCGACATGTGGTTCGGCACGATGTCGATGATCTGTTTGAGGCCGAGGGCCGTGGCCGCGTGGCAGAAGCGCGCGTAGGCCGCCTCGCCCCCGAGCTCCTCGCTGAGGCGGTTGTGATCGACGATGTCGTAGCCGTGCGCACTGCCCGCGGCGGCTTGCAGAATCGGCGAGAGGTACACGTGCGAGATGCCCAACGTGGCCAGGTAGGGGAGGACTTTGGCCGCGTCGTCGAAGCCGAAATCGGCCGTCATTTGAAGACGGTACGAGGCCACCAGGCCTGGGTGCAGGTGCTTCTTCGGTGGTGGTGGCGGTGACGAGGGCATGAGGGCCTCTCCACACTGAGCAAGCGGGGTGCCGAGGGGTGCGCACTGATCAGCGGTGGCGCCTGTGGCGAAAGTGCGTGGCGGCATGGTTTACCGCATGACTGCCCCAGTGAGTGCGCGAGGCCCTGGCGTGTGCACGATTGTTGCGAGCGCTGCGGGGCATGGCGCGACGAGCTCCAAAGACGCGAACCCGAGAACCGGCGGCGAAGCGTCGGGCCACTGCTCCGAGGGCGGCCACCGTGGTGACCGAAGCCTCGACCCGAAAAAAGCTGGCGGTGTACGACGCCAAACGCGACTTCGCGATGACCAAGGAGCCCCGCTCTTCGGTGGTCGCCGACGGCGCCACGGGCAACAGCTTCATGATTCACAAGCATGACGCGACCCGGCTGCACTACGACATTCGGCTCGAGACCGAGGGCGTGTTGGCCAGCTGGGCGTGCCCGAAGGGGCCGAGCTACGACCCGTCGGTGAAGCGGCTCGCGGTCGAGACCGAAGATCACCCGCTCGCGTACGGCGGGTTCGAGGGCCGAATTCCCGATGGGCAGTACGGCGCCGGAGACTCCCTGATTTGGGATCGCGGCACCTACGAGACCGTGCCTCCGGGCAAGATGATCGAGCAGCGCAAGAAGGGCCACATTCACGTCGTGTTCAACGGCGAGAAGCTCAAAGGCGGCTGGCATCTGGTGCGCACGCGGCCGCAAGGCTCGAAGGCGCAGTGGCTGTGCTTCAAGGCGAAAGATGGCACCGAACGCGCCGACTACGACGTGATCGCTGAGCGGCCCGAGTCGGTACGCAGCGGGCGCAAGGTGACGCGCGCGCCCGAGCGGCTGCAGAAGAGCCGGCTCGTCGGCATGCGACCCGAGGCGCTGCTGGCGAAGGTGTTTCCTCCGATGCTCGCGACGCTGTCTGAGGTGAAGTCGGCGCCTGAGAATCAGTTCGTGTACGAGGTGAAGTACGACGGGTACCGGGCGCTGTGCGGCATCGTCGGCAAGGCCATCGCGGTGAAGTCGCGCAATGACATCGACTTCATGCAGCGATTTCCATTTCTGACCAAGGCGCTGAGCCAGGTCGTCGTCGGAGAAGCCGTGATCGATGGCGAGATCATCGCGCTCGACGAGAAGGGCGTCTCGAGCTTCGAGAACATTCAGGCGTCGAGCTCGAGCCACCAATTCGTCGCGTTCGACCTGCTCTGGCTCGATGGGCGAGATCTGCGAGAGGTGCCCCTCGAGGAGCGCCGTGAGCTGCTCGAGTCGCTGCTCTCGAACACCGAAGAGCCCCTGGTGCTCTCGGAGCGCGTCGACGGGCCGGCCGACGCGGCGCTGGCGTTGGCGAAGAAGAACCGCTGGGAGGGTGTCATCGCGAAGCGGCGGGGCTCGCTGTACTCGAGCTCGCGGAGCACCGATTGGCTCAAGCTCAAGGTGCAGAACACGGCCGAGCTGGCGATCATCGGGTTCACTGCGCACACAGCGAAGAGCGATGAGATTGGTGCGCTGTTGTTGGCCACGATGGAGGGCGCCAAGGCCAAGTTCGCGGGCAAGGTCGGCACCGGCTTCGATCAGAAGATGCGCCGGTACCTCCACGAGGTGCTCAGCGCCGATGCGACCGCCAAGAGCGTGGCGAGTGATGCGCCCCGATTGCGCGACGCCACGTGGGTGACGCCGAGGCATGTCGCCCAGCTCAAGTTCAGCGAGTGGACGCGCGATGGCAAGCTGCGACACCCGTCGTTTCAGGGGCTGCGCGAAGACAAGGCCCCCGAGGAGACGGCGAAAGAAACCCCCTTTCGCCCTGAGGGACTCGAAGGACCCACGCGCCCCTCTGACCGTGTGAACCTCGACCCGAAAACGGGCGAAGTCGCGACCACTCACCCCGAGAAGGTGATGTTCCCCAAGCTGAAATACACCAAGGCCGATGTGCGCGAGTACATCGATGCCATCGCCTCGGTGATGGTGCCCTCGCTCGATGGGCGGCCGCTCTCGTTTCAACAATTTCCCCAGGGCATTGCGGGGCACAGCTTCTTTCGGCACGACGCAACGACTGCGCCGAAGTGGGTGACGCGGGTGCAGGTCACCCATCACGACAAGACCGTCGAGCAGCTCGTCGTCGACAAGCCCGAGACGCTGTCATGGCTCGCCAATCAATCGGCGCTGACCCTGCACATGCCCTCGAGCCGCAAAGGGTCACTCGAGCAGCCAGACTGGGTGGCCTTCGACTTCGACCCGGTCGACGACGGGTGGAAGGAGATGATCATTCTGGTCAAGGCGCTGCACGGCCTGCTCGACGAGCTGAAGATGCCCAGCGTGCCCAAGACCTCGGGCAAGCGCGGTATTCACGTGTTCGTGCCGATCGCGCCGGGGCACACGCATGAGCAGGCGATCGCCTTCGCCAATGGCGTCTCGGGTGTGCTCGCCCAGAAGTTCGCGAAGATCGCCACCGTCGAGCGAATGATACGCAACCGGCACGACCGCCTCTATATCGACGCTGGGCAGAACGGGCGGCTCAAGACGATGGTCGCTCCGTATTCGATTCGCGCGCTCGAAGAAGCATCAGTCTCGACGCCCATTGAGTGGGACGAAGTGTCGAATTCGCTCAACCCGCGAAAGTTCACCATCAAGACGGTGCCGAAGCGTGTCGCCAAGCTGGGTGA
The DNA here is from genome assembly GCA_031367385.1 of Archangium sp. Taxonomy (GTDB): domain Bacteria; phylum Myxococcota; class Myxococcia; order Myxococcales; family Myxococcaceae; genus JAEUJT01. The sequence goes on along the minus strand of JANLPS010000196.1, from coordinate 7,646 downwards.
CCTCTTCGCTGCCGCGCTCAACGGTACGGCTCGACTGCCGGACCTCACGTAAAAAGAAAGGCCGCACCATGGCTCGAGCGATGTGGAAAGGGGCCATCAGCTTTGGCCTCGTGAATATACCGATTGGGTTGAGCGCCGCGACGCGCCCACAAGACGTGCACTTTCACATGCTGCACGACGCCGACGGGGGCCGCATTCGAGAAAAGCGGGTCTGCGAAATCGACGGCAAAGAGGTGTCGTACGACCACATCGTGAAGGGGTACGAGCTCACCAAAGACAAGTACGTGACCGTGACGAGAGACGAGCTCAAGGCCGTCGACCCCGTGGCCGACCGCACCGTGGCGATTGAAGCCTTCGTCAAGCTCGAAGAAGTCGACCCCGTGTTCTTCGACCGCTCGTACTTCGCGCAGCCCGAGGGCCGGGCTGACAAGGCCTATGCGTTGCTGGTCGCCGCGATGGAGAAATCAGGCCGGGTCGCCATCGGCCGCATCGTGCTGAGCACCAAGCAGCACCTGTGCATGATTCGACTCGCCCATGGCGGGCTGCAGCTGACGACGTTGATCTACGGAGATGAGCTCGTCGCCGCGCCGAAGCCGATCAAGACGACGGTGACCAAGAAAGAGATCGACATGGCCGAGGCGCTGGTCGAGCAATTGGCGACTCCGTTCGAGCCGAAGAGCTTTAGAAACGAGTACAGCGCGCGCGTGCATGCGCTGATCGAGAAGAAGTCGAAGGGCAAAGCGATCGAGGCACCAGAGGTCGCCGAGACCGAGACGATCAGCGATCTCTCTGAGGCCCTCGAGCGCAGCCTGCAGGTGGTCAAAGGTGGGGGCGCCCGCAGCGCAAAGGCCAAGACCGCCGCTCGAAAACCGGCGCGGGCGACTCGAAAAGCGGCCCCCAAGCGGCGCGCCGCCACGAGCCGATGAGTCAGTTCGAGGGCACCTGGTACACCGGCAGCCCGAGGTCTTGCATGATGCGCACGTCGAGCTTCTGCACCCGATACCGGTGCCCTGGGTCGTACGCGATACCGTTCATCAGCAAGGTGTCGATGTTTGAAGGCGTCGTCGCATCACCGTAGTGGTAGACGTTTTGGGTCGGGCTGGTGCGGGTCAGCGGCAGCGACCCGAAGTCGGCTTTGGTGAGCGGGCCTTCGAAGGTGAGGGCCGACCCGCCCGGTACCAGGTGAATCAAGTCGTCGAAGTTGGTCTGAAAAGCCGACGTCGGCTCGAAAGTCTCGCGGCTTCGAAAGCCGTTGATGCCCAGCCCGTGCGCTAGCTCGTGGGTGACGACTGAAACACAGTCGAGCATGTTCTCGGGGACGGTCGCCGTTCGGCCCTGCGGGTCGGGGTCAACCCACACCGAGAGCCAATAGTTCGGGTCAATGGTCACGCGCACGTCGGGCTCACCTGGCTTGGCTGGGTTGGCCTTGCCGACCAGCAGCCGATTGATGGCCTGTTCGCGCACCAAGGTGCAGCCGCGAGTGTTTTTGCAACTGCCGATCGGCACGTTGCTGGTGCTGTTGCCGGTCATGCGACCGTCCCGCGTGGCTTCCACCAGAACCTCGACGAGGAGCACGCCCTTGCCGGTCACGTACTTGCCCCACTCGTCGAGCGCTCCTTGCGTACACGCGAGCATGGCGGCGTGGTCGTTGGGCAGCAGATTCGACGGGTCTTCGACGGTGACGCGGTAAGCAAAGGGGCTCGGTGTGCCAGAGTCGACGCCCTCGTCTGTGCCCCCGGCGACCTGCGACTTCGCTTGGGGGCCACACGAGACGACGAGAAGTAGCACCGCACCCAAGGCTCGCATTCTCACGGCCGCGAACATACCAGCCGGCTTCAGCGGGTCGACCTGGGCAGATGTGTGCGGCTCACTGCTTCAGGGCGCTTGTGAGCGAAACACCGACAGGCTTCGAAACTCGAGGGGTATCTCGGCGTTCTCGTCGAGCGGCTGCTCGGTGAACGGCTTTTCTGCCGCGGTGTCGACGATTCGCACCCAGGCGTGCTTCTCGCCTTCGATCTTCGGCAGGTGAAAGGGCACCGGCTCGTCGCCCGCGTTGAAGAAGATGAGAAAGCTCGCGTCGCTCAACACCTCGCCGTGCTCTCCGTGGCCGACCTGCTTGCCATTGAGAAACATGCCGAAGCTGCGGGCGAAGCCGTTCTGCCAGTCGCCGGTCTCCATCTCTTTGCCGTCGGGCTTGAGCCAGAGAATGTCGGTCACGCCCTCGCCGTGAATCGGGCGGCCTTCGAAGAAGCGCCTGCGGCAGAACGTCGGGTGCTGTCGGCGCAGCGCAATGATGCGCTGGGTGAACTCGATCAGTTGCTCATCGGCGTTTTTCCAATCGATGTAGCTGAGCTCATTGTCTTGCGCGTAGGTGTTGTTGTTGCCCTTCTGAGTGCGCCCGAGCTCGTCACCCGCGACCAGCATCGGCACGCCTTGCGAGAGCATCAGCGTCGCGATCATGTTGCGCTGTTGCCGCGCGCGCAATGTGTTCACCTTGGGGTCTTCGGTCGGCCCCTCGGCACCGCAGTTCCACGAGCGGTTGTCGCTGGCGCCGTCGCGGCCCTCTTCACCGTTCGCTTCGTTGTGACGCTCGTTGTAGCTGACCAGATCTCGCAGCGTGAACCCGTCGTGCGCGGTGATGAAGTTGATGCTCGCTGACGGCCTTCGCCCGGTGCTCTGGTACAGATCAGAGCTGCCGGTGAGCCGGTTGGCCAATTCAGGCAACGCCGCCGGCTCGCCCCGCCAGTAGTCGCGGGCGGTGTCGCGGTACTTTCCGTTCCACTCCGTCCACAGCGGGGGAAAATTGCCGACGTGGTAACCGTTCGACCCCAGGTCCCACGGCTCGGCGATCAGCTTCACCGAGCGCGTCACCGGGTCTTGGTGAATCAGGTCGAAGAACGCGCTGAGCTTGTCGACGTCGTGAAACTCGCGCGCCAGCGTGGCCGCCAGGTCGAAGCGAAACCCGTCGATGTGCATCTCGGTCGCCCAGAAGCGCAGCGAGTCCATCATCAGCTGCAGGTAGTTCGAGCTGCGCATGTTGAACGAATTGCCGGTGCCGGTGACGTCGAAGTAAAACTCCGGGTTCTCGGCGACCGTGCGGTAGTAATTCATGTTGTCGATGCCGCGAAAGCTCAGCGTCGGCCCCAGGTGGCTGCCCTCGGCGCTGTGGTTGTAGACCACGTCGAGAATCACCTCGATGCCGGCCAGGTGTAGCGCCTTCACCATGCCCTTGAACTCGTGCACCTGGTTGCCAGGCCGCGACGAGTAGCCGTGGTGTGGCGCGAAGAAGCCGATGGTGTTGTAGCCCCAGTAGTTGCGCAGCCCTTTGTCGACCAGGTGCTTGTCGTGCACGAACTCGTGCACCGGCATCAGCTCGACCGAGGTCACGCCGAGCTTCTTGAGGTGCTCGATCGCCGGCGGGTTGGCGAGGCCGGCGTAGGTGCCGCGCAGGTGCTCGGGCACGCCCTCCATGTTCTTGGTGAAGCCCTTCACGTGCATCTCGTAGATGACCGTCTGGTGCCACGGCACGTTGGGCCGCTGGTCGCCCTGCCAGTCGAAGGCCGGGTCGGTCACGATGCCTTTGGGCGTGAACGGCCCGCTGTCGGCGTCGTTGAAGGCGGTGTTTGCTTTGTCGAAGCGGTAGGTGAACAACGCTTCGTCCCACTTCACGTCTTGGTCGATCTGTCTCGCGTAGGGGTCGATCAGCAGCTTCGACGGGTGGCAGCGATGCCCCTCCTGGGGAGCCCACGGGCCATGCACCCGGTACCCATAGCGCTGACCCGGCCCGACACCGGGCACGAAGCCGTGCCAGCACAGCGCGGTGACCTCGGGCAGGTCGACGCGGGTCTCGGTGCCTTGCTCGTCGAACAGGCACAGCTCAACCCGGGTCGCGACCTCGGAGTAGAGCGAGAAGTGGGTACCGCCATTTTCGACGGTGGCGCCCAGCGGGTAGGGTCGGCCCGGCCAGATGGTGATCATGTCGTGCGGTCGCTTTCACTGCTTGGGGAGAGGAGTCGGCGGAGGAACGGCTCCTTTTTTGATCGCGGCCTCGGCGGCAACCGCTGAGGCCGAGGGTTGAATCTTCACGCCCAGCTCCTCGAGCGTCTGAACCATCAGCAGCAACACCGCCTGGCGAGCGAGGTTGAACTCGTCGGGGCTGGTGGTGTCGACCATCGCGAGGGCCTCGAACGCCATCGACCACTCGCCCATCGCGGTCAGCTTCACCGAGACGGTCTTCGCGTCGATCTTCGGTTGCTTGCGAATCGCTTCTTCGAGCTTGGTGAGCGCCTGGCCCAGCTGCTCTGACGAGGCGCCGTAGCGTACCGGCAGGTTGACCAGCAGGCGAAACCGGTCTCTCGCGGCGAAGGTCTCGATCTGCTCATCGGCCAACTTGCCGTTCGGGAGCGACACGATGGTGCGATCGAGCGTTCGAAAGCGCGTCGAGCGCAGGCCAATCGTCTCGACCGTGCCGGTGAAGTCACGCACCTTCACGAAGTCGCCTTCGCGAAACGGTTGGTCGAAGCCGATGGCGAAGGTGCCCAGCAGGTTCTCGAGCGTCTTCTGCCCCGCCAACGCCACCGCGAGGCCTCCGATGCCCAACCCCGCCAGCAAGCTCGCCACGGGAAAACCGAGCTGCGAGAGCACCGCGATCACCAGAATTACGAACAGCAGCGCCTTGGCGAAGCGTGAGCCGAGGCTGATCAACGAGCGCGACGAGGGCTGATCATTGATCACCTGCGCCCGAATGATCGCGTCACGCGCGAGGTCGACCACCCGCAGGCTGACCCAGAAGAAGACCGCCAGAAAGCCGCCCTTGAGCGCCCGAAACACCATCGTGCCCGGAGTCTCGGGCAGATCGAGAAACGGCAGCGACGCCATCGCGACACCCACTGAGCACGCCAGTGCGATCGGCCCCTGCAGCGCCTTGACGACCAAGTCGTCCCACTCCGTGCGGGTGCGTTTCACCAGGCGCATCGCCACGCCGTGAATCGATCGGCTGACCGCGTAGCCAATCGCCCACGAGACGATCACCGTGACGAACATCGCCACCCATTGCCAGAACTGAACGCCGGCCGGGCCGCGCTGCTGCAGCCACTTCGGCAAGTGCGACGTCACCCAGGCGCTCGGCGTGCGCGCGTACCAGGTGGGTATGTTGTGAACCGTGATGGCCGCGAAGCGCCACGAGGGGTTCGACTCGGGGTGGTTGATCAACCGCACCGGCTGGGCCGCGCTCTTCTCGTCAATCGCGATGTGCGCGATGTCTTCTTGCGCGTCGGGCAACCCGTCTTCTGTGTCGCCGTTCCAATCGGGAGAGAGGCTGTCGACCTCGAAGTTCGGCTGGCTCTGGAGCACTGCCGCCAGCTGCTGGGCGAGCGCTTTGGGGTCGTCTTTCGCGTTGGGCAACATCTCGAGATAGGTCGCGGCGACGCTGTCTTTGCCGGTGCGAACCGCCTCGAGAAAGTCGGTCACCGTCGCTTGCGGTGAGTCGGGGCGAGGCAGCGCCTTGACCTTCGCCGCGGCCTGCGTGGGCCCCGTGGGCTTCTCGGGGCTCTGCGTGTCGGTGGCGGCTCCAGCTCCCAGCGCGATGGCGATGGCTGAGACCAGAGACGCTTTTACCATTCGTTTCGAAGACATACGGGTCACCGCCAGAGCAACCCGCATGCCGCTTCACCCACCAGTGATGGTGACGTTTTGGCCACAGCCCGGCTGAGGCGGCTGCGCTCGATGTGGCGCATTTGCGCCCACGACCCCCCGAAGCGTCAGGGCTCAGGGGGTGACACGCCCAACCAAGTGGGCCACGCGCGAAGCAAGGGCGCCACGTCGTCGCGTTGGGCCCTGAACGAGCTGATCGCCCAGAGCACGTCGCGGCGCTCGACCTCGGTACGAACATGGCTGAGCACCGAGACCACAGACTGGTCGACGTGCACCACGCTGCACTGGAGCACCAGCGAGGTGCCCGGCGAGACTGGCCCCAACCTCGAGACGGCCTGCAGCGCGATGAAGTCTGTTGGCCCAGCGACGTAGCCCTGCGCCGAGAGCACCGCCGAGGCGTGCACCCACTCCAGCGGGTTGCCGCGCAGCAGCCAATCGTCGTCGGCCGCACGGGCGTGAAACACCGTCTCGACCAACGAGCGACCATCGCGAGCGCTGCTTCGCACCCGGTGCCGTTGCGCCGGTGAGAGCCCATCGGGTGCGTCGAGCGGCACGAAGCTCAATACGCCCGCCACCAGCACCTGCCGGTCTTTGCGCACCACGATGCTCACGCTTCGCCGGCGGTGACGCTCGGGCTCGAGCGCCGCGGTGATCAGCAGGTGGTCGCCCGCACGCACCTCGTCGAACACCTGCAGCCGCTCGACCCCGATCGCGACCACCCCCGGCCCGACCAGCTCGCTGGCCACCGCGCCGAGCTTTTCGAGCAACCGCGACGGGTCCATCCGCTGAAACGGACGGCCCTCGTCTGCGACGTGCCATTCGTGCCGGGCGGCGGCGGGAGTGACCTGGCGGTTGACTGAAATCAGACGTGACATGGGTTTTGCTTTCGAGCGGCGGGTACGAGGGGAAAAAGGCTGACGCGAGGTGAGGAGACGCGGTTCAGCTGCACATATGACGCGGGCACATCAACCAACATCGCCGGCAGGCTTTCGGCGCGCGGTGATGGGAGTGCCCGGACATAGGTCTCTGTTTAAACGGATGAATATCCGTTGTCAACCCCAAGCGGCAGAAAACGCTAGCGAATGCCCGACAAGGTGCCCGAATCGTTGTCTTCGTCGAGCACTTCGAAGATCGCCGTACGGGCCTTCGAGCCGAACAACGGCCGCTCGCCCAGCGGAGTCACGTCGAAGCGCGCGCCGATGCTCGCCAGCGACTTGCCGGTGAGCAAGACCTGGCCCGGCTCGGCGCTCGAGCAGAGCCACGAGGCGATGTTCACTGGTTCTCCGATGGCGGTGTAGTCGACCCGCGCGTCGCTGCCGACGGTGCCGGCGAGCACCTTGCCGGTGTTGAGGCCGACGCGCAGCTGCAGCCTCTCGCTGGGGTCACGGCTGAGCATCGCCCGCGTCCACTCCGCCTTGAGGGCCATCGCCGCGCGCACCGCGCGAATCGCGTCGTCGCCCTTGCTGTACGGAGCGCCGAAGAGCGCCATCACCTGATCACCCAGGAACTTGTCGACCGTACCCTCGAAGCTGAAGATCAGCTGGGTCGCCAGGCGATAGAACTCGTTGAGAATCTCGAGCACCCGCTGCGGCTCGAGGTTCTGCACCAGCGCGGTGAACCCGGCGATGTCGGCGAACATCACCGTCACCTGGCGCTCTTCGAGGTGCGTCAAGCTGTTGCCCTGCGCTTTCAGCTCGGCGGCCCGGCGCTCGACGATGTCGGGCCCGTGAAAGCGCGCCAAGGCCCGGTGAAAGCGATCATCTTTCTCGGGGTGCTTGCCCTGAAATTTGCTGATGCCGGTCTGCACCAACTGGGCGATCGCGCTGCACAGGTCGAGCAATCGTTCGATCGGCTCGTCGTTCGCCGAGGGCCGGTTCAGGTACAGCACGCCGATGAAGGGTGCCTGAACGCCGATGGGTATGCAGAGCACCTGATCAACGCCGTACACCACCACGCTCTCACGGCCCGAGAAGCGTGAGTCGGTCTGCACGTTG
>JANLPS010000183.1:0-31440 GCA_031367385.1 Archangium sp. | reverse complement strand
GAACCGCTGATCAACAACGTCGGCACGTGCATCGTCGGGAGTGAGGGCCAGAAGTCTGGCTGCACACCCTGGCCGAGGGTTCGGAGCGCTCCGGCGAGCCCTTCGGGGGTGTGCGCCGCTCGGCGAGATCGCAGCGCTGCTCGCTCGGCTTCGGGCAACGCGCGCAGGCCGGTGAAGAGCGGGTGGTTCTCCCATTTTTCGACGAAGGGCTCGACGCCGCGGTCGAGAATCAACTGCGCCAAGCCGTCGTCGAGACTGCGTCGACCGGCACGCGCATGGCGTTGTCTGAGCCCCGGAGACCCACTCTCGAGAATCAACCGCGTGACGAGCAGCGGGTGCTTGATCGCGAGACCCAACGCAATGCGGGCGCCCTGCGAGTACCCGATCACCACGGTCGGCTCGCGCAACATCGCTGCGAGGGCATCGATGGTCTCGAGAAAGCCGTCGGTACCCTGCGATGACGGCAATGGCGCGCCCATGTGACCAGGGAGATCGACGCAGGTCGCGGTCAACACGTCGCCGAGCAAGGGCTCGAGGTGCGAGAAGGTCTCGTGGCTGCCGGTGAAGCCGTGCAGAAAGAGGGCCTTGAGGTGGCCGTGACCCCAGGTGGTGGTCGGGAGTTTCATGACAACCCTTCAGTGAGCGCTGCGACGAGGGCTCGGTGGTGCTCGACGTTTGCTTTGCGCTCGGTGCGAAGCTCGATCAGGTGCAGGCCGCCTTCGAAGCCGGTGGCGAGCGCTTTCGCGTAGGCGTCGGTCGTCATCGGGCGATGCAAGGTGGCTCCAGAAAGCGCGGCGAGGTGGGCCAGGTCGACGCCGTGCGGTGTACCGAAGAGCGCTTCGAAGTGCGGCGTGCGCTCGGCGACCGGGAGGAACTGGAAAATACCTCCGCCATCGTTGTTCACCACGACCACCGTCAGTGAGAGGCGATGTTTCTTCGCGATGAGCCAGCCGGAGAGATCGTGGAGGACGGCGATATCGCCGATGAGCAGGGCAGTCGGCGCGTTGGTCGCCGCGGAGACTCCGAGCGCGGTCGAGGTGACTCCGTCGATGCCGTTGACTCCGCGGTTCGCGAAGACTTTCACCTTGCCGCGCGCGTGCGAGGCGAAGGCGTCGACGTCTCGAATCGGCATGCTGCTCGAGACGAAGAGCGCTGCGTTCGGCGGCATCGCCTGCACCAGGGCTCGCGCGATGTGGGGCTCGGTGAGTGTTGGTGTGAGCTTGGTCATGCGTGCCTCGAGCGTCGCTTGCAGCTCGAGGTACCGGTTTCGAAACGCTTGGTTGCCCAGGGTGGCCTGCTTCTCGAGCGACCGACAGAGATCGGGGGCTGCGCCGAAGAAGAACCCCGCGCTGCGATGCGAGGGGTCGAAGAGCCGATCGTCGTCTGAAAAAACGAATGTTTTCGCACGTGAAGCATCGAGCCACTGCTGGGGGAACTTCGAGGTCAGGCCGCCGCCGAAGCGTAAGACGAGGTCGGGCTCGAGTGACTTCGCGAGGGCCGGCGAGCGAACGAGCGCGTCGTACCAGGTGATCGCCTCGGGAAATGCGTAGCGGGCGTTCGAGGCGGCCTCGGCCAGCACGGGGTAGCCGAGCTTGGCACCGAGGGCGTGAACGGCGGCTCCGAAGTCATCGTCGCGCTCGCGGGGGCCGCAGACAATGATGCCTCGCTTGGCTTCGCGAATGGCTGCGGTGACGGGGGCGAGATCGGGCGAGCTGCGGGTCGAGGCGAAAGCCGCGAGCGAGAAGGTGATGACCGGGCCTGGGGCGCCTTCGGGTGACGCGAGGGGTTCGCGAAACGGCACGTTGAAGTGTACCGGGCCGTCTTTGCCCAGGGTGAGCGCGCGGGCGATGACCGCGGGGAGGTGTTCAAGCGCCGCTTCGTCGGGCGTGGGCAACGGTTCGACGACTTTGACGGAGCGGCCAAAGAGGTTTGATTGGTCGATGGTTTGCGGGGCTCCGAAGCCGTGCAGCTCCCAGGGTCGATCAGCGGTGAGAAGAACGAGTGGCGTCGCGCCTTCGGCGGCTTCGATGACGGCCGGGAGGAAGTGCGCTCCGGCGGTGCCTGAGGTGCAGATGACGATGACGGGCGTGCGGGTTGGTTTGGCGAGGCCGAGGGCGAAGAAGGCCGCGCTGCGCTCATCGATGACTGACCAGAGGCGAAGATCTGGGCGATCTGCGCAGGCCAACGCGAGTGGCGTCGAGCGAGAACCGGGGGCGATGACCGCGTGTCTGGCTCCGCCGGCGACGAGGGCGCCGATGAGCTGCGCGGCCCAGCGCTGGTTGAGGGTGTGCTCAGACATGACTGGTGCTCCCAGCGAGTGGAAAAATGGGGACAGGCTGGTTTTGGGGCAGAGTTCCCCTCGAGCTCTGACAAAACCTGCCTGTCCCCTTTTTTCCACCACGTCGAACCACGCCAGCGCGCTCACGCATGGTCGACTCCCAATGCGCTCAAGAGCGTTCGCGCTTTCTGCTCGGTCTCGACCCACTCACCCTCAGCCGTCGACCCCTCGACGATGCCGGCGCCGACGAACACGGTCGCAAGGTTGCCTCGAACAAGGGCCGAACGAATCGCCACTGACAACATCGTGCCATTCGGCCCCGTGAAACCCACCGCCCCCGCGTACCACCCTCGCGCGAAACCCTCATGCGCCCGGAGCCACTCACGCGCCGGAGCTCGCGGCGCACCGCAGACCGCCGCGGTCGGTGACAACGCCCTCGCCACCTCGAGCGCCTCAACACCCGGGCGAAGCTCAGCCCGTATCGAGGTATGCAAATGCACCACGTTCGGCAATTTTCGCAGGCTGGGCGTCGCGGCATTCTCAAGCGCCGTCACGAACGGGCCCAACGACGCCCGAATGCCATCGACCACTTCACGGTGCTCACGCAGATCTTTGTCAGACCTCAGCAACGCCTCGACGCCATCGAGGCTCGAAGTGCCAGCCAAGGCATCGGCGGTCAGAACGCCGTCTTTCACTTCGCACAACAGCTCGGGCGACGAGCCGATGAAAGCGCTGCCGTCATTGCCGCGAACCAAAAACGTGAAGCTCTGTTGATTGCGAACCTCGAGCGACTTGAGCAGCGCCCGTTCGTTGAGCTCGCGCGAGCCGGTCACTTCGATCGCCCGCGCGACCACCACTTTGCTGAATTGCCCCTGGCGAATCGCCGAGACGGCGTCGTCAACCAACCGGCGAAAATCAGCGCGATTGCCGCTGTGTTTTCGCTCGACCGCGGCACCGTCGGTGACTGGCTCGACCTCTTCAATCTGCGCCAACCGATCTCGAAGCGCTGACGGGCTCGTGCCTTCGGGCCCAAACGCCGCGACCCACGCTCGAGCGCCGTCCCACCAGGCCAAGACCTCGGGCAGCACCCACCGCTCGTCTTGAAACCCCGCCCACCCTCGCTGCGCATCGAAGCCCCAGCCACCAAAGTACGGCCCAGGAGGCACTGCAGGAGGCGGCTCGACCCACTCGAGGGTGCTGGCAGGCAGTGAAGCCCCGCCCTCGGCAGTGATGCCGATGCCCGTCGCCCAAACCCCACGTGATGGCGCCGAGAAGGCCAGCGATAAGGGCTGCGGGCCAAGCCTTAGGAGCGCCCCTCCATGGGCCGGGCGAACGAGCCCGACGAATCGTCTGGCAGGTTCAAGACGCACGGTCGGGTTGTCTTCTAAAGCAATCCCGCTATAGATGCATCACCAAGTTCAAAACACCTTGAACTCGGTGAACCGGGAGTTTTCGTCATGGCGTCGGGCGGCCCACACCAAGTGCTTCGCGCGGTCGGAGAACGCACCATTCGGGTACGGCTCGGCCACGGCGTCGAGATCGGGGGCGGTGATTTCGTCGTGATTGCGGGCCCTTGCGCGCTCGAGAACACCGACCAGGTCGAACGCACGGCCAACGCGGTGAAGAGCGCCGGGGCGCACGCGCTGCGCGGTGGGGCTTTCAAGCCCAGAACCAGCCCTTATTCGTTTCAAGGGTTGGGAGAAGTCGGGCTGAAGCTGATCGCAGACTCGGGCCGGCGGTTGCGCTTGCCAGTGGTGAGCGAAGTGATGGACGTCGCGCAGCTCTCGCTGATGCTCGACTACGTCGATGTGCTGCAGATCGGCGCGCGCAACATGCAGAACTTCGCGCTGCTCCGCGCGGCCTCGAAGGTGAATCGGCCGGTGCTGCTCAAGCGCGGGTTCGGCTCGACCATTGAGGAGTGGCTGCTGGCCGCGGAGTACCTGCTCGACGGCGGCAACGATCAGGTCGTGCTGTGTGAGCGTGGCATTCGCTCGTTCGACAACACGCTGCGAAACACCCTCGATCTCGCGGGCATGGCGTGGGTCAAAGAGCGCACCAAGCTGCCGGTGATCGTCGACCCTTCGCATTCGACCGGTGTGCGCTCGCTGGTGACTCCGATGTCGCTCGCCGCCGCGGCCGCCGGAGCCGACGGGTTGCTGATTGAGGTGCACCCCAACCCCGAGGTCGCGATGTGCGACGGGCCACAGGCGTTGACGCCTGAGATGTTCGGCCACTTGATGACCACCCTGCCCGGCATTTTGCACGCGACCGGGCGCAAAATGGCTCACCCCGAGCCGCTGGCAGCCGTTGGAGGTTCTCGATGAGTGAACAAGTGCACCAGATGTTTTCGCAGATCGCGCCGCGTTACGACCTGGCCAACGACGTCATGTCGATGGGCACCCACCGGTTGTGGCGCAAGAAGGCGGTCGCTGCCGCCGGCGCAAAGCCCGGAGACGCCGTGCTCGACTGCGCGACTGGCACCGGCGACCTGGCGATCGACTTCAAGCGGGTGGTCGGCCCGACCGGCTCGGTGCTCGGCACTGATTTCAACGCCGACATGCTCAAGACCGCTCCGCAGAAGGCCAAGGCTGCCGGGTTCGACGATCTGAAGTTCGAGGTCGCCGACGCCACCGCCCTGCCCTACGCAGACAAGCGCTTCGACATCGCATCGATTTCATTCGGCATTCGCAACGTCGATGACCCGACCAAGTGTCTGCGCGAGCTGGCCCGCGTGGTCAAACCGGGAGGCCGGGTGATGGTGCTCGAGTTCGGTCAGCCGACTGGCGTTTTCGGGGCCTTGTTTCGCGTCTACGCGCGCTTCGCGATGCCGCTGATTGGTTGGGCGCTCACCGGCAACCGCGCCGCGTACGAGTACCTGCCGCGAACCGCATCGAAGTTTCCCTCGAACGAGAAGTTCTTGGGGTTGATGGACGACTCGAGGGCCTTCAGCGCAAAGCAGGCGATACCGTTGATGTGGGGCCTTGCGTACATCTACGTCGGCACCGTCTGACCCCGCTCACGACGAACGGGGTCTCGCCATCAACCGCCGCGACACCAACCCGAACGTGATCGCCACCGCTCCGGCGGCGAGCGCGCGCAGCAACACCTCGGTCTTCGCCCCTTCGACGCCCTCTGCGAGCACCGCCGCGAAGTAGGTGTAGATGGTCGCGTTCGGCAGCAGCCCAATCGCGTTACCGACCGCAAACTGTGCCCACTTCATTGGCGACGTGCCCGCCGTGACGTTCACCGCCACGAAGGGCAGCGGCAATTGCCTAATCACGATCATGGCGAACGCGCCCCGCTGTTCGAGCTCATCGACCAGCTTCACCAAGCCCCGCTTGAGCAGCCAGGCTCTGACCCGCTCAGGCCCGACCCAGCGGCCGACCCAGCGGCCGACCAGAAAGTGGAGATTCGACGCGATGTTGGCGCCGATCAGGCCGAGCACCCAGCCCGGCCCGAAGCCCCACACGGCCCCCGCGGCGATATGCATCGCGATGGCAGGCATCAGCAGCGCTGTCGCCACGCAGTACACCGCCACGAACGCCGGCACCGCCCACGGTGCGTCTTTCGAGGCCCGCATCAGCTGGAGAATCGCCTCGGGCTCGAAGCGCTCTCGCAGCATCACGCGAGCGATCACGGCAGTGGTCACAATCGCCACCGCGCCAATCGCAAATGTCCAGCGGCGAGTCATCGACGAGAAAATGCTCCGTTTTTCGTTGAAATGGCCGACTCAAAGTGGAATTTCAATGCCCATGGCGAATGACACGCTCTCTGTTACCGACAACCGCACTGGCAAAGCTTACGAATTGAAGATCGAGAACGGGTGCATTCGTTCGATGGATCTGCGCCAGATCAAGACCGGCGCCGACGACTTCGGCCTGATGGGCTACGACCCCGCCTTTCTGAATACCGCGAACTGCAAGAGCGCCATCACCTTCATCGATGGCGACAAAGGCATTCTCGAGTACCGCGGCTACCCGATTGACCAACTCGCCGAGAAGTCGTCGCACCTCGAGGTCTCGTACCTGTTGATGAACGGTGAGCTGCCGACCAAAGAGCAGCTCGAGGCCTTCACCACCAAGGTCACGCACCACACCTACGTTCACGAAAACATCAAACAGTTCATGGACGGGTTTCGCTACGACGCGCACCCGATGTCGATGCTCGCGTCGACCGTGGCCGCGCTCTCGAGCTTCTACCCAGAAGCCCGCAACGTGAAAAACAAAGAGATTCGCCGCCTGCAGATGATGCGGTTGATCGCGAAGATGCCGACCCTCGCGGCGTTTTGTCACCGCCACAGCCAGGGCCTGCCGTACGTCTACCCGAACAACGACCTGAGCTACGCCGAGAACTTTCTGACCATGGTGAAGTCGATCGGCAACCCCAACTGGAAGCCGCACCCCAAGTTGGTCAAGGCGCTCGACGTGCTGTTCATCTTGCACGCCGACCACGAGCAGAACTGCTCGACCACGGCCACCCGCGTGGTGGGCTCGTCAGAGGTCGACCCGTACTCGGCGGTCGCCGCTGGCATCACCGCGCTCTACGGCCCGCTGCACGGCGGCGCGAACGAAGCGGTGCTGCGAATGCTGCGTGAAATCGGCGACAAGAAGAACGTCCCCGAATTCATCAATCGCGTCAAAGGCGGCGACGGCACCAAGCTGATGGGCTTCGGCCACCGCGTGTACAAGAACTATGACCCCCGCGCGCAGGTGATCAAGAAGGCCTGCGATGAGGTGTTCGAGGTCACCGGTCGCAACCCGCTGCTCGACATCGCCGTCGAGCTCGAGCGCATCGCCCTGCAAGACGACTACTTCGTGAAGCGCAAGCTCTACCCGAACGTCGATTTCTACTCGGGCCTCATCTACGAAGCGATGGGCTTCCCCGTCGACTTCTTCACCTGCCTCTTCGCCATACCCCGCACCGTCGGCTGGGTGACGCAGTGGGAAGAGATGATCACCGACGAGGAGCAGAAGATCTCACGCCCCCGCCAGGTCTTCACCGGCCAGCGCAAGCGCGACTACGTCGAAATCGGCAAGCGCGGCTAAAGCCGTCGTTTTTCAGTCGCGGGCCTTTGAACGTCGTTGACACGCCAGCCGTCGCGCCGTTATCTCGCGTGCGATTATGGCAACCATCGATTTCAACTGTCAGAAGTGCGAAGGCAACTTCGAGATCGACGCACAAGATCTCGTCGACGGCACCGAAGACCTCGAGTGCCCTCACTGCGGGGCCAAGCCCTCGAAGGCGATGGGCGAAGACTTCGTCGCGGCGATCGCCGAGCTGCTGGTGCAGACCGCGGCCATCGCGAAGAAGTTCGTCGTCAGCATGTCGATCGACGCTGAAGACCTGGCCGACGGCAAAGTCGTGCCGGTGCTCGACGCCGAAGACGAGACTGAAGAAGACGACGATGAAGACGATGACGACGACGACGATGATGATGACGACACCGACGATGACGATGAAGTCGTCGACGAGCCGGTCGAAGACTAATCTCGTTTGGGCATGAAAAAGCCCGGTCCCCCTCCCAGGTACCGGGCTTTCACGCGTCGGCTTCAGTGGCGTGACGGCTACATGTTGATCTTCTGCGCGACGTCAGAGACGACGGGTATTCGCCACCGCTCACCACCCAGGGCTTTGACGATGCCCATGATGGTCAGCACGAAGAGGCCCAGAACCCCGACGCAGTAAATGATCGTACCCACGAAGGGGATCATGTTCAGCAGCACGGTGATGACGCCGAAGCCGAACAACACCAGGCCCTGCTTCGCGTGAAATTTGACGTAGTCGCTGTCTTTGACCGTCAGCAGGGGTATGAGCGAGAGAATGCCGAGGTACGACAAGATCAGCATGATCTTGTCTTGCTCACGCACGGTCTCTTTGCCGCCGATGGGCTGAATCGGGTTCTGGTTTTGTTGTTGCTCGTTCTGCGGGGTCATTTGATCGGCGCTCCGAAGCTGAGCCGTTGACAGAAGGCCCAGGGCACCGATTTCGTAAGGCGGCCCCAAAACCAAGTCAAGAAAGGAGGCCCTGAGGCGAGCCCCCCTTCTGCCTACACTGTGGGCTTAGCCCAAGAAGCCGCGAGCGATGTTCATCAGCTCGACGTTCGCCGCGACCGACTTGGTGAACGCCTCTTTTTCAGCCGCTGACAGCTCGAACTCGAAGATCTTCTCAGCGCCCTTGGCCGAGAGCTTCACCGGTACTCCGACGAAGGCGTCTTTGACGCCGAACTCACCCTGCAGCTCGACTGAGCACGGCAAGATGCGGCCCTGGTTGCGCACGATGGCCTCGACCATCAAGCAGGTGCCAGCACCAGGGGCCAACCAGGCCGAGGTGCCGATCAGCGCGGTCAAGGTGGCGCCGCCCTTCTTGGTGTTCTCGACAACCTCGGTGAGCTTCTCGACCGACAAGAACTTGGTCACCGGCACGTTACCGATGGTCGCGGTCGAGACGATTGGCACCATGTCTTTGTCGGTGTGCGCGCCCAGCACGATGGCGTGCACGTCTTCGACGCTGACGTCGGCGGCGCGAGCCAGGTAGGTGCGAAAGCGGGCGCTATCGAGCACTCCAGCCGACCCGATCACCCGCTCACGGGGGAAACCGGTGATCTGCTTGGCGACGAAGACCATCGCGTCGAGCGGGTTCGAGACGACGATCAGCACCGATTCAGGCGCGTACTGCTTCACGTTCTTGCAGATGTCGCGAACGATGCCGGCGTTGATGTTGATCAGCTCTTCGCGCGACTGGCCCGGCTTGCGGGGCACGCCGGCGGTCATCACGACCACGTCGGCGTCTTTCATCGCCTCGGGCTTGTCAGTGGCGACGAAGCTGGTGTTGTTGAAGCCCTCCCAGGCGCCGGCCTGGGTGAGGTCGAGGGCCCGGCCCTCGGCGGGCTGCGGCTTGACGTCGATCAGCACGAGGTCGCCGAGCTCTTTGAGCACCGCCCACTGCGCGACCGCCGCGCCGACGTTTCCACCCGCTCCGATGATTGCAATCTTAGGTCGCTTGATCATGATTTTTTCCAGTCAGTTTCGTGAAGAGTGATCACATGTTCTTGATGATGGCTTGCCCGAACTCGCTGCACTTCACCTCGGTCGGGTTCTGCCCTTCTTGCTTCATCAGACGGGCAAAGTCGTAGGTGACCGTCTTCTGCGCGATCGCCTGATCCATCCCCTTGATGATGAGGTCTGCTGCCTCGTGCCAGCCGAGGTGGCGCAGCATCATCTCGGCCGACAAGATGACCGAGCCAGGGTTGACCTTGTCGAGGTTCGCGTACTTCGGAGCGGTACCGTGGGTCGCCTCGAACACCGCGTGCCCGGTGACGTAGTTGATGTTGCCTCCAGGGGCGATGCCGATGCCGCCGACCTGCGCCGCGAGCGCGTCAGAGAGGTAGTCGCCGTTCAAGTTCAAGGTGGCGATCACGTCGAACTCGTCGGGGCGGGTGAGCACCTGCTGCAACGTGATGTCGGCGATCGAATCTTTGATCAGCAGCTTGCCGTTCTTCAGCTGCTCCTTCTGCTCGGCGTTGGCGGCCTCTTCACCCTTGGCGGCCTTGGTCTTCTCCCAGGTCTGCCAGGTGTAGACGCGGTCGGCGAACTCACGGTCGGCGAGCTCGTAGCCCCACTTCATGAAGGCGCCTTCGGTGAACTTCATGATGTTGCCCTTGTGCACCAGCGAGACCGACTTTCGCTTGTGGTCGAGCGCGTACTTGATCGCCGCGCGCACCAACCGCTCGGTGCCCTCTTTCGAGACCGGCTTGATGCCGATGCCGACGCCCTCGCTAAAGCGAATCTTCTTGGCGTCTTTGGGAAACTCTTTTTGCAAAAACGCGAGCATCTTGGCGGCCTCGGGAGACCCCGCCTCGAACTCGATGCCGGCGTAGATGTCTTCGCAGTTCTCGCGAAAGATGGTCATGTCGACCTTCTCGGGGTTCTTCACCGGCGAGGGCACGCCCTTGAAGTAGCGCACCGGCCGCAGGCACACGTACAGGTCGAGCATCTGGCGGAGCGCGACGTTGAGCGAGCGAATGCCGCCGCCGATGGGAGTGGTCAGAGGGCCCTTGATGCCGACCAGGTACTCGCGAAAGGCAGCGACGGTCTCGTCGGGCAGCCAGTTGTTCTTGAGCTTGAAGGCCTTTTCGCCGGCGAGAACCTCCATCCAGCTGATTTTTTTCGTGCCCTTGTACGCCTTCTCGACCGAGGCATCGACGACGGCCTGCGAGGCGCGCCAGATGTCGGGGCCGGTACCATCACCCTCGATGAAGGGCAAAATCGGGTTGTTGGGGACGTGCAGCTTGCCGTTGCTCAGCGTGATTTTCTCGCCAGTGGCCATGTGTACCTCAATGTGGGTGCAATTGAAAAAGTGCGGCCGCACCATGGGCGCGGGTTCATGAATCGTCAACGACAACATTCGGTGCGTGTCGAGTGCGCTGCATCGGTATAGTCACCCCTGCTCATGAGTCAGGCGACCGAACCACTGCAAAGCCCCGGAGCCCTTCTTCGACTTGACCGCCTCAGCGGCACGTTGCGAGAGCGCCGCTACCAAGTCACCGTTACCGCTGGCCCCGACCAAGGGCTGACGCGCGAAGTCGTAGGCCGCGTGGTCGTCGGCAGTCATGCCGATGCCTCGATGAGTCTGAGCGACACGACCGTCTCGAGGTACCACGTCGAGTTCGAGGCCCGCCCCGACGGCGTGCGCGTGCGCGATCTCGAGTCGACCAACGGCACCTACCTGTCAGGCACCCGCATCACCGAGGTGATCGTCGAAGATCAGGCGACCATCACGGTGGGCAAGACCGCCATTCACGTCAGTATGAAAGAGGCTGACCTGGGCCGGCCGGCCGAGCAGCCCACCTTCGGGCCCGCGCTCGGGGCGTCAGGCGCGATGAAGCAGCTGTTCGGCATTCTCGAAAAAGTCGCTCCGACCGATTCGACGGTGCTGCTGCTGGGCGAGACCGGCACCGGCAAAGAGGTGCTGGCGCGCGCGATTCACCACAAGTCGAAGCGGGCCACCCGGCCCTTCGTCGTGGTCGACTGCGGAGCGGTCGCTCCGACGTTGATCGAGAGCGAATTGTTCGGCCACGTGCGCGGCTCGTTCACTGGCGCGGTCGCTGATCGCCGGGGGGCGTTTCTCGAGGCCGACGGCGGCACGATCTTTCTCGACGAGGTCGGCGAGTTGCCCCTCGAGCTTCAGCCCAAGCTCTTGCGAGTGCTCGAAGCGGGTACGGTTCGACGGGTCGGCGAAGACAAGCCGCGCCGGGTCGACATGCGCGTGATCGCCGCGACCCACCGAGATCTCGAGGCCGAGGTCGAAGCGGGCCGTTTTCGGCGAGACCTGTATTACCGGTTGGCGGTGGTGTTGATCACCGTGCCTCCGCTGCGCGATCGCATCGACGACCTGCCGTTGCTGACCAAGCACTTCGTTCAATCAATGGGCCGCGGAGACTTCGAGCTGCCCGGGCAGCTGATGACCCGCTTCGCCGCGTACCACTGGCCTGGCAACGTGCGTGAATTGCGAAACCTGGTCGAGCGCTCGCTCGCCGGAGCCGATGTCGAGCCGATGACCGAAGTGACGACGGGGGCTCCTCGGCCCCCCGGTGCGTCAGGCGAAGGCATCACCGACCTGCCCTTCAAAGAAGCGAAAGAGCAGCTGGTCGACTCGTTCACAAAGCAGTACCTCGAGTCGCTGCTGGTCAAATGCAAAGGCAACATCTCGCAGATGGCGAGAGAAGCCGGCATCGCCCGTAACTACGTGCACCGGTTGGTGCAGAAGTACGGCCTCAAGGGTCACGACTGATCACTTGAGCGTGGTGGGCGGCGCGTCGAAGCGCTTGGGCGCGAACAGCGTCGCCACCTCATGATTTCGAACCCACGGCGCCTCGCCCTTGAGCAGGGTCACGTCTTCGCGCAGCTCGCCCTTCTCGTATGAGTAGGTCTGTTCGATTTGGTAGGTGTCGAACGGCGCCATGCTGCTGACGTCAGCGCGCATCTTGAGGTGTGCATGGCGAAACTCGGAGTCAGAGGTGCCCGCACCGTCGCCTAGCGTCGAGCGAATCGACGAGCGCACCCCGTCACCATCGCGCTGGTAATCGAGCTGAAAGTACATGGTCTGCTCACGCGGCCCGGCACTGCCGTCGTAGTCGGGGTGGCTGCGAGTCAAGTGCTTCACTGACTCCCAGTGGTCGGCGAAGCGGCGCTGCTCGACTGAGAACTCGTAGTCGAACGCAGGCACACGCTGCCAGCCGGTGGCGTCGAGGCGCTCGGCCTCGCCCCGGCCGACCCACACCAGGGTGAGAACCGGGCTGTCGGTCGAGAGTCGAACCGCCTTGGGGGTCGAGGCGCAGGCGGCAACGACGAGCAGCGACAGGTATTTGAGGTTCATGCACAATCAATAGGGCCACCGGCCACGCGACAACAATCTCGTGAACTGACAAGATACTGATGTGAATTCGACATTAATTGATTTGAACGGGCTGAGCGTGTTTCAGACCGTGGCCGCGACGCTGAGCTTCACTCAGGCTGCCGCACGCCTGCGGCTCGACAAGTCACGGGTCAGTCGAATCATCTCGTCGCTCGAGGCCGAGCTCCACACCCCACTCTTCACCCGGTCGACTCGATCGATGCGGTTGACGCCCGAGGGCAGCGCCCTGCTGCGAAAGGTCTCTGAGCCTTTGACTGCGCTGGCAGAGGCGGTCAATGCGCAGGCGACCAGCGAGGATCCCAGCGGAGAAGTCGTGATCGCCACCACCGCCGAAGTGGCGCGCGCGTTGTTGCCCTCGGCGCTGGGCGCGTTTCGCTTTCGGTACCCCGCGATTCGCCTGCATCTCCGCGTCTCACCCACCCTTGAAGACTTGAGCGAAATCGACATCGCGATACGGGTCGGTATGGCCGGCCCGGGGAGCTGGCTCGGCACGCGCCTGCGAGACCTCGAGTCGGGCTTCTTCGCGTCTCCGGGGTACCTCGAGCGAAAGGGCGAGCCGCGCAGCCTCGATGACCTCGCTCAACACGATGGGCTGTGGCCGATACCGCCGAAAGGCACGAAGGCATTTCTGCCCGCGGAGGCTCGTCAGGCCAGGCCGCCGGCGATCAGCTGCAGTGACTTCGAGGTGCTCTCTTCATTGGCTCAAGCGGGCGCGGGCATCGCCCTCTTGCCGACGTTCTTGACCGCATTGGCGATCGACAATGGCCGGCTGACGCGGGTGCTGCCCTCGGTGACGATGGGTTCGGCTCGGCTGATGATGCTGACCAGAGGCCTTCGCGCGTTACCCGCGCGGGTGAAGCTGCTGCGCGACCATCTCCGTGTGGCTCTGCGCGGGGAGCGACGCGCTTAAAGCCACCCGAGCCGATGGCCGATGAGGTTCGAGCCGAGCCAGAGCATGCCCGAAACAAACCCAGCCGACACCACGGTGCCGATACCAAGCCGGCGATTCAGACCGTGAACTCCCGTCAGACTGAGCGACGTGAGGCCCACGACGCACGCCAAGACGATCATGCCGAGCACCCCGTACACCGTCGGCCCGTTGTCTTTCACCGAAGCAAAGATGATCGGGATAGCAAGAACGTTCGCCGCGCCCGAACCGTAGAGCGTCGCGGCCACGGTTGAGCGAAAACGCCGCGGCTTGGCGACGCTCACGCTGATGAAGTAGTGAACGAGCCCGGCGAAGATGAGGGTCGTCGCGTATTCCTCGGCCCTTTCCAGAGCCGCCTCCCATGGCGACTGGCTTGGCAGGTCGATGAGATGCCGCCACAGCGAAGCAACAGCCTCGCTGAGCGCGGTTGACACCAGGTAGAACGCGGCTGGGTTGAAAGCCACCACCTCGCCTTTGACCCACGCACCACCAAAGCGGTGCGGGTGAAAGGCGACGCGTCGCAACGTTTGCAGGTAGAGGGCCGCGTCCTGGTAAGGCTTCCAATCAGAGAGCCAGTGAGGGTCTTGTGGCGTTGGCTCTGGGGCGGGTGCGGCCTCGACAGGCGCCTCGGCGACTTCTTCCGCGGTGGGGGTCACTTCACGAGCTTACCGGCTCGGCTCGGTTCCAAGAACGGTCTTTGCAGCCACGCGCAGGCGTCATCGAGCGCATGGGCCTCGTGCCTGCCGAAGGCGTGACCCGCCCCCTTCACCACCTGCATCGTCAACGCTGGGTTCTTGCGCAGCAACGGGCGAAAAAACTTCAGCGGCCCGAGCTCGTCACCGTCGCCCTGAACAATCAGCGTCGGGCACCCGAGCGCCAACAGCGCCGCCTCGTCTTCGGGCCTGCGCTTGCCCGGAGGCCGCAAAGGAAACCCGAGCAGAATCACCGCGCGAACCGGGTGCGAGACGGCGTACCTCGCGCACACCCTCCCACCAAACGAGCGACCGACCAACACCACATCAGGGCCTTCGATGATCGACGCGAGCTCGGCGACTTCACGCTCGAGCCCAGGCGTCGGGCGACCCTTCGAGAGGGCCTTGCGCACGCTCGAAAACCCAAGCGCATTCAGGCGCTTCTCGGCCTTCATCAAGATCGGTTGATTCGCCGCCCCGTTGAAACCCGGGAGCAGAACCGCCTTCACGCCGCGGCTTGGGCGAACGACGGGTACACGTGCACGCCGTCACCGGCCTTGGCCTTGCCGGTCTCGCGAGCGACGGCCCGGTCGAGCGACAGCAGCGCGATCTCGAGCTGGTTCGGCTCAGGCTCGATGGTGGTGATGCTCTGCAACCAGATGCCGGGCTTGGTCATCGCGGTGATCACCGCAGGGCACGACGGCTTCGCGCTCCACCGCTGCAGCTCATACGCAATGCCCGCGATGGGGAACGCCATCGGTATCTTGATCGCCAGCATCAGCAGCGTGTTGATCAACGGGTTCGGGCTCAGCGGCGGTAGCCACGAGAGCAACACCACGTGCAAAGTCACCGCGACCCCAACCACGATGAACAAGAAGCTGGTGCCACAGCGCGGGTGCCGCGTCGTGAAGGGCGTGGCGTTCTCAACCGTCAGCGCCTTCTCCGACTCATACGTCCAAATCGCCTTGTGCTCGGCACCGTGGTACCGAAACAGCCGCTTCGCGTCGTCGGTCTTCGAAATAGCCCAAATGTACCCGACCAGAATCGCGACCCGCAGCACGCCGTCGATGACATGAAACCAGACTCCGTTCTGCACGAAGGTGGGCCCAATCGCGCGGCCGATGAGCCAGGTCAGCCCGTGCGGCAGGGCGATGAACAACCCCACCATGAACAGCGTGGCAAAACCCAGCATCGCATTCGCGCCGGCCTCGCCCTTCTTCGCGGCTTCAGGCTCACCCGGAGTCGGCGAGCTCGGGTCGGCATCGGCCCCCGCCACGATCGCCGAGAGCATGAAGGTCAGCAGCGAGGTCAGGCCCGGCTTGATCTTCGCGCCCTTCTCATCGGGGGGCAGCGCATGATCAGCCGAGAACTTCAGCGCGGAGTACCCATTGTGCAGCGACTCGGCGAGCACCAGGGCCCCTCGAAAAATAGGCCAGCGCATGAACGGCAGCTTGGCGAGCAGCACGTTCCACGGTTGCTCTCGCACGGCGATTTGCCCATCAGGTTTGCGAACCGCGACCACGAAGCTCTTGGGCGAGCGCATCATCACGCCTTCGATGACGGCCTGACCACCAATGTACGGGCGAATCGGCTGATCCATGGGGGTACGTATACCCTGCCGGCCCTCCGGGCGCTCGCCCGCCCTCACGTTCGGTCAGGGGCTGACAGAGTGCGTCGGCAGCTTCGAAACGCCCAAAAGCTCTGACAATTTTCGCAGCGCCTGCCGCGTGCGGGTCTTCACCGTGCCCAGCGGAGTGCCGGTTCGCGCAGCGATCTCCGACTGAGAGAGCCCCTGAAAATACGCAAGCTCGAGCGTGCTGCGTTGCTCACCCGACAGCGCGGCTAGGCAGGCTTTGAGCTTGGGCCCGTCGGCCACCACGTCGAGGTCGGGCTCGTGCGCTTCGCTGCTCTCGAGGCGAACCGATTCAACCGTACGGGCCCGCGTGTCGTTGGCTCGAAGGCGGTCGATGGCGCGGGTCTTGGCGATGGTGATGACCCAGGTCGAAAACGCGGCCCGCTCGGGCTGGTAGTGCCGGGCCCTGCGCCACACATCGAGAAAGGTTTCTTGAACGACCTCTTCGGCCTCGGCCCGGTTGCGAAGCAGTCGCAGCACCGTCGCCAGCACCATGCCGCCGTACGCCTCGAACAAGACAGACAACGCCGTCCTGTCGCCGCGGGCAAGGCGGTTCGACAGTTCGAGAACATCGGTCGCGGCGAGGTTCTGGGTCATTCACTCCTTCGGAGGCCACGCGACCGACGCACAGATGCACGGCAGATCATCGAGTGCGGTGAACGAGTGACTCGTACCAGCCTGTCGAACGTCAAGATCGCCTCTCCAAAATTCGCCCTCCGCACCGCTCGAACGATAACCACCCTCGAGTACGAGCACACGCTCTTCTCCAAAGTGTTCGTGCATTGGGAAGGTCGCGCCCGCGTCGACCCGCACAATGGCCGAAAATGAATCTTTCGCCCGAGGCCCCGGAGTGACGGGAATAATCTTCACGCCGTCGGCCGGCCCCTCAGAATACACGCCGGGGTCGTCGATCGACGCGAACAGCGCGCGCACCTCGTCGGGCTTCAAATCGAACAGCTCTGCTGCGTCGTCGATCAGGTGATCGAACCTCGCGCCACCCGAGAGCGACGCGTCGAGCCGCGCTCGCACCTTCTCGACTGAGTTCGGCTGAGCCGAGAACGCCATCATCGCCTGCTCCAGCTCGCGAACGTCTTTTCGGCAGGCGGCGCACGTTTGAAGGTGCGCGTCGACCTCTGCCACGCGCTCCGGCGCGAGGAGGCCGAGCACGTATTCTTCAAAATGCTGAGCAACCTCGTGTTCTTTCATACCGTGCGTGACCTTCTTGTCTCCCCCCTTGGCGCCAAAACGACTTCGCGGCACCTGTAAACTCTTCGAGGAGAGCTACGGGCGCCGCGAGGTTCTAGATTCTACTCAAGCGAAAGGCGAATCAGATTCAGGCTTTGCCCGACTTCGCGGTGCCGCTCTTGCCGCTCGCCTCGTACTTCTTCTTGAAGCGATCGATGCGACCCTGGGTGTCGACCAGCTTGTACTTGCCGGTGAAGAAGGGGTGGCAGTTCGAGCAAATTTCGACCTGAAATGAGCCGCGGGTCGACTTGGTCTCGATCACGTTGCCGCAGGCGCAGGTGACGCGCGCCGCAGGGTACACGGGGTGAATATCGGGTTGCATGGGTACGGCCTTTCGGGCCGCCTTACCCCAAGAGAGATTCTCGGAGGACCGGCGGGGGCAGTACCAATAACCATGAACTGGGGCCAATGCAACCACCTGCTATCGCTCTGACAAGGCGGCCAGGCGGTACTGCGCGGCCTGGGCGATGGCCTCGTTCGAGCGCGGCAAGTCAGGAAAATGGCCCACCAGGTCGTGGGGCGGTGACTTTCGCTGGGCCATGCAATTTCGGTAACAACGGCGGGCACTTTCAGCGTCTTTGTCTCGCTCGTGAACGAGCCCGAGCAGGTAGTGACCGACCACCAGCGTCGGCTCGAGAAAGAGCGCGCGGGTCAGCTCGATGCGGGCTTCTGCCAGCTCTCCCACCTGCATCGCGGCCAGAGACATGTAGACGCGGGCCTCGACGCACAGCGGCTCGCGGGCAAGGGCGATTTGGTAGGCCTCGCGGGCCTCGTCGATGTTGCCCATCAAGGCGTACACGTTGCCCAAGGTGAGCCGGGCGGCCAGGTCGTCGGGGGCGTCGTCGGCCAAGCGCTTGGCCATGCGCAACGCCCGAGGAAAATCGCCCAGCTCAATCACCTCCACCACCTCGTCGAGGCGCTCAGGAGGCAGCTTGGGCTCGGCCGGCTCCATCGGCTCCATCGCGGGCATTGGCTCGGGCGGCGGCGGGGGCAGCACCACCGCTGGAGCGGGCGCGCGCGGAGGCGCCGACGCCATCGGCGGCAGCGTCGGCACTCTCGAGAACGGTATTGACGGCCGAGGCTGGTAGGCCGCCGGCGCAGGCCTGGGCGCCGGAGTCAGAAACATGTGGGTCTTGGGCTTCGAGCGACCCGAGAGGGGCCGCTGGTAATTGAACGTGCCGCCGACCTCGTGCATCTCGAAGCGGTTGCTGATCTTGAACAGGCTCTCGGAGTACCCCAAGAACAGCCAGCCACCGGGGCGAAGCGCGTCGTGAAAGCGCTCCATCACGCCGACGATGGTGGGCTGATCGAAGTAGATGATCACGTTGCGGCAGAAAATCACGTCGAGCGAGGCCGGTTCGACCGCGGGCCACACCGGCGCCGCCAGGTTCAGGCCATCGAAGCGAATCATCGAGCGAAGCTGGGGCACCACCTCGAACCCGCCTTCAACTTGGGCGAAGTACCGGGTCAGTCGCTCTTCGCTGATGCCCAGCGCCCGACGCACGGGGAAAAAGCCTCGCGACGCCGAGACCACCGCCACCGGGTTCAGGTCGGTCGCCCAGATGTCGACCTCACCGGGCAGCACACCGCGCTCCAGCGCGACCATGCCCAAGCTGTACGGCTCTTCGCCCGTCGCGCAGCCCGCCGACCAGAGCTTGACCGGCCGGGCCTCGCGCCGCGCGTCACGCAGCACCTGGGGGAAAATCTCTTTCTCCATCGCGGCGAATTGCCGGGTGTCGCGAAAGAACTCGGTTTTACCGACCGTGACGAGGGGCAGCAGCGAGCGGAGCTCATGCTCCCCTGCCCGCTGGCGCAGACGCCGCACGTACTCGGTCGCGTCATCGAGCCCGAGCGCCGGCATTCGAGCCAACAGCGCCAGGCGAAGCCCGTAGTACCCGTCTGGCGTGATCTTGAGGCCCGCCTTCTCGAGCAACAGCATCGCGAGCTGCTCGAGCGCCGAACGATCGATGTCGAGGTGGGCCGCGCTCATGAGACCCACTTGATCAGCTGTGCAGCGATTTGATCGAGCGGCAGCACCTTCTCGGCGGCTCCGAGGGCGATGGCTTCTTTCGGCATGCCGAACACCACGCAGCTCTCTTCATCTTGGGCGATGGTGTGGCCTCCGCACTTTTGAATTTCTTTGAGGCCCTTCGCGCCATCGCGGCCCATGCCGGTGAGCACGACGCCGATCGCCTTGGTGCCAAACGCGCTGGCCACGCTCTTCATCATGACGTCGCACGAGGGCTTGAAGCCGCCCACCGGAGGGCCGTCATCGAGCTTGATCACCCCACCTGGCATGACCTGAAGGTGAATGTGCGCAGGGGCGATCACCACGTGCCCTTTGACCAGCGGCGCGCCTGCCACGCCTTCGCGAACCGTCAGGCCGGTCTCCGAAGCGAGCCACCGCGCGAGGTCGTCTGAGAACCCGGGTGTGATGTGCTGGCAGATCACGATCGAACCGCCAAACGTCGTCGGTATGTCGGCGAGCAGCTGCGCCAGTGCCTTGGGCCCACCCAGCGACGAGGCAATCGCCACCACAGGCACGATCGGCTTGAAGGCTTGCAGCTTTTGCGAGACCGAGGTCGAACGGCGCCGCCGGCCCTTGGGGTGCGTGACCACCGAGATCTTCGAGAGCAGCAACATCTGCCGCTTCAGGGTGTGCAGAAACGCTGGGTCGATGATCAACGGCACCAGGATCACGTCGAGCGCGCCCGAAGCCAGCAAGGTCATCGCGACCTGCTTCTGCGCCGGGCCGAGGGCGATCAGCAGCATCGGCACCGGGCGCTCAGCCATCACCGCTTCGATGGCCTTGCCGACCTCGGTGCCGACCGAATCGACCTCGATCATCACCAGGCTGGGCTCTTGCGAGCGAACGGCCTCGAGCATGCCGGCGGCGCCGACGGTATTTTCGCAGCGCGTGAGCTCGCGCCCAAACGCACCGCTGAGCCGAGAGCTCAGGGCGCCGTCGCGCTCGACCACCAGCACTCGCGGAGCCGCCGTCACGTCAACCGGTCAATCGTGAGGGCCAGGCTCTCGACCCCGAGCTCGCCTTTGATCAGGTAGGCATCGGCGCCTGCGTCGAGCCCGCGGCGCTTGTCTTCAGGAGACGCCAGCGACGACAAGATGATGACCGGCACCTTCGCGGTATCGGGCTGGGTCTTGATTCTGCGGGTGAGCGAGAAGCCGTCGAGCCGCGGCATCTGCACGTCGGTGAGCACCAGGTCGTATTGCGCCTGGGCCAGCTTGAGCCACCCTTCTTCGCCGTCTGAGGCTTCTTCGACGGTGTGGCCCAACGCGCGCACCAGGGCGCTCTCGGTCGCACGGGCGATCGGCGAGTCGTCGACCAGCAAGACCTTGAGCCGCTTGGTGGTGGGTTGCTCGGTCACCGGTCGTGAGAGGCGGCGCACTTCGGCCATCAGGTCGGGCACGTGCAGCAAGACCGCGATTCGGCCGTCTTCGAGCGCGGCTGAGCCTGCGACGAAGGGGGCGCCCTTCATGAAGTCTCCGCCGATGGGCTTGACCGCTACTTCGCGCTCATCGACGAAGCCGTCGACCACCAGGGCGGCGCGATCTTCACCGTGTCGCACCACGACGACGGGCGGGCGGTCGAACCGGGGGCCGCCGTTGAGGCCCAGCAAGGGGCCCAGCGCGGCGAAGCTGATCGGGCGACCTCGGTGCATCACGGCCAGCGTGCCGAAGATCTCGAGGCGGTCTTCGGGGCGAAAGCGCGCGACGGCTTCGACGTCGGCCACCGGCATGCCGTACACGTCGTCGCCCAAGCGAATCAGCAGCACCCGCATCAACGCGAGCGACTGAGGCAACCGCAGCGAGACCGAGGTGCCGCGACCGATTCGGCTGGTGACCGCGACCGAGCCGCCGAGCGACTCGACCTTGCGCTTCACCACGTCCATGCCGACGCCGCGGCCCGAGACCTCGCTGACCTCGTCTTTGGTCGAGAAGCCGGAGCGGAAGATCAGCTCCATCGCGTCGCGCTCGGACAAGGCCTGCGCCTGGCTCTGGGTCAGCAACCCGCGAAAGACCGCGACCTCGCGGAGCCGGGCCGGGTCAATGCCGCGGCCGTCGTCTTCGATCTCGACCAGCAGCATGTCGCCGTCGGCTCGCGCCCGCAGGGCGATGTGACCGACGTCGGGTTTGCCGAGTGTCGAGCGGGTGTCAGGGCCCTCGATGCCGTGATCGACCGCGTTGCGAATGAGGTGAATCAGCGCGTCGCGAACGTCTGAAATCATCGAGCGATCGACGCCGGCGCTGGTGTTATCGATGCTCAGCTCGATGTGCTTGTCTTGCGACTGCGCGAGGTCGCGCACCGCCCGGGGGAAGGCTTCGAAGATCGTCGACAGGGGCACCAGCCGCGCGTCGGCGACGTGGTCAGCCATCTGGGTCAGGTTGCCATGCAACGTGTTGAGCCCATCGGCGTGAGCCCGCACGAAGCGAAACGCGTCGTCTCGCAGCAGGTGCAGGTCGCTCTCGAGCCGGGTCAACCGGGCACGGCTCTCTGGCTTGTGCTCGAGGGTTTCTCCCAGGCGCAGCAGCGAGTCACCGACGCGTGAAAAACGGTCGAACAGGGCCGAGATCTCATCGCCGCGAAGGCTGGCGCGGGCGCTCTCGACCAGCAGGTCTCCGGCGAGCAGGCCAAGCGAGTCGAGCACGTCGACCGCGACGCGAATGGTGCGATCTTGCGCGCTGCGCTTGGCCTCATGGCCGTCTTCGGTCGCCAAACCCGAGGGCCCGGTCGGGTGCGGTTGCACGCTCGAGCCTGGCGCCGATGGTTGGGGCGGGGGCGGCTCAGGCGCGGTGATTCGAGGCGGCGGTGCCGGAGCCGTTTTGATCGGGGGCGGCAGTGGCGCACTCGCCCGTGGTTTCTGCGCTCTGGGGGCGCTGCGAAGCGGAGGCAGCTCGGTGCCTGAGGCCGCCGCCATCTTCGCGGCCATGTCGGCCGAAGCGGCACTGCCCTCTTTCGCCGCGTCGAGATCATCGAGCAGGTCAGAAATCGAATCGCAAGCGTGGAGCAGGAGGTCGGTCACCGCCTGGCCCGTCACCCGGCCCTCGCGGTTCGCCTTGAGCACGTCTTCACAGGCGTGGGCCAACTGCCCGACCGCGAGCAGGCCCAGCATGCGGGCCTCGCCCTTCATGGTGTGAAGCTCTCGCGCGACCGATTCGGCCGCACGGGCAGAATCAGGCTTCTCGAGCTCGAGCACGCCGAGCTGAATGGCCTGAAGTCGGTCTGCCGTGACCTCGGCAAACTTCGACAACAGCGATTTTTTGAGGGCTTCGGTATCCAAAGTCTTGGTCAGTCAGCCTTGAAGCGCTTGATGAGCTCTGAGAGGCGGCTGGCGAGCTGGGTGAGCTCGGCGGCGGCTGAGGTGGCCTGCTTCGAGGCCTGCGTGGTCTGGCGCGTGACGTCTTCGATCTCGGCCATCGAGGCCACGACCTGCTCGGTCGCGGTGCGCTGCTGCTGGGTGGCGAGGTTGATCACGCGGGCGGCGTCGCTGGTCTCCTGCACGCCGGCCAAGATGCCTTCGACCGCGCTGGCGGCGACCGAGCCGAGCCGTTCACCAGCCTCGGTGGCGGTGCGCGAGGCATCGGCGGCGCTCGCGGCGGCGGCGGTGGCTTCGCGAATCTCGGTGATCAGGTTTTTGATCTCCTTGGTCGAGTCGAGCACGTTCTCGGCGAGGCGGCGCATCTCGGCGGCGACGATGCTGAAGCCCTTGCCCGCTTCACCTGCGCGCGAGCCTTCGAGGGCGGCGTTGAGCGCCAACAAGTCAGAGCGGTCGGCGATCTCGTCGATCACCTCGACCACGGTGCCGATGCGCTCGACCCGGCGCAGCAGCTTGGTGATCGACTCAGACACGGCCAACCCATCGGCGCGAATCTGCTGCATCGCCTGAATGAATTCACCGATCGCGCCACGGCCCGAGCGCGCGGAGTTGAGGGTCTCTTCGGCGACGCGGGCCACCGCACCGGCGTTCTCGGCGATCTGGGCCGAGGCGTGCTTGAGCTCCTCCATGGTGGCGGTGGTCTCGTGAATGGCGGCGGCTTGCTCGGTCGATGACGACTCGTGCTGGGTCGACGCGGCGAGCACTTCATTGGCCGATGACGACAAGCGCAGCGCCGCGCCATTGATCTCGCGAACGAAGGTGCGAAGCGTATCGATGACCTTGCCGAAGCCCTCGAGCAGCGGGGCCAGCGTCGGGTCGTCGGTGGTGGTATCGAACGAGGTCAGCTCGCCGTGCTTGACCAGCGCGTTGAGGCCATCGAGCGCGTTGTCGATGATCGATTGGCTCTGCCGGCGCGTCTCGGCCAGGTCTGCGAGCCGGGTGACGATCCGATCCATCAAGTCGTTGACGAGGCGGCCGGTGGCCAGGCCTTCTCCGCTCAAAGCGCCCAAGTCGACGCGCGCGTCGAACTTGCCGCCAATCAATGATTCGAGCGTGCCAATCAGCGGCGACCCCGAGCTCGCCGCGACCTTTTTGGCAGCGGGCTTCTTGGCTTTGCTCTTCGTTTCGGTGTTCTCGGTGGTCATGCGCTTCCTCTTGAAGACGTCACAGTGGCGTGGAGATCGACGATCAAAATCGTTTGGGTGCCATCGACGACCCAGGCGCCGACGGTCAGGCGAGAGCTCGCCGCGGCGAGGGGCAATCGACGAAGGTCATCGAGCGGCACGGTGTGAACGCCCAGCACCGCGTCAATCGCCAGCTGGGCCTCGGCCTGATTGCCGCTCTTCGAATCGGTGACGGTGAACACCAGCGCGCGCTTGCCAATCGCGGGCGTACCGAGCGGAGAACCGACACTCTGGTGCGATTCGACGGTGCCGATGCGGTGCACCTGGCTCAAGTCACTCGCGTATTGAATGCCCGCGATTTCAAAGAGCACCAGATCAATGGTGGGGGTCATCGGGCGGTGACCTTCTGCCGGGCAGCGCCGATGACGCGGGGCAAGTCGAGCAGGCTCAAGGCCCCGAACTCGCGTGACTGCACCACGCCCTGCAGAAACTCGTGCGAGAGGCTGGCGCTCATCGGCGGTGGCAGCTTGTCGGCGACGAAGATGCGGCGCAGGCCGACCACCGCGTCAGCGAGAAACGAGACCGAGAACCCGCCGTGATCGCTCAAGAACAAGCGGCTGCGCGAGGTGACCTTCGACTCACCCTGCGACAAGAACCGCAACAGGTCGAACACCGGCACCACCTGCCCGCGCTGACCCACCACGCCCAAGACGAACGAGGGCGTGCGCGGGAGCGGCGTCATGCTGCTCATGCGAGTCACCTCGCGCACGTGGTGCGAGAGCACCGCCAGCGTCAGCTCGCCAACCCGAAAGACGAAGAACTCTTCGTCAGGTCGGGCCGACTGCGCCTTCGGGCGATCGGGTGCGGCGGCGAGTGCGCGCTGAAGGGGCGACTGGTCCACGTTCGGCGGAGTATCGAACTCGAACCTGTGCAGTTCAAGGTTTCTGCTTCAGGCGAATCGAGCACCGGCGTCAGTGTTGCGCACACATGAAGTCAGCGCTGTGAAGACAAAAAACTCTGATACAACCCCCGGCCATGGCGCCGCGCGTGCTGGTGATTGATGACAGCCCGATGACGGTGCAGCTCCTCTCGCAGGCGCTTGCGGGGGCAGGCCTCGAGGTCGACACCGCGACCGACCTGGCCGCTCTCGACGCCCGGTTGGCCGAGCACACCTACACGCTGGTGCTGGTCGACGTGAACATGCCCGAGATGTACGGCGATGACGTCGTCGAGTTCTTGCGGCTGCAACGGCAGATCAAGGCGCGGCTGTTCTTGTATTCAGACCTGCCCGAAGACGAGCTGTCTGAGAAGGCCGCCAAGGCCGGGGCCGACGGGTACATCGCCAAGTCGTACGGCCTCGAAGCAGCGGTCGAGAAGATTCGTGACGCGGTGACCGAAGCGGCCCCCGCCTCGACGCAGCCCGCAAAGCGCCGGGTGTTGGTGGTCGACGACAGCGAGTCGACCGCGAAGTTGCTCGAGGCCGAGCTGACCGCCAAGGGTCACGACGTGATGACGGCGCATTCGGCCGACCAGGCGACCAAGATCATCTTGAAAAAGAAGACCCGACCCGACCTGGTGCTGCTCGACGTGCACATGCCGGGCATCAACGGCGAAGAATTCTGCCGCTTCATCAAGGGCAACTCGCTGTTTGCGGGTATTCAGGTCTTCTTGTGCTCAGCCGAAGAAGAGGGCGAGCTCAAGCGCATCACCGCCGCCGCCGGAGCCGACGGGTACGTGCGCAAAGATTCGCTGATCGCCCGTGAAATCCTCGACTTGCTGACGTGAACCGGTGGAGCACCCGTGCTCCATTCGCTGAAAGTGTCGTTTCTTCAGACACTGCCGCTTTACGCGCTCTAACCCTTCGACATCGCGGCTATTTCGTTACCAGCACGCTGGAAAAGTGGTTCATCGGCGCGCATGGCGAGGTCGAAACCCCTAAAGGCATCAAGCGCTTACAGCTGGCTCGAAGTTTGGATGCACTGCGCGCGCGTGTCAGGCCTCCGTCTCCAGTCGATGTCAGCAGCCGCCTCGGCGCGGTCGAGCCGTACCGACCTCGAGGCCGTCGGCCCACGCCGGCTGACGTCTTCTCGGGCCCAGCTGCGCAGCGACAGTTTCGAAGCGGTGCCCAAGAAGGTGTTGCGGCCGCTGCTGCGCGGAGCGACAGGCGCTGACGTTCGAGGGCTTCAAGCAAAACTTCAGCTGCTCGGCATGATGTCGGCGGGCGACGTGAAGTCGGGCCCTGGCGTGTACGGGCCGCGCACTGAGCTCGCGGTCGAGCGGTTTCAAGAGCGGGTTGGCTTGCCGGTCACCGGCGTGGCCGATGCGGCGACGCGGGCGAAGATCATGTCGGCCGATCGACGCGACCTCGAGGCGACGGCGCCGGTGGTCAATGCGCTCGACCTCTCACGCGCGGCACAGACCCTGACTGACGAAGACGATGAAGTGACGGTCGGCCTCGGCCGGGCGTCGTAACGCTCATACTTTTGAGAAGGCGGCAGTGTGCCTCCCTTCGCGCGGGACTCCGGCTTCTCCCCTTTGGCCGGAGCCCCGCTTCTTTTTTTTTTTAGAGAATCAGGGCGCCTTGGTCGACTTGGCCAACTTCTCTCGGGCCTCTGCCAGCGCCACTGTGCTGAGCGGCTGAGTGGTTTCGAGCAGCGCGACCGCTCGTCTCAGGTGGGCCCGACCCTCGACCTGATTGCCGAGCGCCAGCTGGCATTGGCCCCACAAGCTGTACGAGTAGCCCTCCGCGAAGGGGTCTGTGCCCTCGGCGTGACGGCGCCGTGCTGATTCGATCACCAACGGCAGCGCCAGCGCGTACTTGCCATGCTCCATCAGGGCCTGGCCTTCGAGGTCGAGCGTCTGCGTGATGTCGTTGTGATCGGCGCCACTTCGCTCGGTGATTCGCGCGCGCAGCGCGTCGAGTTGGGCATGCCCCGCGGCGAAGTCTTCCACGCCAATCAGCGCGAGGCCGAGGGTCTGCATCGCCTCCTGCTCCTGTCGGAGCGCACCGAGCTGTTGCTCCTTTTCAACGGCCAACCTCGCCAATGGCAGGGCTTCGCGCGGTCGCTGGAGTCGAATCAAGACCGCGGCCTGCATCTCCCAGAGCCGTGCTGACTGGTAGCCGGTGAGCTCGGCGGCCGGCACCTTCGACGAGACCGCCTCGAGGGCACTCAGCGCTTCGGAGTACCGTCGCAAATTGTAGAGATCTTCAGACAACGCCATGTGCAACCCGATCGACCTCGCGTCGCCGGGGCCGACCGCGGCTTCGACGACCTCGAGGGCCTTTTGATGCACTTCGAGCGCGTCGGCGTACCGAAGCTGGGCATTGAAGATCGTCGCGATCGAGCTCTGCGCCATCGCGGCCGAGATCGCACCCTCTCCGTGCGCGGCCTTCAGCGTCTGGTAGGCCGATTGCGCGCGTTCGAGGGCCTGGTCGTAATCGTCACCCTCGTAAAACCAGTGCGCCTCCTCTTGCGCGACCCTGGCCACCAGGTCGGGGTCGTCGGAGGCCCGGCTCAACATCGCCCTCGCTTGCCAGAGCCACTCGCGGGCCTCGGCGCGGCGGTCGTGCAACATCAACACCCGGCCCAGGTCGATCGCCGCGTGCACGGCGACCGCATCGGCCCGAGCGGCGAGCGCCTTCGCCCACGCCTCACGCAACGGCGCCTCGGCTGAGAGCGCCCCTCCCTGGCTCTCCATCGCCCCTTGAAGCCACAGCGCCTGAGCCTCGGCCGAGGGCCATGGCAGGTCGTGAGCCTCCTGAATCGCCGCCTGAACCAACTTCGACCCTTCTTGGGCTCGGCCCGCCTGGCGCAAGGCATTGATGGTCGCCAGCTGGCGATCGACCGCGGCCACCCGGTCTGCAAGGCGCGGGTCTTCAGGCGCGTCAGGCCTCGCTGACGCCACGGCCGCCGCGGAGCAGACCTGCAGCGGGGTCAGCGCGGTCATCGAATCGACCGCCTGCGAGAGCATTTCAGGCGGAGTCGACGAGAGCACTTCGATCTTGCGCTCAATCTCAACCAGCCTGCGGGTCAGGCACTGCTGCCGCGCCGCGAACACCTGATCGGCCTGGTCTCCGCGAACCCGGGTCGCCTCGCAGTTGTCTTTCGACACCGCGGCCCAGGCGCCGAGCGCCGTTTCGATCTGCCCGGTGAGCGTGCCGACTCGAGCGGCGCCTTGGGGGCCGAACGCTTCGAAGTGAGCCCGAAGCGCTGCTTGCCGCTGGCCGGGCCAGATCGCCGCCACCTGCTCTTCTGCGCCGTGGCATTTGGGCGCCCGGCTCGACAGCGTCACCGCGCCCAAGATCACCAGCAACGCCACCGAGATCACCGCGATGAGCGCACCGGTCGACCGGCCTCTGGGCTCGAGCGCGCGAATGAGCTGCTGCAGCCCCGAGAAGCGCTGACTGGGGTCGGCCGCCAACCCCTTGCGCAGCACCCGTTCGACGCGCGTCGATACGCCCCCAAGCGCAGGCCCCTTCTCAACCGTCGCTCGAGAATTTTCAACGAACGGCCGCGTGCCCGTCAGCGACTCGGCCAATGCCACGCAGAACGAAAATTGATCTGACCGGGCATCGAGCGGCAGCCCTTCGATTTGCTCGGGCGCCATGTAGGCCGGCGTGCCGACGCCCCGGGTTTGGCTGGCGGTCGAAGCGCCCTCCCCGCTCCACATGGTTGGCAGCGGGCCCAGCGCTTGTGACACGGGCCGCGCGAGGCCGAAGTCAGAGACCCTGGCGCGCCCATCGAGGCCCACCAAGACGTTCTCGGGCTTGAAGTCACGGTGCACGAGCCCTGCGGCATGAATCGCGGCCAACCCACGGGCCGCCTGCAGATACACGGCGACCGTCTGTTCATGCGTTCGCGGTGATTGCTCGCGCCACGCACGGAGGGTCGGGCCTTCGACGTACTCCATGGCCAAGTAAATCGAGCCATCGAGCTCGCCAGCGTCGTGAACGGTCACCAGGTTCGGGTGTGAGAACTTCGCCAGGGCCTTGGCCTCTTGCAGCATGCGCTCGCGGGCCTTCGGGCCGTCGCGCAGCGGGTGCAACACCTTGAGGCCAATTTTTCGCTCGAGCACCGGGTCGACGGCGGCGTACACCCGGCCCATCGCGCCTTCGCCAATCATCGTAACGATTTGGTAGCGACCAACCAGGGCGCCGGGTGGCAGCGCGGCCGCGCGAATCGAATGCCCCGCGGTCACCAACTTGGCGATGGTCAGGCGGCACCGATCGCAACTGGCGAGGTGGCGCTCGAGCTCGGGCGAGGTCTGGCCGCTCCACAGCCCCATCAGCGTGTTTTCATCGGGGCAACTCGACACGGGGCGCATTCAACCGGGTTTCACTGCAGCGGGCCAGGAGCGACCGAAGCCCAGCGGCATTTCTGCAAGGCCATGAATTCACGAAAACATCGAAAGAAAACGCAGGCGACGGTGCGCCCGAGGCCAGTTGTTGGTGTCAGGTGATCGTGGTCACCGATCTCGATTTTGCCAAGCGCTGCCTCCATGGAGAGCCCTCCGCGGTCGGCCGGCTCTCAGAGCTCATCGATGGCCTGTCGCCGTGCGACGAGGTTCGACAAGCGGTGCGGTACCGGCTGCTGGTCGACCGTCGGCTCGGCCAGTTCGATGGCCGCAGCTCGCTCTACCGGTGGCTGAAGACGATGAGCACCCGCATCGAAGTCGACCTGAAGCGGGGGTGCCGCGAAGACGCGGTCGACGCGCAGGTCATCGAGGCGTTGATGCCGGTCAGCACGAACGCAGAGCTCGGCACGGTCAACCGCAATGCGCGGGAGCAGCTGCGCGGCGCGTTGCAGGCGGCCCTGGC
This sequence comes from Archangium sp., assembly GCA_031367385.1. Taxonomy (GTDB): domain Bacteria; phylum Myxococcota; class Myxococcia; order Myxococcales; family Myxococcaceae; genus JAEUJT01. Next base: position 1,913 of record JANLPS010000183.1, on the reverse strand, counting down.
GGCGCTCGGTACCCGCGATCGCCTCTTCGTGCAGCACGCATACCTCGACGGGCTGACCTTGACCGCGATCGGCCAGCTCTACCAGGTGGCGCCGTCGACGGTGATGCGGGCCATCGACCGGGTGATCGAATCGCTTCGCGACGCGATGGAGGCCCATCTGGCCGCGCACCACCGCTTGAGCGGCCGCTCCATCGACAGCCTGGTTCGCTCGGGGCTCGCCTCGCTGGCCTCTCGAGGCTGATTTAGAGGCTCTCAAACCCCACCTTGGAGGCCCGGAGAACGTCACGTGCCGTTCGGGCCGCCAGCGCCAGGAGAGTCAGGGTCGGGTGGCGGTCACCGCTGGTGGGCAACACCGAGGTGTCACCCACGTAGACCCCCCGAACGCCGCGAACGCGCGCCATCGCATCGGTCACGCTGGTCTTGGGGTTTTCGCCCATTCTGCAGCCTCCAGATTCGTGAAAGAGCCCGCGGTGTTTGAGGGGGTCGCGAAGCTCGATCATGGTGCTCCCCGGCGGGGTCAACGCGTCGAGCACGTCGAGCACTGTTTGCTTCATGTCGGCGACCATCAAGCGGTCGTTGTGACTCGTGTACTGGTGGTTGACCGGCACTGGGCGGCCCAAGCTGTCGGTGGCGCTCTGATGCAGGTCGATGAACCGTTTTCGGTGGGGTATCGCGTCGCCCATGGCGGTCACCGTCCACGTGCTGGTGTCGCGGGCTTGCTTCTTGTCAATCTGGAGCATGCGCAACCAGCTGTCATTGAGCGCACCAGCACTGGTCGGCCCGTGAACCTCGAGGCTAAAGCCGCCGGTGTACTGCCGCCTGGTGGCCCGCGTGGTATTCACGAAGCGCGGCACGAACGCCGCCGTGCCATGGGCAGCTCGCCCGGCGGGCGCTGGCACCTTGGCGAGGTAGCTCAACATCAGGTGGTCGACGAGACCGCGGCCGAGCAGGTGCGCCCGGTCAGCGAGTGACGACGGGGGCTCGGTGAGCAAGATTCGAATCGTCTCTTCGGGCGAAGCGCACAGAACGACGATTGACGCGTTCAGCTGCTCGAGGCGACTCTCACTGTTCCAGTACTCCACGCCGCAGACGTGAGATTCGCGAAACAGCAGCCTTCGAACAGTGGCCTCTGTGATCACGTTTCGTCTCGCCCGCTTGAGACTGAGCGCGGTTCGCAAGCGCTGGCCGTCGCGTGCGATGCGTGGCGCGCGTACGTCGAGACCCAAGGTCTTCTTGATGCCCGAGAACGCGCCAGGCTGGCTGCGAACGGTCAGCAGGCGCTCGATGGTGCGGTAAAACGGCGTCAGCTCCTCGAGGCTGACTGGCCACGGCGCACCGACGCTCCGGGCATCGACCAGCGCGCTCGCATCGAGGCGCTCAGACCACCCACCCCAGACGAGAGAACGACCCCCCAGCGCTCTGATTCGAGGCCGCGCATCGGGCAGACTGGCGGCCAGATCACTGACGCCCACCAGGTGACTCTCCCAACGCGCTGGGTTGGGGAGTTGCTGAAGTGAAGCGGCGTCTCGGACTGCGCCGCTGTTTCGAAGAGCCGGGCCGGCCTCTAGAATTCGGCAGCGAAGCCCCTCGTTACTGAGCAGCTCTCCGATCACCAGACCGGTAAAGCCGCCCCCGACGATGACGACATCAGCGCTGTTCGCGCTCTTCTTGGTGAACACGACCGCGCTCCCAACGACCCGCAGACTGAAGTCGTCGGGTCGGCGCCGTCTTATCAGGAGGGCTTGTGACGGGCGAGACGGGCGGTCTCAGTCCCAGGGGGTGACGCAGAACAGGCTGCCGCCCATGACGTGCTTCAAGTCGACGGGGGCCAGGGTGACGAGCTGCTTCTGCTCGAGCTTCTTGCCATGCTGATTCTTCGCGGCTGGCTTCTTCATGGTGTGTGAGGTTGCTGG
>JANLPS010000163.1:0-3650 GCA_031367385.1 Archangium sp. | reverse complement strand
GCCTCGGTGGTCTGGTCACCGTGCAGTTGCGGCCGCTCGACGAGCCCGGGTTTCACGGCAGCGTTTCGGCCGACATCGTCGACACCTCGATCTCGATGCGTGCCCGGTTGATCGATTCGCTGAGCGTCGCCGTCGCGTTTCGCAAGAGCTTGCTCAAGCCGCTGATCAACGCAGTGACCACCACGCCGATCGACGACATCATCCCCATTCCCGACTTCAGTGATGGCCAGGTGCGCCTCGCGTGGCGGCCGACCAGTAAAGACTCGGTCGAGATCGGTGGTCTGCTCTCGACCGATCAAATCGCCCGCGCGCTGGTGCGACCCGACCCGACATTGACGCGCCGCGAGACCAGTGACTCTCGCTTTTGGAGAGTCTACGGCCGCTACGAGCACAAAGAGGGCTCGACCGTCGTGGCCCTCGTGCCGTCATTCGGGTTGGACTCGGACGCGAAGGTGAATTCGTTCGGCACCTTGAACATCGACTCAAGCTCGAAGGCCTGGCGTTGGGGCTTGCGCGGCAGTTGGTCGGGCGCGGTGCAGTCGTGGCTGCACGCCGAGGTCGGGTTCGATGGCGAAGGCTCTGCGACCTCGATCAGCCGAGTCGGCTCGGTCGCGTACCCGTCTCGTGAAGGCGACGTTCGGGTGTTCGGCCAAGCGCCGAGCGACCAGATCAACAGCGACACCTGGTCGGTGACCACGGTCAGTATCGCCGCGTACGCCGAGGGCGACATCTCGCTCTTCAAGGGCGCGCTGCATGTGGTGCCTGGCTTGCGCGTCGACCCGTTCGTGGTCGAGGGCAGCCGCGCGACGCCGGTCGTCGGCGATACTCCGTCGATCGGCTACGCGAAGCAGACGGTGTTGATCGAGCCCCGCTTGTCGGCCCGCTACGCGCCCACCGCATGGCTCTCGTTTCGCGGAGCGGTCGGCATCTATCGCCAGCCCCCCGTCGAGGCTGATTTGTCGGCCGTGTTCGGCAGCCCCTATTTGACCTTCAGCGAGGCCCGGCACGCGCTGGTGGGCGCGCAGCTCAAACCGTTCTCGTGGGTCGACGTCGAGCTGACCGGGTTCTTGTCGACCTCGACCGGCCTCGCTGCGCGCAGCAAGCTCGAGAGCCCGCTGTTGGCGCAGGCGTTGGTCTCGACCGGAGAAGGCCGCAGCATGGGCGGTCAATTGCTCGTTCGCGTCAACCCCTCGTCGCGGGTCTTCGGTTGGCTCAGCTACAGCTTGATTCGCAGTGAGCGCCGCGCCGACCCGACCGCCGAGTGGCGGCTGTTCGACTTCGATCAAACCCACGTGCTCACCGCGCTGGCGAGCGTGAAGCTGGGCTACGGCTTCGAGGTCTCGGCCCGCGTGCGCGTCTCGAGCGGCTACCCGCGAACGCCGGTGCTCTCGGCCTGGTTCGATGCACGCACCAACACCTACCAACCGGTGCTCGGCGCGCAGAACAGCATTCGCATCACGCCGTTCTTCGCGCTCGATGTGCGCGGCTCGAAGACCTTCAAGTTCGGCAAGACCGAGCTCGAGATTTTTCTCGATGTGCAGAACGCGACCAACCAACGCAACCCCGAAGAGCTCGTCTACAACTCCAGCTACACGCAACAGAGCACCATCTCCGGGCTGCCGATCTTGCCGGTGCTGGGCGGGAGGTTCTCATGGTGACCAGGCGAGCATTCGCGCTCCTCGTGCTGACCGCGTGCAGCCCCCAATTGGCCGAGATGAGCTCGATCGTCACGGCTCCGAGGGTGATTGCGGTGCAGACCACGCCCCCCGAGGCGTTGCCTGGCGCTCGGGTTCACCTCAAGGCCTTGCTCGCGGGAGCCGATGGCAGCGCGCCGCAATGGGCCTTCTGTCACACCCGCAAGCCCCTCGCCGAGCTCGAGCCCGTCAGCCGCACCTGCGTCGACGGTGCGCCGGGCGCGAATCAAGACCTCGGTGAGCACCTCGAGCTCGATGCGACGGTGCCTCCCGATGGGTGCCAGCTCTTCGGCCCCGATGTGCCCACCGCCAAGCCCGGAGAGCCCGCCGCCCGGCCCGTCGATGCCGACTCGACTGGCGGTTATTTTCAACCGGTACGCGTGGCCCTGGCCGACGCCGTCTCGTTCGGGGGCGTGCGCTTGAGCTGCGGCCTCACCGGCGTCACCTCGGAGCAGCTGACCGAATACAACCGGCGCTTCATACCCAATCAAAACCCGGCCATCGCCGCGGTGCTGATCAACGGCGTCGAAGCGACGGCAGGCAGGGTGCAGGCTGGAGACGCGGTGACGCTCGACGTGCGCTGGGTCGAATGCCCGTCGGAGGAGAGCAGCTGCGAAGGCGCTGAGACCTACGCCAGCTTCGCGTTGTCGAGCCGCTCGGTCGTCTCGCGCCGGGAGGCCATATCGGCGGCATTCTACGCCTCGAACGGGCACTTCAGCGTCGAGCGCGTCGGCACGGCCAGCGACGACTCGACCACTCAGGCGCACTCGGTGTGGACGGCACCTGCGACTCCCGGCGAGGTCTCGCTTTGGTTCGTCTTGCGTGATGACCGCGGAGGCGTGGGGACCGCCGCCGCACTGATTTCGGTGCACTAGCGCCTGGCACACCGAGCGCCCGCCTCGGCCCGAGCGTTACACTGAAGTGAAGCGGCCCACAGTGTAGGCCGGCGGAAATTTCCGCCACTCGCGGAGAAATGCCCGCTAGAGTTCAGGCGCTTTGCCCACGCTGCGTCGCTTCTTCGCGATTTATACCAACGAGGGGAAACCCTCAGACGCTGTGGTGGCGTCGGCGAACACGCATCTCTTTTTGGGTGAGATGGGCGACGTGGTGCTGCCGACCGCGAGCGAAGAGCTCTTCGGCCCCCACGCCACCAAGTTCACGCAGCAGAAGTTCAAACACGGGTATCTGCTCGGGTTTTCACGCGAGGTGAAGGGCGCCGCGGGCCCTTTTTTCGCCGACGCCCGAAAGGCGCTGCTCACCGCTACCAAGGGGCTCAAGGGCTACGTGCTCGACGTGCTGCGGCTGTGGCCGTTTCCCATCGAGCTTGCGGGTGAGCTCTTGCCCGAAGAGCCGCTGGCCGAAGACTTGTTCTCGGTCGGGTTCACGCCGATGGGCGAGCATGGGTATCGCGCCGAGACCTTTGGGCTGGCGCATCTCTCTCAGCGCGAGGTCTCGTTCGAATTTCAGGGCAAGGAGCTGCTCGAGGAGGCCGCGTTGATGACGGCGCACCTGGCCGACTGGGTGCTCGAGCATGGCCGGCGCGTCGAGCATGGCCAGTCGATGGCGTTCGGCTTCGATCGAATCAGCTTTCTCGCCGCAGAAGGAGGCGGCCCGCCAACGGCGCTGCGCGGCTGGCACCCGCCGTTGATTCAAAAGCTGCTCCCCGAAGCGCTCTTTCCCGGGGTGGGGGCGCTGGAGGTGTTGGCGCACCCGAACAACTCGGTCGAGCCGCAGAGCCTGACCGTGCCACTTCAGCGCGCGCTCGATCAGCGGTTGATGCTCGAAGAGCTCGACGTCACCGGTGATTCACCGCACTCGAGCAACAGCGCCCACCTTCGCGGCGTAATCAGCGGCCTGCGCTCGTTGTTGGCCTGGCGCGATGAGCCGACCGCCTCGAAAGACAGCGGGTGGACCTTCGTGAGCAAGACCGTCGGCGATTCAATGAGCGAGGGCACG
>JANLPS010000150.1:0-2812 GCA_031367385.1 Archangium sp. | reverse complement strand
CAGTGGAGCGGCAAGCCCGCGACGATGATCGTCAAGTGCGCCCGGGCCGCTGCCCTCCGCCGTGCCTACCCCCAGGCCTTTGCCGGCATCTTCGTGGAGGCTGAGCTCGAGGGCAGCACCGTGGAGCGCGACGCTGGTGCGCCCCCGCCGCCCGCGAAACTGAACCCGACCTCGCGCACTGATGAGGTGCTCAGCCGCGTGCAGCAGCAGGTCGCGCAGGAAGCGCGCTCGAGCCCGCCGCGTGCGCAGCAACCCTCGCCCTCGCAGCAGACGGTCGACGCGCCGAAGCCGCAACCCGAAGATCCCCTGGTGGCGTTCGGCGACAAGAAGGGTCACCCCATCGCCGGGCTCAGTGCTGAGGAGCTCTCCGACGCCATCACCCTCGCTGAGGGCAAGCTGGCGAAGGAGCCGAAGGCCAAGTGGGCCGCCTCGGTCGCCGCGAATCTGGTGCAGCTGAAGGCCGAGCAAGAGAAGCGCGTTGCCGAGCTCGCCGGAGAAGCGTTTTGAGCCCCCGCACACAGAGGTGCGCGAAGTGCGGTGACAGCCGGCTGCCCGCCGACCTGGTGCTGCGGCCGCAGGGCATGGTCTGCGCTGACACGCTGCACTGCGAGACCGCCGAGCACGAGCAGGAGCGGGTCGATGGGGTGATCACCCCGGCTCACCAGGCCGCCATCAACGCGAAGGCTGATGAAGACTTCGACCGGTACGAAGAGCTGCAGGAGCGCGGGTCATGACCGCCGCCTACAATCTCTTCACGACCAAGGGTGATCGATGTGGGGTCATGGCGCTCGCCCACACTGGGGACCTACGCATAACGCTCGACCTCTTACCCATCGATGGCGTGATGGAGGTGCGCGACGCCAACATGCTCGTGGCCGCGCTTGAAATGCTCGAGACACTGAAGGCCGTTGTCGCGCGAATGGCGACAAACGATTCACTGTACTTCAGGGTCCGCGCCGCCATTGCCAAGGCCGAGGGGCGGTCATGAGCGCGGCATGGTGCTGGTTGTGGCGCTGCAAGCCGTACCCTGGGTGTGACCGCACCGGCATTTGGGTTTGCCAGCGCTGCAGCGGCCATAACATCGAGGCCCAGCGATGAGCCTGCCATGCGACACGTTCTCGCCGGGGCCATGGAGTTTCGCGCTCGAGGAGGGCGACTATTGGTCCATCACCGACGAGGCTGGCGTGGAGATCGTTCTCCTGCAGAGTCCGACCTCGTACAACGCTCGTCTCATCGCGGCCGCGCCTGCCCTTCTCGCAACGCTGAAGCAGGTGCTCTACGAGTGCGAGAAAAACTGCGCCGCCGATGCGGCATTCTATGCGCGCAAGGCCATCGCGGAAGCTGAGGGCACATCATGATGACCGTGATCACCGAGAGCGGCCGCCGCCGAGCGGTCGAGGTCGTCGAGGTGAAGCTGCGCGTTGCCCGCGGCGCCTACTGGTGCACGTGGTGCGATCAGCACGTCGACACGAAGAGCCGGCTTCGCAGCGGTGAGGTGTGTTGCGCCGACCCGACGCCGGTCTTCTACGACGAAGTGATCGAGGTCGACGTGCAGGCGCTGGTGGCCTTTCGCCCAGCGACGCTGCCCGAGGATCGCGAGGTGCTGTACGTCGTCGGATTCTCCGATGGCGAAGAGTTTGTTCTGACCCCCGATGAACAAGACCTGGCCGCGAATGCCGCCAGCGAGGAGTGGTGATGGCGAAGAGAGCATTCAAAGAGGCGGTCGAAGACGCGATGGGTCTGACCGAGGCGAAGCAATTCGAGGGCGAGGCGCGCGAGCATCTGGTGGCTGAATTCCCGACCGGCAACGGGCCCCAGCACCTACCGCTCAAGGCGCTCGTGCCGTCGCCGACCAACCCTCGAAGCAAGCTCGGTGACGTTGGTGAGCTTGCGGCCAGCCTCGCGAAGGTCGGCATGCTGCAGCCGCTGCTCGTGCGACCCCTCGACGCGGGCAAGTTCGAGGTGGTCTTCGGCCACCGGCGGTTGAAGGCAGCCAAAGAGGCCGGGCTCTCCTCGGTGCCGTGTGATGTGCGCGAGCTCAACGACGTGCAGGTGCTCGAGGCCCAGGTGGTCGAGAACTGCCAACGCCTCGACATCGACCCGCTCGACGAAGCCGAGGCCTACGAGCGACTGCAGAAGGCGGCGCACTACACCGGCGATCAGATTGCCGCCCGGGTGGGCAAGTCGCGCGCTGCGGTCTACGCCCGGCTGAAGCTGAACGCACTGGGGCCTGAGGGGCGCAAGGCGCTGCGAGCTGGGCTGATTCACCAGTCGGTGGCCGTGCCTCTCGCGCGCATCCCTACGCACGCACTGCAGGCCAAGGCCGTCGAGCACCTCACGAAAGGTCGCGAAGAGGGCGTCGAGCCGATGGTGGCCAGCCAGGCCATCGCGTACCTCCAAGATGAGTTCGCCCAGTCACTCAAGGGGTGCGGCTTCAACCTCAAAGACGAGACGCTGAACCCCGAGGCGGGGCCTTGCACCACGTGCCCGAAGAACAGCGCCACCGCCACGCCGGGGCTCTTCGAAGACCTCGCCACCGGCGCCTGGTGCACCGACACGAAGTGTTACGCCACGAAGGCAAAGGCGCACTGGGACGGCAAGAAGGAGAAGGCCGAAGACCAGGGCCACCGTGTGCTCAGCATCGGAGAAGGCGAGAAGCTCTTCAAAAGCGGGGGCCTGTCGCACGCCTCGCCCTACGTGGCTGCCTCCGAGCCGGTGGGCCAAGACGCGAAGCGCCGCACCTGGGGTGAGCTCATCGAGAAGCTCAAGCCTGAAGACCGGCCGCAGGTCTTCGTCGCGCCTGACTTGAAGC
>JANLPS010000137.1:0-34386 GCA_031367385.1 Archangium sp. | reverse complement strand
TGCTGTTCGATGAGATCGCCTCGGGCGGTACCGCGACGGTGCACCTGGGCCGGTTGCTCGGCTCTGAAGGCTTCTCGCGCACCGTGGCGATCAAACGGTTGCACCCGACCTTCGCCAAAGACCCCGAGGTGGTTGCCCTGTTCGTCGAAGAGGCGCGGTTGGCCTCGCGCATTCGCCACCCGAATGTGCTCACCACGCTCGACGTGGTCTCTGAGAGCGGCGAGCTGATGCTGGTGCTCGAATACGTGCCTGGCTTGCCGTTGTCGGGGCTGATGCGGGCGCTCGGCGGCGGCGGGCAGATGCCGATCACCATCGCGACCAGCATCGTCACCGCGGCGCTCAACGGGCTTCAGGCGGCGCATGAGGCCACCAATGATCTCGGCGAGCCGATGCAGTTGGTGCACCGCGATGTCTCACCGCAGAACTTGTTGGTGGGTCGAGATGGGGTGGTTCGGGTGGCGGACTTTGGCATCGCGAAGGCGCTCGGCCGGGCCCATGCGACGCAAGAAGGCCAGGTCAAAGGCAAGGCGTTTTACATGGCTCCCGAGCAGATTCGGGGCCGGGCGGTCGACCGCCGTACCGACGTGTATGCCGCCTCGGTGGTGCTCTACGAAGCGCTGACGGGCACGCGGTTGTTCAAGGCCGAGTCGCCGCTGGCGGTGATGACACAGGTGCTCGAGAAGCCGGTGCCGTCGCCGCGCGTGCTGCGGCCAGAGATGTCTGTCGAGCTCGAGGCGATCGTTCAGCGGGGCATGGCGCGCAACCCAGATGATCGATTTGCGAGCGCCTTGGAGATGGCGGTCGCGCTCGAGCAGGTGATGGGCATCGAGTCGAATCGAACCGTGGGGGCGTGGGTCGAGGAGATCGCGGGCCAGGCGCTCGAGTCGCACGCGGCGCTGGTCAGAGAGCTCGAATCGGTGCCGAGGCTCGCAACGGTGGCTGAGCCCAAGCCGAGCGCTCCCGGGCCTCGCAGGGTGCTCGCCGTCGCAGTTGGCGTGGCGGTGCTGGCAGCAGTGCTGGCGTTGACGATTCGCGCGAGCCGAACGGCGCAGGTCGAGAGCTTGGTGCTGCAGGGGCCTCCGCCGGCGCCGGTGGTAGCCGACCAGCCGACGCTGAGCGCGACCGAGCCACCGACGCCGAGCGCGATCATCCGGCCGACGTTGACGACGTCGGCTCAGCCCGTGGCGCCTCTTGCTCCGAAGGTGCGGCCGGCGGGGCCCAAGGGCGAGGGCAAAGCGCGGTGCACGCCGCCGTACACGGTCGAGCCCGACGGCACGCGTCACTGGAAGGCGGGATGCTAGCGATGCGGGTGATGCTGGTGGTGGTGGCGTTGGGTGCTTCGACGGTGGCGGCCGAAGATGCCTGTTCGAGGGCCTTCACGGCGTCGGGGCAGCTGACGAAGTCGGGCGACTTGATGGGTGCGCAGGCCGCGCTCGTCTCGTGTGCCTCGGAGAAGTGCCCCGCCGCGATGCGGCCGTTGTGCGTCGAAGACCTTCGCAAGCTCGAGAGTCGAATGCCGTCGGTGGTGATCGCCGCGAAAGATGCGCAGGGCGCTGATGTGCTCGAAGTCTCGGTGTCGGTCGATGGTCAGCGATTGATCACCCGGTTGGACGGGAAGGCCGTGGAGCTCAACCCCGGCAGGCATGCGCTGCGGTTCGAGCGAGAGGGGCGGTTCCTCGAAGAGCAGCAGGTGGTGATTCGCGAAGGTGAGAAGAACCGGCCCATCGAGGTGGTGGTGCGCGAGGCGCCGCTCCTCCCTCCACCCGCGGTGATGGTGGCGAGCGACGTGCCCTTGGTCACTTCTCGCAGGCCCACTCCGGCGATGGCGTGGGTGACTGGGGGCTTGGCCGTGCTGGCTGGGGGCCTCTGGGCGGGGTTCGGCATCAGCGGGTTCGTGCAGAAAAGTGCGCTCGAGTCGTGCAAGGGCGCCTGCACGCATCCACTGGTTCAGAGCACCCGAACGGTATTCCTCGTGGCCGACATCTCAGCGGTCGTGACGCTGGTGAGCGCGACGGTGGCGCTCCTGATCGAATTCGTTCGTCCTGCGGGACTCGAAGGACCCGCCCTGTCTGCGTCACCACACACCGCCTCGTCTCCATGAGCTGCTGCTTCACAGTGCGAGGGCGGCCAGCACCGCACCCAACGGGGGCGCGGCGGCGTCTTTCTTCGACAGCTTCGGCGCCTTCACCGGCCACGTGATGCCGAGGGCCGGGTCGTCCCACCGGAGTGAACGCTCGTCGGCTGGCCGATACACCTCGGTGCACTTGTAAACGAAGTCAGCGGTCTCAGAAGTCACGCAGAAGCCGTGCGCGAAGCCCTTGGGCACGAAGAGCTGCTTCTTGTTCGCCTCGGTGAGCTCAACGCCAAACCACTGCAGCCGCGTCGGAGACCCCGGCCGCAAATCAACCGCCACGTCGAACACCGAGCCCTTGGTGCACCACACCAGCTTGCCCTGGGCGTTCGGGTTCTGAAAATGCAGCCCGCGAAGGGTGTCTTTCTCAGAGCGCGACCAGTTGTCTTGAACGAATGGGTCAGCGATGCCCAGTTGCTGGCGGTATCGCTCGGCGTTGAACGTCTCGAGAAAAAACCCACGGTCATCAGCGAAGACGCGCGGCGTAATCACGAACAACCCTTCGAAACGTGTCGGCTCGATGTTCACGGTGGCGCTACTTGATCAAATCGAGGAGGTACTGGCCATACGCATTTTTCTTCATCGGCTCGGCCGTCTTGGCGACCTGGTCGGCGGTGATCCACTTGTTGCGGTAGGCGATCTCTTCGAGGCACGCGACTTTGAGGCCGGTGCGTTGCTCGATGATGTGAATGAAGCTCGAGGCCTCCATCAGTGACTCGTGGGTGCCGGTGTCGAGCCAGGCATACCCGCGGCTGAGCACTTCGACCGAGAGCTGGCCGCGCTGCAGGTAGGCCTGGTTCACGTCGGTGATCTCGTACTCGCCACGCGCCGAGGGCTTCAAGTCGCGCGCGATGTCGAGCACCTGGTTGTCGTAGAAGTAGAGCCCCGTCACGGCGAAGTTCGACTTGGGGTGCTTCGGTTTCTCTTCGATCGAGAGCGCTTTGAACGACTTGTCGAGCTCGACCACTCCGTAGCGCTCGGGGTCTTTGACCTGGTAGCCGAACACCACTGCGCCCGAGGTCGTCTTCGCGGCTCGCTGCAGGTGATTGATGAGCCCCGAGCCGTAGAAGATGTTGTCTCCGAGCACCAATGAAACGGGGTCGTTGCCGACGAACTTGCGGCCGATGACGAAGGCCTGAGCCAGGCCGTTGGGCACTTGTTGTTCTTCGTACGAGAACGAGCAGCCCCACTGCTCACCCGAACCGAGCAGCTCGCGAAACCGCGGCAGATCTTGCGGAGTCGAGATGATCAAGATCTCGCGAATGCCCGCCAGCATCAGCGCGCTCAGCGGGTAGTAGACCATCGGCTTGTCGTAGATCGGCAGCAGCTGCTTCGAGACCACGCGGGTCAGCGGGTAGAGGCGGGTGCCTGAGCCTCCGGCGAGAACGATGCCTTTCATACTTGAGTCTCCTGGAAAAATTGGTCGAGCGCGGCGACGAGTGCGAGGGGCTTGGTCTCGAGGGTTGCGGCCGTTTTGCTGACGTTGAGCCCGCTGTGCACTGGCCTGGGTATCGCGAGCTTCACGTCGCGCATGTGGGTGGGGACGATGAGCTTTTCATCGAGGCCGAAACGGGTGGTGACGGCGCGGCCGAACGCGACACGGTCGACGACCTCGGCGCCGGCGACGTGAAAGAAGCCCTGGGCCTTTTTCTCTGCGAGCTCTGCCAACATGGCGGCGACGTTGGTCGCGAGCGAGGGAGTCACCCACTGATCGTCAAACAAGTTCACCGGTTTGCCGGCTTTCAGCGTGCTCACCAGCCAGCTGCCGAAGTTGGGCCTCGCCGCGGCGGGCCAGCCGTAAACGACTGCGGTGCGAGCGATGGTCCAGCTCGACGCGAGGCTCTTCACTGCCAGCTCACCGGCGTACTTGCTGGTGGCGTACACGCCTCGGGGGTTCGGCACCGCGTCGACGTCGTACGGCCCGGCGGAGCCGTCGAACACGTAGTCGGTCGAGACATGAATCAAGTGCACGCCGCTTCGCGCAAGGGCGGCGGGCGCTTCGGCGTTGGCGGCCCACGCTCCGGCTCGATCTCGCTCGCAGCCATCGACGTCGGTCATGCCGGCGGGGTTGATGATGAGGTCTGGCTTGGTGCGCTTGATGATCTCGTCGACTTGGGTCGCGTCGGTCAGGTCGGCCGAGAAGAATTCACCGGGGCCTGCGATGCGGCGATCTCCACGAGCGGTTGCGATCGGTTCGTGCCCACGGGCCGCCAGTGCTTTCACGACGCGGCTGCCCAGCAAGCCATTCGTGCCGGTGACGAGTACGCGCATCAGCTCTGCAACCGGGCTTGGTACTGGGAGTCGTAGTAGTTTCTGTATGCACCCGACATCACCCGCTCAGACCAGGCGCGGTTGTCGAGGTACCACTGCACGGTCTTCGCCAGCGCGTCTTCGAACACGAACGTCGGCTTCCACCCGAGCTCGCGTTGCGCCTTCGAGGCGTCGATCGCGTAACGCAGGTCGTGACCAGGGCGATCGGTGACGAATTTGATCAGCGATTCGGGCTTCTTGAGCAGCGCGAGAATCGTCTTGACCAGTTGAATGTTTTGCCGCTCTGCGCCGCCACCGAAGTTGTAGACCTCTCCGGCTTTGCCCTTCTCGAGGGCCAGCACGATGCCGGCGCAGTGATCGTCGACGTGCAGCCAGTCGCGCACGTTGGTGCCCGCTCCGTACACGGGGAGCTGCTTGTCGCTGAGCGCGTTGACCACCATCAGCGGGATCAACTTCTCTGGAAACTGAAATGGCCCGTAGTTGTTCGAGCAGCGGGTCACCACCACGTTCATCTTGAAGGTGTGGTGGTAGGCGAGGGTGATGAGGTCGGCCGAGGCCTTTGACGACGAGTACGGGCTCGAGGGAGCGATCGGCGTGGTCTCGGTGAAGAACCCGGTCGGGCCGAGCGAGCCGTAGACTTCGTCGGTCGAGACCATGACGAAGCGGTTCAGGCCCACCGCGCGGGCGGCCTCGAGCATCACGTTGGTGCCGAGCACGTTGGTTTTGACGAACGCCTCGGGGCCGAGAATCGAGCGGTCGACGTGGCTCTCGGCGGCCAGGTGCAAGACCGAGTCGATCTTGTGGGTACGCAACACGTGCTCGACCAGCTCGCGGTTGCCGATGTCGCCCTTGATGAAGGTGTGGTGCGCGTCACCCTCGAACTCCCTCAGATTTTCGAGGTTGCCCGCGTAGGTCAGAGAATCGAGCGTGACGAGGTTGTACGCCGGGCGGGCTCGTCGCAGGTACTTGACGAGGTTCGAGCCGATAAAGCCGCAGCCGCCAGTGATGAGCACATTCATCGTTTTTCGTGCGTAGGGCAGCGGGGTAGGTGGGTCAAGCATGCTGTATCGCGAAGCCGCGTGACTCGGCCGTCACATGTCCGGCGAAGCGGCCCGACTCGTGCAGCCGATCTCCAAAGAGCGTGAGGCTTTCAGATTTCTGACGGGGCAAATGACGCACCCGCCGACGGCCATTGCCATCGCTTGGAGAACGCTGCTTTGTTCCAGCTCGAAAGCCCCCGTCTCCGTCTGGTGGTTCAGATGCGATTTCTCCTCGTTTGCGCGCTGTGCATCGCCTGGGGCCAGGCGTTGGCACAAACCTGCCCTGACCCTGGAGACTGTTGGGTCAAAGCCGATCGCGTCGCTCACCCCGTATGGGGCACACTCTCGGGGTACGCGTCTCAACCATCGGTCACCGCCGGCGAGACGCTCCTCTTCAGAATTAGCGGCCCGTACCAGCCAGAGTTCTCATATTCACGATCGAAGCCTGGTGACGTGAACACGGTGCCAGATCGCACGACGGCGATTCAGATCTTCAGGTTGAGCGGCTCGAACGCGATCTTGATGACCAGCGCTTCTGCGGCGGAGCACGCGCGAACCGTCATCGAGTCGCCGAAGGCTGGCGCTGGTGGCAACCCGACCGATGGCTACGCCGCGGGCTTTGGTTGGGAGAACTCGTTCGCGCTTGACGTGCCCGACGATTGGCCGAGCGCCGTCTACTACGCCACGCTGACGAGCTACGTCGGCGGGGTGTGGCGCATCCCCTTCGTGGTGAAGGCCAAGCCCTCGAACAAAGCGAAGATTCTGGTGATCATGCCGTTCGCAACGAACAACGCGTACAACGCGTTCGGCGGCAAGAGCCTGTATCGCACCAACTCTTCGAATCGTGCGGCGAGCGGCGCGGTCTCGTTCGAGCGGCCCGGCTCGACCGGCATCGTCAGCACGGCCCACGGTGACGCGACGTTGATCTCGCCTGGGCCCGAGTACTTGCTCGCCCGCTGGGTGACCAGCAAAGAAGCGGAGCTCGGCAAGGTCGACTTTGCCACCAGCACCGACCTGCATGGCGACGCGTCGTTGACGACTGGGTACAGGCTCGTCGTTCTGGTCGGGCATGACGAGTACTGGTCGCAGCAGATGCGAAACAACCTCGAAGGCTTCAGAGCCGCCGGGGGCAACATCGCCGCGCTCTCTGGCAACACGATGTACTGGCGAGTCAGCTTCTCGGCGTCACCGACCACGGGCGCGAGCAACCAGGTCATGAAGACCGCCAAGAACGAGCACACCGATCACTTCTTCAACGACGACGGCGGCGCGGAGGAGCTCGCCCTGGGCGTCACGAGCCGGGTGGGCATGTGGTACGAGGGCGGGTCGTTCACCGACTATGCCTATCGCGTGACGGGGTTCGGCCCCGAGTGGGTGCTGGCCGATACCGGCATCGGCGCGGGTGGTCTCATCGGCGGCGGCGGCCTCAACATGATCGGGTACGAGACCGATGGCGTGCCAGACAAGAATGACGATGGCGTTCTCGAGCCGAACGACCCGTTGTTTGCGAATTCGTATCAACTGCCAGCGTTCACGGCTCCGCCGAATTTCTCGGTGATCGCCAGTCGATACATTAGCGATGCGGGCGTGCTCCCGAATGGCACCCGAACCGGGCGACCCGGCAACGCGGCGGTCACGGTGTGGAGAGACCCTCACTTCGCCGAGACCGACTCGCGGGGGTGGGTCTTCGCGGGTGGTTCGATCTGGTGGAGCCGCTGCTTGTGGAATGCGTACCTGAACGTGGCGCAGCCCCCGAACACGGGCCAGCAGGTCACCTTGAACGTGCTCAGACACCTCGGGAGCGACGCTCCGTGAAGACCTTCTTTCTCATCGCGGCGGCGTTGGCCTCATCGTGCACACAGCCCTTCGCGCCTCCGAAGGTGCTCAGCGGGCACTGCCAAGAGACTGCAGCGCCGGTAGACCCCGGCGCCGCGCTGGCCTCGTCTCCCTTCGACGAGCCCGGTCACTTCTGGCCCATTCGCTTCGACGGAGATGCCGACCAGGATTTTTTGTCTCGCGACCCAGGAGGTGGGTTTCGCCTGTGGAAGTCGGATGGCGCGCGCCTGCAGCCGGCCATGCTCCGCGCGGGTGGCGCGCGGGTGCGCCGATGGGCCACCGGCTGGAGCGACTACCTCGGCTGGGGCGAGCCGAACCGCATCTTCGTGAGCGACGTGAATCACGACGGCAAAGACGACCTCGTCTTTCGAAGCGCGTCGGGTGTGCTCGAGACCTGGTACTCGAACGGCCTCGGCTTCGTTGCGTCAGGGTGCAAGACGCCCGCATTTCCCGACAGCGAGGGGTGGTCTGACCCCAATCGCTTCATCCAGATGGATTTCTCGGGTGACGGCTTCAAAGACCTCGTCGCGAGGTCCGCGAGCGGCGACTTGCAGTTGTGGGAGTCGAAGCAAATGGAGGGCGGGTGTTGGGGCTTCGCGTTGGTCGCGGTCGTCGAGGCCGGCCTGTCGGACGCCTGCGGCTATGGTGCACCGAATCGGTTCGTCGCCCTCAAGTGGGACGGCGACGCCGACGATGATCTCCTGGTCAGGTATGGGAGCGGAGAAATTGGCATCTTCAGCTCGACCGGGTTGGACTTCGATTGGGTCGGCGCCGCTATCAACAACAAAATGTTGCCCGACTCAGAGGGCTGGGCGACGGGCAGCCGCGTGTTCGTGGCCGACGTCGATGGAGACGGCCGGCAAGACATGCTGTGGCGTGAGCCAGATGGCGTGCTCGACGTGTATTCGCGGCTGAAATCGGGTGGGCAGGGGTATGCGCTGACGGAGCACCTCCAATCGCCGTTCTCCGACAGCCATGATGCGGGCGTTGGTGAGAGTGAGAGCCGCCTGTTTCTGGTCGCCATCGACACCGGTCCAGATGGCGGCACGCCTCCGATGACCTTCGTTACTCGGTTGGGCGGTGGCGACTTGCAGGTCTACAAGCGCGCCAACTCGGCCCTGGTACAGGAGTAAGACCAGAAGCCGCAGCGTGAGGTATGAGTGGCTTCATGGTGAACAAGGCCAAGCGCGGGGTGGCGGTCGATTCGTCGGGGCTCAGCAAGCGGTTGAACGAGGCGCTGGCAGAGCGCGATGCCGCGCTGGCGCAAGTCGCCGACCTTCGCGCGCAGCTCGACAATACTCGGGTGAGCGCCCAGCGCGTGGGTGAGCAGGCCCCTCCCGCGTACCCGGTCAGCGCTGGCTTGGGAGCGCCTCCGTTGAGGTACGTACTGGTCGACCAGGCCAACGAGACCGTGAAATCGCTGCTCGGCCCCCTGCACCGGGCGGTGAAGTCGCTCGCGAGTGGGCTCAAGTCGCCGTGAAGGCTGACGTGGTCGTGCCGGTCTACGCCGACGTGGCGATGACCCGGGCGTGCGTCGAGTCGGTGCTGGCGTGCTCGGGAGAGGCGCTGGGCCTTCTGATCATCGTCGATGACTGCGGGCCCGAGCGTGAAGCGATGGTCGCGATGCTGCGAGCACTGCGCGACGAGCATGCGTGCATCAGGCTGCTCGAGAACGAGACGAACCAGGGCTTCGTCACCTCGGTCAATCGCGGCATTTCACTGCGCGCACGCGATGTCGTGATCTTGAACAGCGACACCCGGGTGACTGAAGGGTGGCTGGGTGAGCTGCTCGAGGTGGCCGCTTCGAATGAGCGCATTGGCGCGGTCTGCCCACTGTCGAATAACGCGACGTTGTGCTCGGTTCCTGAGCTCGGCCGCGGCGTGCCTCCAAAAGCCGTCGACGTTTCGAAGCTCGAGCTCGAGGGCCTCCCCCGGTGGACCGAGGTGCCCACCGGCGTCGGGTTTTGCATGCTGCTGCGCGACCAAATGCTGAAGCTGGTTGGCGGCTTCGACCCGGCCTACGGCCGCGGGTACAACGAAGAGAACGATTGGTGTCAGCGCATTCAGGCGCTGGGCTTCGTCGTGGCGCGGGCGAATCGGGCCTTCGTTTACCACCTGGGTCAGGTGTCATTCGGCAGTGAGCGAAATGCCCTCGACGTGATCAACGCGCGACGGCTGCATGCCCGCTACCCGCACTACCTCGAGCAGAATCGAAGCTTCGAGGCTGGCCCCCATGCCCGGGTCGCGGCGATCGCGGCACGGAGATCGCTCGGCAAGCTCAAGGTGTGCGTCGATGTGTCACACGTCGTCGCGCCGCGAATTCACGGCACGGCGGCGTATGCGGTGTCGTTGGTTGAGGCGATGGCCGAGCTCGAAGCCGTCGACCTGACTGCTCGGGTCGCGAATGAGGCGATGGGGCAGTACTTTCTCGAGCGCGGCGTGCCCATTGTCGATCGCTCAGATGGGCGCGAGTTCGACGTCGTACACCACCCGTCACAGGTGTACGAAAAGGCCGAGGCGGCGCGGTTGTTCTCGGCCGCTGGGCACGTCGTGCTGACGTGGCAAGACCTGATCGCGTATCGATCTCCGTCGGCGCTCAAGGAGTGGCAGCGGGTTGAAACGTTTCGGGCGCTCACCTGGGCGTGCCTGCAGGCGGCCCAGGGCATCATCGCGATCTCCGAGTCGGCGAAGCGAGACCTCGTCGAGACGTTCGGGCTCGGGCAAGTCGACGTGGTGCACCTTGGAGTCGAGGCTCCGACGGTGGTGACTCCGACAACGAAGTACGAGCTGACGAAGCCGTACTTTCTGGTGCTGGGCAGTGACTACCCGCACAAGAACCTGCACTTCGCGCTCGAGGCGGCCCGGTTCGCGGGAGTTGAGGTCGTTTTCGCAGGCCCTCCGTCACGAGTCTCGGGTGCGTTTTTCTCCGCGAGCTCAGGTGCCCGGTATCTGGGCGAGTTGCCCGCCGAAGATGTCGGCTTCGTGCTGCAAGGCGCGCAAGGTCTGATTTTCCCCTCGACCTACGAGGGGTTCGGGTTGCCGATGCTCGAGGCGATGGCGCTTGGGGTGCCGGTGATTGCACTCGGTGTCTCGGCGATGCCCGAGGTCGCAGGCCGCGCGGCGGTGATTCTCGATCAGTGGTCACCGGGCGCATTGGCGCACGCGATGAAGTCGGTTTTGGTGCCGGCGACCCGAGCTGAACTCGTCGCGCGAGGCCTGGAGCGAGTGAAGACCTTCACCTGGAGGCAGACCGCCGAGCGGACACTCGCCGTATACGACCGAGTGGCTTCGAGCCCGTCGAGCGCGAGCCTCCGTGCCCGTGACGCTCTGCGGATACTTTTGACCGGTGATGGCCATGAAGGTCTCAAGCTGCGCCGCTAGGCAGAATGCGACTAAGGAGTGGCGATGCTTTCCAAAGCGGCACGTACGGATCCGCAGATTGATGAACCAGCAGAGTACTCACGGCTCTTTCGAAAGTGCTTACTCGAGACGTATTTCAAGGAGACAGACCAGAGCTATCTCGATTCCCCGGATGGCATAGCCGACGTTGAAAATCACATTCACGGGCGCATGCGCGAGATGCGAGAGCGACTGATCCCGTGGATTTCTGATGTGTACGATCTGAGAGGTAAGACTGCGCTCGAGATCGGCACCGGTACCGGGTCGTCGGCCACTGCGATCGCTCCGTTTGTTGCACGCCTCGCGACCTTCGACATTGGCGGGCCGGCCGTAGCAGCTGCGAAAGAGCGTGCCCGATTGATGGGCAACGAAAATATCGTATTCAATCTGCTCGACCCGGCCTGGGCGCAGAGCAGTGAAGGCATTGCACGGTTCAGTCGACAAGTTGGCTCAGAGGTCGATGTCATTCTGCTCGTAGCGTTGCTCGAACATCTGACGATTGACGAGCGTCTTTCGACGTTGAGCGGCCTCTGGTCACTGCTTAAACCTGGCGGCCTCATCGTCATTTACGAAACGCCGAATCGGCTCAATTGGAATGACTGGCACAGTTTCTGGGTGCCATTTTTTCACACGCTGCCCGACGAGCTCGCGGTGAAGTACTCAATCAAATCGAAACGTCCCCATTTTTCCTTGGAGAACGTCGGCGCAGATGTTTTCGAGAACCTGTACCGGCTTGGCCGTGGCGTCAGCTACCACGAGTTCGAGTTGGCAATTGGGTTGGAGAATTTCGAGGTTCTCAACGACGGTCGTTCGGGCCGGTTGTCGCAAAGGAAGAGTCTGGCGCACGCCACATATGATCGTGCTCTCGATGAGTTGTTCGAAACACACCTGCCTCGTGTTGACCGAGGATTTGCGCTCCCGAGTCTTGACTTGGTGCTGCGCAAGCGTGGCCCCGGCGAAGTCGCGCACCCGAAGAAGAGAGGCGTGCTGCCCCAGGCAGTTGGGGTATTCCTCCAGAGGCAGGAGCGGGTGACGAAAGAGTTTCTCACCGCGAGCGCTGCGAATTTTCAGCGCGTGTCAGCGAAAGCCGCGGCCAAGGTGCGCCACCTGACGAAGCGTTTGGGAAGTAGGGGCTCCTCGGGCATGTGAGCCCGCGAACCCAGCGAGCGCTATCGGAGTGGGGCGTGAATCTGCCATCGTGCCGCTCGTGAAACGAAACGCGGCGGTGATCGGGGTGATGGTGTGCCTGGTGGGCTCGACAGCCTGCCGCGGCCGAGCGAAGACGGTCGGCCAACTAAGCCTGGCGTTACAGGCGCGCGGGCTGAGTGTCGAGAAGGTCGAGCCAACCGCCGACGAAAAATTGCTGATGGAGAAGTTCAGAGCGCTGCCCTTCGTGCCAGCCCCCGACTGGGAAGAGCACGTCGCTTTGCGCATCGACGGTGTCGTGGTCGAGGTGACCCGGTACTCGGGCTCGATGAAGGCGAGCTCAGAACTCAAAGACGAAATTGACTCAGAAGCCAAGCGCAAGAAGCGCAAGACCGAGAATCACGAGCCGTACGACGAGAGCCGGCACTTCACAAATGGCCCCTTTTTGTTCACGATTGACCACTGGGCCGTCAGCGCCGCTCCCGGAGGCAAAATGGACATGGGCAGTTACCGAAGCCTCGACATCGACCCGGCCGTTGAGCAGCGAATCGAGATGACGATCAAGTCGCTGAAGGCGGGGCTGTTTTAGCGCCCCGAAGCGACTCACTCGCAACAGCTTTGCGACCCCGATCGCTCTCTGGTAGGGGCGGGCATGGGTTTTCGGCGTGTCGTTGGCAACTGGGAGCGGCTCGGACGGCTCTATCTCCTTTTGCTCATCGCCGCGTACGGGACCTATGCCGCTGCGTTCTGGCCGGCGGTCATGAGCAACGACTCAATCGAGACCTGGGGGGAGGCCGAGGCAGGGGTCTTCAGCCGTGCCCACTCGGTGCTGTACAACATCCTCGCACGGCTCTTGACGCGCCAGTGGCATTCACCCGCGCCGATCGTCCTCGCACAGGTCGGGGTGATGGTGTTCTCGCTCGCCTGGTCGCTCCGTGAGCTTGTCGCGCGGGGTGGCTCACGGCGGTTGGCGTGGGTCTCGGCGGTGGCGTTGGCTGTGCTGCCGGCCCACGCGGTGCTCGCGATCTCGGTCTGGCCCGACGCCTTCTTCAGCTCGGCGGTGCTCGTCTTCGCAGTGCTGATTATTCGGTTGCTCGTCGACACGTCTGCTCCCGCACTGCGCTTCGGCAAAGTTGCGCCGATGGTGATCATGGGCACGCTCGTCGCGTTGCTTCGGCCCAACGGGCCTCCGGTGCCGCTGCTGACCCTGTTTGCGGTGCTGGTCTTTATCAAGCATTTGAGGCGCTTCGCCGCGGTGAGTCTGGCCGCAACGCTGGCGATGTTTTTGCTGATCGATCGGCCCCTGTATCAACTGATCGGTGTGCGACCGGCGACAGCGGGGTCGGGCATCTTCAACCCGCTCGCCCTGCAGCTCGCTGCACACACCGTCGCCGGAACGCCCGTCGCCGAGGAGGACAAGCCGTTTCTCAGCAAAGTTTACCCCAACCTCCCGTGGCCCTACGACTGCACCTCGGGCATGGTCACGGGCTTCAACCACGACTTCAAGGGTGACGCGTTTCGCGAGAACGCCGGCGCCGCGCTGTCGACCTGGTGGCACTTCACGCGGCAGGCCCCGATGGTGAACGTTCGTCATCAGCTGTGCCTGAACGGGTTCATATGGAAGGTGACTCCAACGCCGATGTACCTGTTCGCCTTCAGCTTCAACGAAGACGTGCCGTGGACGCAGCAGGTCGGCCACACGCCGCCATGGGAAGCGGCGCCGGTGGAACATGGGTGGGCTGCTCCGTGGCGTGCGATTGAAGGCGTGCTTCGCTGGTCCACGACCGATGGGGCTCGGCCGTTCGCGTGGGCGCCTGGCTCGTATCTGTATCTGTTGCTGACGGTGACAGTGGTGGTCGCGGCTCGCAATCGGCAGCCTCGGTTGTTGCTCGCCCCACTGCCAGTGCTGGCGAACACGCTGGTGATTGCCGCCTTCACCGGCACCATGGAGTATCGCTACCTCGAGAGCACCGCGATGCTCGCTCTGGTGATGCTCCCGATGCTGACCTACCGCGCGCCGCTCGCAAGGGCCAGCGGCGGTGCCGCCTGAAGTCTTAGAAGGGCCCGATGATGCCCATGCCGCCCCAGATGCTCTCGTTCTTGTCCATCCACGGCAAGAAGCGGTGCACCGGGTGGTCTGAGAACACCACGTGTACCGGCTGAACCCGGTCGATCCACTCCATCGCGCGCGAGACGCCGAAGGTCTGGGCGTCGCCCTCCCAGTACAGGTCGTGAAAGAACATCAACCCGCCTGGCGCCATCATGCGCGAGAAGTTGGCGTAGTCGGCGAAGGCGTACCCCGCCGCGTGGTTGCCGTCGATGAAGACCGCGTCTGCCCCACCAGGGCCGATCGCCTGCTTCACCTCTTCGAGCGTCGATGCCGCCGATGAGTCGCCGACCACGGTGGTCAGGCGCTGGGTGGGCTCGAGGTATTCTTTGAGCAAGGTGGTGTGCTCGGGGCGGTGCTCGATGTCGACGTCGATGAGGTGCGCGTCGGGAGCGAGCAACTTCGAGAAGTAGCTCAGGCTGCCTTTGTCGTAGGTGCCGACCTCGACATAGGTGCGCCGACCTTTGAGCAGCCGCATCGCGCGCACCACGTCGACCATGTAAGGCAAACCGTCTTTGGCGAAGAGAAACGGCTGTCGCCGCGAATTCGCGAGGGCCATCTCGTGCTCATTCGGCACGTCTTGGGTCGGAGCAAGCCAGTCGGGGATGTTCGAAGTGTAGCGGGCTGGGTACGTGCGCATGACGGCTCCTTACGACTTGGGAAAAATACGATTGACCATCTGACGCATCGGCTGCCGAACGCTGTCTGGCACCACTGATTTCGCGAAGCGCCAGGCCGCCGAGGCTGAGCCACCTTCGATGGCCCGCTCGAGCTCGGTGAGGCGGTTGTGGCGCCGGCTGTGCTCCACCCCCCAGAACCCGAGCGACCCGACCTCTCGCGAGGCAAACGCCGCCGCGTGCGGCATCTCGTTGAGGGCCGGCTTGTCGAGCTCGTACATCGTCGCCAGGTCGGGGTAGTGCATGTCGTTGCCCGAGTTGCCCAGCTTGCGGGCGAGCTCGGGGTGCCGCGCGAGCCGCTCGATCTGCACCGCCAAGTCGGTCGCGGTGCCGTCGAAGAACAGGCAGCTCTGCTCCGCCTTGAAGGCATCGCGAAACGCCGGCACGTCTGAGAGCACCAGCGGCGCGCCCACCCGATGCAGCTCGTGCGCAGCCAAGCAGAACGACTCGGCCTTCGAGGGCACCACCGCGCAGAGCGCTCGCGAGACCAGCGCGCCGAGCTCCGAACGCTGAATGTGCGACACGAAGCGAAACCGGCCCCGCCACCGCTCGGCGATGAGCGAGTCGAGGCGGGCCCGCATGCTGTGGCCCTCGGCATCGTTGGTGTCGGGGCCCACCAACACGAAGCGCAGGTTCGGGCGGCCTTCGGTGAGCAGCAGGCCCGCATCGACGAAGGTCTCGCATCCCTTGACCGACTGGAGCTTGCCGTAGAACACGACCTCGTTCAGCTCGCTGTCGCGAGCGACCGGTCGACCGATCTCGGCGAGCAGCTGCTCCATCGGAGGCGGGCACACGCGGAGGCGGGCCGGGTCGAAGCCGTAGATCTGCTGGTACTGGTTGCCGACGCCGCGCAACGGGGCGATCACCGTATCGGCGAGGCGCAGCGCCCACTCCTCCATGCGGTACATGGTGTGGCGATCGGTCGAGACGTGCGCGTTGCCCTCGACTTGGTCGATCATGCCGAGGCTGCCGTGAATGCGAACGACGATCTCGGTGTGCGCAAGCGCGTCATGCGGCGTTCGGCGCACCAACGTCTCGAACGCGCTGCCCGCGTACTCGAAGAACTCCACCAGGTCGAACGAGACGCGCTTGGCCAACGCGTAGATCGCGTCGCGAAACTGGCCGCTCTTGGCCCCATAGATGGTGGTCGAGCCAGCAGGTACCGGAGCCAACGTCTCGAGCTGGTGCACGAAGATGGTGCGGTGGCCTTTCGCGGCGACGATTTCGCGATATCGGGCGAGCTCTTTCTCGGGCATGTCGGCGAGCAGGTGCACCTCATGCCCCGCGGAGGCGAGGGCCTCGGCGAGCGAGGCGATCACCACGCCCGCACCGCCGCGATTCACCGGCGCCAGCTCATAGGTGACCAGGCAGATTGTCTTACCCATCGATGAACTTCTTCCACATGGCGTCGGCTTGACGGTTGAGGTGGCCCAAGTGCTCGTGCGCCAGAGCGATGATCGCCTGACGATTCGCGACGGCTTGCTCGACCTGCCGCGCGATCGCCCACGGGTCATCGAGCTCGCTGACCACCAGCGCTTTGCGCAGCTCGGGGTGCTCGTTGAAGATCGGCGAGGTGTGGCTGGTGAGGCAGACCACGCCGCGCTCGAGGCTCTCGATCACGGTCATCGGGTAGCACTCGGCGAGCGTGACGTAGAGGTTGGCGTCCATCTCTCCGAGCTTGTCGAGAAAGGCGTCGTGCCGCAGCAGCCCGTGCACCACCAGGCGCTCTTTGTAGCGCTCGAACATGCCCGTCGGCGGCTGATTCACGTGCACGACCGCATTGGGTATCGCCAGCGCGGCCATCACTTGGGTGTTGATGTTTTTGTGCACCGAGGTCGGCACGAAGACGCCGAGGTTCATCGCGCCACCGGTGAAGGGCAGCACCTTGGGCGGCTTGGCGGCGAGATTCGCCTTGTTGAAGAGCGGGTACGCGGGCAGCCCTTCGCGCTCGAGGCACCTGGCCATGCCAACCTTCACGAACCCGAGCCCATCGATGACGCCCGCCTGCACCAGGTCGATCATCGCTTGCAGAAAAGGCACCTCGTTGGCGTAGGTCTGCTGTGCGGTCGAGCCGTGAAAGACGTGCAGAATTCGCAGCTTGGGCAGCGCCTTGCGCAGGCGAATCGCCAAGCGGTCAGACCCAGGGGGGATGCCCTGAATGACCACCACCGAGCTGCCCGCCTCGCGAATGAATTCGGCGATCGCGTCGGCATGATCGTCGCCGGTGATCTCCTCGATCTCGAGCACCGCGTCGCACAAGCCGTAGGTCGAGGCGCGAATGCCACGCCAGAATGGGTGGCAGATGCCGACGACTCGCGGCGCGGCGTGCACGAAGGCCTCCGGCGTCGCGGGCATCGCGGCGTGCGCGATCTTGGCGAAGGGCAGGCTCGGTACCACCACCTCGGTCGAGCTCTGCAGCGCGCGGTTGAGCGGGCGAAAGTGAACCGCGAGGTCGGCCTTGTCGACCACGGTTCGCATCACCGCGTAGGTGCGGTCGAACGTCTTCGCGCGCTTCACCAACCGGCGCATCAGCGAACGATCGAGACGGCCCAGCTCGTCGGAGACCCGGTGGTGCTCGGCCGAGAGCTCATTGTACTGGCGCTCCATGACCAACCGCGCGCCGTCGGCCTGAATGCGGCGCTTGAGGGCGTCGGTGAGCTCGCTCTCCATCGCGGCCAGGCTGGCTTTCGAGGCGTCGAGCTCTTTGGCTGAGCGTTCGACCGCGTCTTGCAGCTCGACCGCTCCGAAGGCGGCGGCCTCGCGAACCGCGTGCTTGCGCAGCCACGAGATCTCGGCGTCGCGCGAAGCCACGCTGGCGCGGTATCGACGGCCGATGTGGCTGTCGGCGCCTCGCTCGAGGTCGAGCATGTAGATGTCTTGATCGCCCAACACGTCGTCGAGCACTTTGACGCGGTTGAAGCCGAGCGCGGCCAGCGGGCCTGAGAAGTCGTGCAGCCAGCACCCTTCGTGCGCCATACCGCCGAGCTCGGTCTTGGTGACTCGCTTGTTCTCGATCAGCACCAGACGTTCGAAGGTGACGCGAATCATCTCCTTGAGCACTTTGGGGAGATCATCGGGGTGCACGTGAATGAGCACTTCGCTCGAGTAGGTCACGTCGAAGAACTGATCAGGGTAGGGCAATTCGCCTGCGGGCACGATCTGGCGCACGTGATCGCGCGCCCACGCCGGGTCGCCGACGTATTCGCCCACGCGGCCGATCATCGTGGGGCTCATGTCACAGCCGTAGAGCTCGATGTTGCTCAGGTTCTTGAGGTTTTTCAGGTGCCGGCCGTAGCCGCAGCCGAAGTCGAGCACGCGCAGCGCCGGGCCGGAGGCAAAGTGGCCGGTGAGCCAGGCTTCTTGCCGGTTGTACCGGTTCTGTGTCGGCCGTCGGCGCTCGACCTCTTCGAGCCACGGCTGCCCGCCGTTCTTCTGCCACCACTCGACGTTGGGCCCCGAGGGCGCGTCGGGAGGCCCGGGCGGGCCGCTGAACGAGGCTGCGTCGAGGTCAGTGCCGGCGCTCAGTGCATTCGGGGGCGAAATGCTCGTTTCCAGGCTGGACATGCGGGGCGTTTAGGTGACTTGACCGAGCTTCGTCAACACCCGGAGCCCTTCGTGCCGGGAGGGCTCGTTTCGAGGGAAAAAGCCGAGCAAATGAGGCCTTACCGGCCAGCTCGGCGCTTGAGGGCCGCGAGGGCTTTCGAGGCCGTCTTGAGCGTCTGGTGAAGCATCGGCTGCCTCTTGATCGCGTCGTTCAGCGCGTCGACCACGACGTGTCGCAGAGGCGGCACCTCGGGGTGGCCACCCCACCAGGAGAGGAGGATCGGCAGGCCTTCGAGCCGCACCGAGGTGGGCAGTGGGCGCGGCAGTGACCGGTAGATGCGGGCGAGCAGGCGCTCGTGCTTCACGTGGCTCAGCCCCCGAATCATCGAGCCCTCTCGCAAGCGGTAGTAAAACCCGATCTCGTTCGCGACCAGAAAGCGAACGCCGCCGAGGGCCAGGCGGAGGTACAGCGACCAGTCCTCGTAGCTGTCGAGGGTCTCGTCGTAGGAGACCTGCTCGAAGAGGCTCCGTCGCATCAGGGCCGTGGCCGAGGACAGGCGGTTGTCGACCAGGCCGAGGGTCTGGGTGTTGCCGAGAAAGACCTGGTGGCCGCGCTGTTCGGTGCCCAGGCCCTCGTCAGTCTCGAAGTACGCGCTCGTGGGCACGACGACGCCGAAGTCGGGTTGCGCCTGGAGCGCTTTGACCGCGGTGCCGATGAAGCGCGGGCCGATGCAGTCGTCAGCGTCGAGCGACATGACGAATGTCCCGGTGGCTCTCGCGAAGCCGATGTTGCGAGAGGCCGCCAGCCCCCGGTTCACGGGGTTCTGCACGACGGTGAGCGGTGCACCCGTTTTCGTGTGCCGCAGCTCCTCGATGAGCGACTGATCGAGCCGGTTCGTTGACGCGTCATCAACGAGAATGATCTCCAGGTGACGATATTCACTTGCCGAGAGGCTCTTCAGCGCACTTGGCAGGTACTCACCGAGATTGAAGTTGGTGATCACCACGCTGACGAGGGGCGATTCTTGCGAAGGCTTTTGCGGTGCGCCCCAGCGGCGCTTGAACCAGGGCGCGTCGGCGTCAGGCCTGAGCGAGCGCTGAATGGGTGCCTTGAAGGCGCGGGCGAGGGCTGCTGCGAGGCCGTCACTGGTGCCATCGAACAAGTATGCGTTCTTGCCGTCTTTGAACGGAGAGCCGGGCCCGAAGGCAGGGCACTTCTCGTTCAGAACGAGCGTCGAGCCGGCCGCGGCGGCCTCGTACGCGGTGAGATTCAGCGACTCATAGTCAGAGGGTATGACGACCACACCGTGAGCCATCAACTCGGCCCTGCCGGCGCTCTGAGTGAATTCAAATCGGTCGCGAATCGGCTCAGGCACCATCTGTCGAAGTGAATGAGCCTCGGGCGACGTTGCGCCATGGCACGCCAAGATCGCTCGCCCTGTGAACGCGGAGTTCGCCAGCATGAAGGTCGCGGCGCCTCTGATGAAGAGGTCGGGGCGCTTCACTGGCTGCAGCTTCGTCAAGAAGAGCAGGTCTTCTGGAGGCCGAGCTGCGTTCGTCTGTGCGCTGCCGACCGTCACCGGTGGAAACTCGACGACCACTCGCTCACGCCAGGCCGCCGAAAAGCCATAGTGATCTCGGTACCGATCAGCGACGGCGCCGAGGTGAGCAACCACGACATCAGCGTCTTCGAGGCTCTTGCGCTCGAGCTCGAGCACGGTCAATTCATTCAAGGTGCTCGCAGAGCCCTCGACCGCCTGAATGAGACTGGCCGTGCCGTGGAGTCGAACGCCGATGGCCGTCTCTTGGAACGACAACCCAAGGCGCTTTTGCTGCGTCGAGCAGAATGCCCAGCCCAAGAAATCAGCGAATTCGACGGCTGCGAAGACCAGGCCGCTCTCTTCGAGACGCACCAGCTCGAGGCAAAGCTCGAGTGAATCTGCGTGACTGGGTGAGTCGGTGAACGCCTGGCGGGGCGGGTAGGCAGCGTCGATACCCAGTGCTCGGGCTTGGTGCAGCTTCGCGCGCCCGCCGAACGCGCGATCGAACGCGTCGAGGGTGATCGTCGACCAGCTCGGCACCAGCACGTGAAACTGAAAAGCCGAATCGCTCGCAACAATCAGGTTGTGAATGAGCGTGCCGATGCCACCCGAGGTGAGCGGTTGCAGCTCACTGGTCACGAAACACACGTGCCTCCGCGCGGTCATGCCGATTTCGCGGCGAGTGGCCACGCCTTCGCGAGCCCGAGCTTCGTCGCCAAGGTTCGCGCCTCGATGATGTTGTCCTCGATGCTGCAGTACGTCCACCCGCCGTAGCGGCCGATGCTGTAGACACCGCTGGCCTCGAGCTCGGCCTTGAGTCGTCTCACCTCGGCCATCGATTTCTGGGTGATGTGCACGTAGGCCGGGTTCATCAGCACCGAGTGCTCGGCCACGAGCTTTTGGCTGGTCACGATGCCCTCGGCTTTCAGGCCCTCGAGCACCTGTTCTCTCGCCATCGCAACGTCGACCTTCGCGTCACGCGTGTACCCGAGCTCGACATAGAGACTCATACGCTTTGACCCGAAGATGTTGTCGTAGAAGCCGACCCGATAGAACGGCCGTTCGCGGTTCGGCACGTACAGCCAGTGAATGTCGTCGGGGCCTTTGCTGTCGAAGCCCAGGTTGAAGACCAAGACCTGGTTCCAGGTGAACACCGAGGGGTCGAACTTCACGCCGCACAGGTTCAGCAGCGCGGGGAAGGGGGCCGACGAGACGAGTCGAGTGAATTTGTATTCACCTTTGGCGGTACACGCGACGCGGTTTCTCAAATCGATCGACTCGATCGACTCGCCCAGGTGAATCGCACCTGGAGCGACCTCGCTGGCCAGCGCCTTCACGTACTCGATCGCGCCGCCCGCGGGGTAGGTGAACGTCGCATTGTACGTCGCGTTGTCGGGCTGCTTCATGTTGCGAATGATGTCGGTCAAGTCGGCGTGCGGAAAAAACCGGCCCATCGCATCGCGGTCGAGCTTCGCCAAATCGGTCGCGTAGAGCTTCTCGTTGTACGGAATGAGGAACTTCTCGGCGATCGACTTGCCGAACCGCGCGTACAGCATTTCTTTGAAGTTGTTCTCAGGCTGAGGGAGCGCCCCTGGGCCTCGCGCGAAATACAAGTCGTACAAGCAGTCGATGAAGTCGGCCTGAGGCAGCTGGTGAATGTTCTTTTGAAAAGGAAAGTCGACCCGCTTGCCGCCGAATGACACGTACGACAGTTTGCCTATCGTTCGAATGTCTTGGCCGGGCATTCGAGCTCGAAGCCAGGCCTCGATGTCTTTGTTCTTGAAGTGAAAAAAGTGCCCCGAGTAGTCCCACACGAAGCCGTCGCGGACGACGGTCTTGCAGTAGCCGCCAATCTCGGCGTCTCGCTCTAAGACCAGTAACCCGTCTGTCCCTTTGCCAAGGGAAGCCGCGGTAGCAAGTCCACTGATGCCAGCTCCAGCGATCAACGTGTCGACCGTGCGCATGCACCCGCTGTATCGGAACAGCGCTGACACTTCCAGTGGCTGACCAGGGGCCCTGTGCCGAGGCTCGCTGATTTACTCTTGAAGAACGAGCTCAGGCCACGCGAGCACTGCGCCAAGAGCTCGTTTCACCTCACCGACGCGCGCTCTCGACAGTGACCCGATGCAAGACTGAAGCGACGATTTGCGAATCGAATGCAGGTTGTCGAAATTTGCCGCGCACTTGGTCGGGAGACCATCGCGCCGGCCAAGCGACACTTCTTGGGGTATGCCGCGAATGGTCGTCGTAATTTCGGCCGCGAGGCAATGGCTCAAGTACGAATAGGCTCCATCGCGCGTCAGAAGAAGCACAGGTCTGCGACCAACTGGCTCAGGCAGCTGCGCCCACCAAAGCTCATACTGCTTCACTTCTTTCTCCGCTTCGGTCGGGCTGCCGGCGCCCAGCTGCCCCACACCGAGGCATCGAATCGAACTGGCTCTTGGGGTTGCTTCTCGTAGGCAGCGCGTGTCGAAGCGTCTTGCAGGTCCATCAGCGCCTTTTGAATGGCAAGACGAATGAACCGCGAACGCCCACGCGACTTGGCAGGTGCCGCTCGCTCAAGTTGCTTTGCCAAGTCGTCGTCTATTTGAAGCAAGATCTGCTGCATATAGAGACCATATAGACATGCGCAACTTGCTCGCAAGTCGCGCTGCCACCTACGAAACGTAGGCGCCCATGCCGAGGGCTATCGCGAACCATACGAGGCACAGCGCGCTGCCGACGAGCCACGCCAGTCTGAATCGAGGCCTCGCCTCGAGCACCGTCGCCCAGGTCACGAACAGCGGAAACGCGGCGATCGCGTACCGCCCCAGCCCCTGGAAATCTTTCGTCGAAACCGCGGGTATGCCGATGCACACCAGGCAGTACGCCCCGTAGCCGATACCCAGCCGGCGAAAGCTCATCACTGACAACACCAGGCACCCGATGGTCACCGCCGCGTGCCCTCCCAGACGAATGGCCACCAGCGGGTCAACCCGGGGAAACATCGACTTGAACCAGGCCACCTTGAGCCACGAATGCCACCCGGGCGTTTGCTCCCAGCCGGGCGCTCCCTGCACGTGCGCGAAGGCCAGCGGGTCGTGAAATTCGAGCCCTAAAAACAGCAGATACGCGGCGAACCCGACACCTGCCAACGCGGGGACGAATTGCTTCCACGTGATTGGCAGCCCCGCCGTGCGACGTCGCTCGAGGCTGCGAAGAACGAGCCCAATCACCAACGCCGGAGCCACCGGCCGGCAGGCGGTCGCCAGCGCTCCCAGCACCGCCGCGGCGAAGGGCCGATCTTTCTCGACCATGTAAAACGCGCCGACCCCGACCAGCAGAAACAGCGCGTCGCTGTACATCACGCCGTAGAGGTACTCCGTGAACGGGTACAGCAGCAGCGCGAGAAACGCCGTACTCGCCGCCGCCGGCTTCACCTCGAGGGCCCACTTGCGAAACAGCAGCATGCCCAGCACGGCACACAGCAGCGAGATCAACGGCCCAGCGACCCACCGGTTCACCCCAATGAACGCGAGCCCACGCACCGCGAGCGGGTAGAGCGGAAAATACGCGACCGGACTTTGCGCGCCAGACGTGTACCAGTACCCATTCTTCGCGATCTCCGCGTACCACCCTGCGTCCCAATGCGTGAGCGCCTTGATCACCAACGAGTCAGGCAGATCAACCGCGTCTTGCTGTGAGGGCCGGTACGCATCTCCAGCGATGACCAGCGCGGCGCTCGACAGCGCGACGATGAGCACCACCAGCACCGGCCGCTTCATTTGCCGATGTGATGCACGTTGATCAACGCCCCATCAACGTCAGGCCGGCCCACCAAGTCGACCGTGCCCTCGATGTACCAATCTTGCTCGCCCGCCGAGTCGAGCATTGCGTGACGCACCGTCCACTTGCGCTCTCCATCGGGCACCAACTGCGTCAACACCGGCTGCCGCGCCTTCGGAGTCGTATCGAGCGTCGGATGCTCGGCGAAGTAGGGCGCCATCGCCGCCTCGAGGGTCGCTACGTTCCACACCTCGGGTTGCTGCAGATGCTCAGTCGCGGCTTCCCAGTCTTTGCGGGCCAGCAACCGAATCAGCTGATGCAGCTCTGCCCTGACTCGAGCCGCCAACGCACGGGGGTCTTTCGCGAGGTCTTTCTTGCGCGCAACCTCGGGCGCATCTTTGACGAGCGCCATCGGCACGCCCGAGCGCATCGCCTCCCACTCCTCGACGAGTGAGGAGTCGGTGTGGCGCAGCGTGGTCAACAAGAACGCCGCGATGTCTTCGAGCTGCTCATTGCGCGCCGAATCAGGCACGTTCTGAATCAGCGTCTTGTACGCATCTGACAGGTACCGCAGCAGCACGCCTTCGCTGCGCTGAAGCCCGTAATCACGAATGTATTCGTTGAACGTCGAGGCCCGCTCGAACAGCTCGCGCGCGATCGACTTGGGCCGAATGTTCTCCTGGCCGACCCACGGGTGCTTCTCTGCGAACGAGTTGAACGTGCCGTAAATGAACTCGGCGTTCGGTTTGGGGTGCGTGACCTTCTCGAGCTCCTCCATGCGCTGGTCGTATTCCATGCCCTGGGCCTTCAGCTCGCGAATCTTCTCGCCCTTCGCGACATCGACCTGCGCGTACAGCACCGCGTCGGGGCTCTCGAGAATCGACTCGACCAGCGTCAGTACATCGAGCGCGTAGTTCTCTGACGCGGCGTCGATCATCGGCAAGGTCTCGACCAGGTACAGCGACACCGTCTGGTTCAATGAGAAGTCACGCTGCAACCCCTCGGCGACCCTCACCGTGGCCGGCATGGTGGCGGTGCGCTTCTCGACGGTGACGACTCCTGCCGAGACGAGTGAGCGAAACAGCGCCCGCGCATGCTTGAGCAGCCGCGTCTTGCCGTGCGGCGAGGTGTGCGACATCAACACCAAGTCAACCAATCGCCGGTACCCGCTGATCGACGAATCAACATACGACTGCAGCAAATTCACGATCAGCGAATGCGTCACGGTGAACCGCGACTCGAGCTTCTCAGGCAACGAGGTCTGCAGCCGCTCGAAGGTCGCCTTGTCCCAGTGCGCATACCCGCGATCCGGAGGCTTCTGCAGGGTCACCTTCTTCCCCGCGGCCTTCTTCTGCAGCAGCTTCTGATTCTCGATCATGTGCGGAGGCGCCTGCGCCACCACGAACCCGCGATCATCGAACCCCTTGCGACCCGCGCGCCCGGAGATCTGCTGGAAGTCTCGCACCGACAGCACCGCGGTCTTCTCACCGTCGTACTTGCAGAGCTGGGTAAACAGCACCGTTCGAATCGGCACGTTCACGCCAACACCCAACGTGTCAGTGCCGCTGATGACCTTGAGCAACCCCTGCTGGGCGAGCCGCTCAACCAGCCGCCGGTACTTCGGCAACAGCCCCGCGTGGTGAATGCCCAGCCCGTGCAGCAAGAACCGCCGCAAGTCCTTCCCGAACGGAGTGTCGAAGCGAAAATCAGCCAGCGCCGCTTTGAGCTTTTCCTTTTCCTCCTTCGAGCACACGTCAATCGACATCAAGTTCTGCGCCTGCTCAGCCGCAGCCCGCTGCGAGAAATTCACCAGGTAGACCGGCGACTTGCTCACCTGCAGCAGGTCTTGCACCGTCTCATGCAGCGGCGTCTCGGCATACGTGAACTCGAGCGGCACCGGTCGCACCGACGAGCGCACCTCGACGACCTCCTGCTTCGTCACCTCAGCGATGCTCTGGTTGATCGCAGTCAGGTCACCGAGCGTCGCCGACATCAGCAAGAACTGCGTCTGCGGCAAGCTCAACAGCGGCACCTGCCAGGCGACTCCGCGATCTTTGTCTCCGTAATAGTGAAACTCATCCATCACGACGCAGTCAGCGAACTGCCGTTGCTCGCGCAGACACAAGTTCGAAAGAATCTCGGCCGTGCAGCAGATGATCTTCGCCTCGCGGTTGATCGCCGCGTCGCCGGTCATCATGCCGACGTTTTCAGCCCCAAACGCGTCACACAGCGCGAAGAACTTCTCGTTCACCAGCGCCTTGATCGGGCACGTGTAGAAGCTCGTCTTGCCCTCGGCCATCGCCATGAAGTGAAACGCGAGTGCGACCAACGACTTGCCCGACCCGGTCGGCGTCGCCAGCACGACATGCTTGCCCCCCAGCAACTCGAGAATCGCCTCCTCTTGCGCGGGGTAGAGCGAAAGCCCGGCCTCGCTCACATAGGTCACGAAGCGATCGAGCACCTGATCGCTGGTCAACTTCGGAGCGCCCGGTGGTGGCAGCAGTGCGGCGAGTGGCGCGGTCACGGAGACCGACGCTTAGTACATCAGTGATTTACTGCCAGCGGCTCGAGGGGATGCCCGAGCATGCGCTCCAACGCCAGGCGAACCTGCTCGACCTCGACCCGGTGATCGGGCTGCTGAAACACGACCTCGCCACCACGCCGCATCACCAACCCGTGGCTCTTGAACCCGAGCTGCGCGACCGCAGCCTTCGCCTCAGGCTCGAGGTGCTCGACCGTGCGCACGACGACGCCAGCCCCAGCAACACCACGATTCGAATCAGCCGATGCGACGTCGAACACGAAGAAGCCGCCCGGGTTGCAACTTGTTCGCGCCACTTGGGTTCACCGCCCATGCGCTCGAAATACTCAGTGATTCTCACGTTCTTGGCGGCCTGTTCCCCACCTGGCACTCCATCTGACGGCGGCATCGCGACCACCTCGTACACCCGCGACGTGCAGCCCCTCGTCGAGCGCTCGTGCGTCAGCTGCCATCAAACCGGAGGCATCGCCCCCTTCGCCCTCGACAGCTACGCCGCCGTGCAACCGATGGCCGCCACCATGTGGGACGCGATCGACAACAAGCGCATGCCCCCGTTCTTCGCGAGCGCCGACTGCAACAGCTACGAGGGTGACTTGCGCTTCAGCGCCGAAGAGAAAGCGCTGTTCAAGAAGTGGGTCGGCGGAGGCGCGCCGAAGGGCACTGACGAAGAGTCCGTTCACGCGATCATCCCCGCTCCGCCCACGATTCGCCGCGACGTGACGATGGGCTTCGGCGACCCGTACGACGTTCGCATCGAAGGCAAGACCGACAATTACCGCTGCTATTTGCTCGACCCGCAGAACACCGGTGACCAACTCGTCGCCGGCTTCGAGCTCGTGGCCGACAACGTGCCGGTGATTCACCACATGCTCGCGTACGCGGTCGACGCTGCCGACGTGAAGACCATTCAAGACCTCGACGATGCCGACCAGGGCTCCGGGTACGGCTGCTCGCAAGGCAACCTGGGCTTGGCGAAGGTCATTCAAAACCAGGTCGCCAGCTGGGTGCCCGGCGCGAGCGCGACCAAGATGCCCAGCGGCACGGGGCTCGTGCTCAAGGCCGGCGCGAAGATCATCATGCAAATTCACTACAACACCGCGGCCCTGTACCGCGGCGGCAAGACCACCGATCAGTCGAAGCTCGCCCTCGAATTCGCGCCCACCGGCTCGCTGACCACCGCGACGATTCTGCCGATGCTCGATCACAACCTGAACATCAAAGCCAACGACGCGAAGTCGGTGCAGGTCGCCACGTTGCCTTCGAAGTTCTACGCCCCGCAGGGCGCCACGATTTACCGCGCGATGGGCCACATGCATCAGCTCGGCACCAGCGTGAAGTCAGAGATCGTTCACGCCGACGGCACCTCGCAGTGCCTGCTCAACGTCGAGGAGTGGGACTTCAACTGGCAGCGCGACTACACCTTGAAGACGCCGATCACGGTCAAGCCGGGCGACTCGCTGCGAATCACCTGCACCTACGACAACAGCCAGCAGAACCAGGCGTACTTGAACGGGGTTCAGAACACGCCGCGCGACGTGGCGTGGGGCGAGAGCAGCTTCGACGAAATGTGCATGACCTACATGACCTTCACGAAGCTGTGAGCGCGTCGGCCAACGCCTGCGGAGCGGTCAACATCGCATCATGCCCGGTCTCGAGCGTCACCACCGGCCACCCCCACGAAGCGGCCCGCTCGGCCCAGGGCTTGAACCCGGCGTAGGCCCCGCAGCGAATGTACCGCTTGGCCAACGGCACGAGCGCACGCTCATCGAACTGCGCTTTGTCTTCGAGCGTCGCGAGCGGGTGGGGCGTCAGCTTCGCGTCGATCGCGGCCGCCTCAGAGGCAGGCACTCCCATCGCGACCGCGCTCAGCATTGGCGGCACCGTCAGGCCACCCTTCGCGCGCTCCCGCCACGACTCGGAGTACTTCGCCTTCATCAAGTCGAGCATGCTCTGCCCGGGCTTGGGCACGAACGCGTCGAGGTACACCAACTCGCGAACCCGCTTCGCCACCCGCGCCGCCGCCGGAGTCACCACCAACCCCGCGTACGAGTGCCCGACCAGGACCACGTCACGCAGGTCTTCGACTTCGATCACCCGCGCAACATCGATGACGTGGGTCTCGAGCGTGACCGCGGCAGTCAGCAGATGGGCGCGCTCGGCCAACCCGGTGAGCGTCAGCGAGAACACCTGGTGCCCTCGGGCTCGGAGCAGCGCCTCGACCGTTCTCCAGGCCCAGGCGCCATGCCAGGCACCGGGCACCAGCACGAAGGTCTTCGCAGAATCCTTCGCCAACGCCGCCGCAGCCATCAAGACGCCTCGGCGCGAGAGCTCGTCGATCACGGCGCCGGTTCTACTCGCCAGCGCGTTCACAAACTCGAAATTTTCAGGGGCCGGGCCCGCTTCGAAAGCGATGTAAACGGCGTCAAGGGCTCGTATTTACAAAGCCTGCTCGATTAACTTTTCTTGATTTACAAGAACAGCCAAATTATCTCATAACGCAGCTTGTTATGCGGAATAAATACGAGTACTTATATATTATTTTAGCCGTTCAGCCATCGTTGACCGATTCACCGGAGGTCTCATGTCACTCGTGAAAGGCGTACAGAATCTGGGTCGCTCCTCGGAGCTCCTCGGGGTGCCTGTCGTCGAGTTTTTGGCCCAACTTGAACGTCGATTCAGTCAACGTCGGGTTGAGCTGTTGGCGCGTCGCAAGAACAAGAGCACCTACGATTTTCTGCCCGAAACCGCCTCGGTTCGTGCAGGCGATTGGCGAATTTCTCCCGTGCCTGACGTGCTGCTCAACCGCCGCGTCGAAATCACCGGGCCTACCGACGCGAAGATGGTCATCAACGCGCTCAACTCGGGCGCGAATGTCTTCATGGCCGACTTCGAAGACTCTTTGGCTCCGACGTGGGAGAACGTCATCGGCGGTCAAGAGGCGCTCTACCGGGCCGTTCGCCGCACGCTCACGTTCACCAGCGCCGAGGGCAAGGCCTACCGGCTCAACGATTCGATCGCGACCTTGTTCGTTCGCCCCCGCGGCTGGCACCTCGATGAGGCCCACGTGCTCGTCGACGGCAAGCCGATGTCGGGCTCGCTCTTCGACTTCGGCGTCTTCTTCTTCAACAACGCCAAAGAGCAGCTCGCGCGGGGCGCTGGCCCGTTCTTCTACTTGCCGAAGATGGAGAGCCACCTCGAAGCCCGCTTGTGGAACGAGGTGTTCTGCTTCGCGCAAGACGCGGTCGGCATCAAGCGCGGGTCGATCAAGGCCACCTGCCTCATCGAGACCTTGCCCGCCGCCTTCGAGATGGACGAGATCTTATTCGAGCTCAAGGAGCACTCGGCCGGGCTCAACTGCGGCCGGTGGGACTACATCTTCAGCTTCATCAAGAAGCAGCCCGACCAGCTCTTGCCCGACCGCGCCCAGCTCACGATGGACAAGGGGTTTTTGCGTGCCTACGCGCAGAAGCTGATTCAGACCTGCCATCGCCGCGGCGCTCACGCGATGGGCGGCATGGCCGCTCAGATTCCCATCAAAGACGACCCTGCCGCCAACGAGACCGCGCTCGCCAAGGTTCGCGCTGACAAGCTGCGCGAGGTCACCGACGGCCACGACGGTACCTGGGTCGCACACCCGGGCCTGGTGCCGGTCGCGAAGGCCGTGTTCGACGAGCACTTGAAGACTCCGAATCAGCTCGGGCAGTTGCGCCACGATGTGATGGTGACCCGCGCTGATCTGCTTCGCGTACCCGAAGGCACTCGCACCGAGGCGGGCCTTCGCCAAAATGTTCGCGTCGGCGTTCGCTACCTCGAGTCATGGTTGCGCGGCAACGGCTGCGTGCCCATCGAGAACCTGATGGAGGACGCAGCCACCGCGGAGATCTCGCGCGCTCAGGTCTGGCAGCAGATGCGCGCCGGGTTGATCTCGGCCGAGCGGCTCGATCAGGTGATGAACGAAGAGCTGCGTGCGCTCAACAACGGCAAGTTCTCTGAAGCGAAGACCCTGTTTCGGGCGCTGTCGACGGCCGAGACGTTCGAAGAGTTTCTCACTGTACCCGCCTACCAACGCCTGCTCGCGCAGGACGCCTAAAACCACCCCGTGCAGCTCAACTCAGAAGGAGTTCTTTCATGACCACCGCCACTGCCAACGCCACCGCTGGAGATTTGCACGCCCGTCGCTTTGACGGCATCACCCGCCCGTACTCGAAGGCCGATGTCGAGAGGCTGCGCGGGTCGATCAAGATCGAGCACACCCTCGCTCGCCTCGGTGCAATGCGCCTCTGGGAGCTGCTCAACACCCGCGAATACATCCCCACGCTCGGCGCGTTGAGCGGTGGCCAGGCCGTGCAGATGGTGCGCGCGGGTCTCGAGGCGTTGTACATCTCGGGCTGGCAAGTCGCCGCCGACGCGAACTCGTCGGGCCAGATGTACCCTGACCAGTCGCTGTACCCGGTCGACTCGGTGCCGCAATTGGTGAAGAAGATCAACGCGTCGCTCCGCCGCGCCGATCAGATCGACCACGCCGAGGGCAAGAAAGAGCGCCACTGGTTCGTGCCGATGATCGCCGACGCCGAGGCCGGCTTCGGTGGCCCCCTCAACGCCTACGAGCTGATGAAGAGCATGATCGAGTCGGGCGCCGCGGGCGTTCACTTCGAAGATCAGCTCGCTTCAGAAAAGAAGTGCGGCCACATGGGCGGCAAGGTCCTCATCCCCACCTCGCAGTTCATTCGCACACTCACCGCCGCCCGCCTCGCTGCCGATGTGTGTGACGTGCCCACCATTCTGGTCGCTCGCACCGACGCGCAGAGCGCCAAGCTCATCACCAGCGACATCGACGAGCGCGACGTGCCGTTCATCGCCTCGAAAGACCGCACCGCCGAGGGCTTCTACCGGCTCAAGGGCAACGGAGACGACTTCGCCATCGCCCGCGGCCTCGCCTACGCGCCGTACGCCGACCTGGTGTGGTGCGAGACCAGCACGCCTGACTTGAAGCAGGCCAAGCGCTTCGCCGAGGCCATTCGCAAGGAGCACCCGAACAAGATGCTCGCGTACAACTGCTCCCCCTCGTTCAACTGGAAGAAGAACCTCGACGAGTCGACCATCGCCAAGTTTCAGACCGAGCTCGGCGCGATGGGTTACCGCTTTCAGTTCGTCACGTTGGCCGGCTTTCACGCGCTCAACTTCTCGATGTTCGAGCTGGCCTCGCAGTACCGCGAGTCGGGCATGACCGCGTACAGCAAGATGCAGCAAGACGAGTTCAGCTCTGAGCAGCACGGCTACACCGCCACCCGCCACCAGCGTGAGGTCGGCAC
Organism: Archangium sp.; assembly: GCA_031367385.1. Lineage (GTDB taxonomy): Bacteria > Myxococcota > Myxococcia > Myxococcales > Myxococcaceae > JAEUJT01. Next base: position 3,076 of record JANLPS010000137.1, on the reverse strand, counting down.
CGGGTACTTCGACGCGGTCGCCGAGGTGATCTCTGGCGGCACGTCGAACACCACTGCGCTCAAAGAGTCGACCGAAGCGCACCAGTTTTGAGCAAGAGCGACAGTTCTTGACCCCGCGCGGCCTTACCGAGAGTCTGCCGGTATGGCCGCGAAGAAGAGCACCGCAGCAAAGCCTGAAGCCGTTGAAGTCGCCCCTGAGCTCCCCGGGGCGCCATCGGCTGATCTGGCACCGACGGTCGGCAAAAATCTTCGGCGCCTTCGCACCGAACGGGGGTTGTCGCTCGAGAAGCTGGCCCGGGCCTCAGGGGTCAGCCGCGCGATGCTCGGGCAGATCGAGCTTGGCCAGAGCGCTCCGACCATCAACGTGTTGTGGAAGATCGCTCGCGCGCTCGACGTGCCGTTTTCGGCGCTGATCAGCAGCAGCCAGTCGAACGCCGTCAAGGTGCTCAGAGAGCGTGAGGCCAAGCGCCTGCTCTCGCACGACGGCAGCTTCAGCTCGCGGGCCCTCTTCCCCTTCGATGAGCCGCGCCGGGTCGAGTTCTACGAGCTTCGGCTGCAGCCCAACGGGGTCGAACAGGCCGAGGCCCATGCCGCGGGTACCATTGAGAACCTCGTGGTCTCGAAGGGCTCGGTCGAGATTGTGACCGGCGGTGAGACCCACAAGCTCTCGGCGGGTGACGCGATCTTGTTCGAGGCTGATTCAGCACACGAATATCGCAATGCCGGCGGCAGCGAAGCCGTACTGTATCTGGTCATGACTTACGCGGAGCAGGTCGGCTGACCTCACACCCCAAATGAACCTTCGGGTCTTCGGCGAGCGGTTCATGTGGGGTTTCTTGAGGCCCTTGCGGCTGCTCGTCGGGCTCCGCGCCAACCCACCGGCCTTTCGGCGGGCGCTCCGGGCTGCGTTCGTTCAACTCTTCGCCACCGTGCTGCTGACCGGGGCTGTGGTCGCGTACCGGGGCCAACAATTCGTCGAAAAACGAATCGAGCAAAAAGCGCGGCGTGCGTTTCCCACTCCGCCGCAGCCGCCGCCCGTCGCCGCTCCGGTTGAGGTGCCCCCCAGCCCCGATGAGGCCGACGCCGAAAACGAGGCCTCCGAAGCCCCTGCGAGCCCAGCCGCCGCCATACGCGAGCGCGTCGCTGCCCAGCTCGACGAACAGGCCGAGGCCTCCGATGACCCGCAGCAGAAGTCAGCGATGCACGAGGCGGCTGAGCGCTTGCGTCAAACCGACCGCTCCAAGCCCGCGACGGCGCCTCCTGCACCTCCCGGGCCACCCGAGGCCGAGCTCGCTGCGGCGCTCGATGAGGCCGCGAAGGGGCTCGCCGAAGACGGCAAGCACGTCACCGACCCCATGCAAAAGAGGGCGATACGCGATGCGATGAAGCAGGTTCGAGACGAGGCGAAGAAGCAGGCCGCCCGTCAGAAGACCAAAGAAGCCAGGGTTGCTGAAGACCTCGACGATGACGACGAAGAGGCGAAGCTGCCCTTGTGGGAGCGCTTCTGGGCCCTGCTGGTCTCGACCATCTTCGCCGCTCAGTGGGTCGTGCTCGCGCTCGCGCGTGACTACCAAGATCGCACCTCGCGAGAGCTGTCGCTGCTGGCGGGCATCGAGCCCGAAGAAGACGACGCCCAGCCTCGCGTTCGCATCGATTGGCAGTGGCTGCGCCGAAAGCTGCGTCGACGCATACGCGGCGTGCTGGTGTTGATACCGGGGTTCGTGATTGCCGGGCCGGTGCTGCTGCTGGCGTCGGCCACCGGGGCAGGGTGGCTCAGCTCAGTGCTCACCGGCGTGTGGACGTTCTATTGGTGGACGGTGTTCTCGGCGGCTCGCACCGCGCGCGCCTGGGTCTGGGAGGGAACCGCGCCCCCGAATGCCCCTCTGCGCTGGTGGATGTGGGTCACCGAAAAAGTGCCCGGGTTTCGCTGGTGGGGCCCACGCCTCGTGACCTGGCTCTGGGTTCGAACCACGCAGTCGATGTTCTCGCCCGCCAAGGCCGTCGAGCTCGACTTCGGAGCCTTCGTCGGGCTCTCAGTCGCCCGGCTCCTGGGCAACGTACCGTTGGTACGCGTCTTCGTTCGCCCAGCGATGTCGGTCGTCGCAGCTGAGATTCTGGTAGCGAAGGCGGTCGCGAACCCGGCCCTCGCTGCAGTGACCGGCGGTGACCTGCTCATGCCGACTCAGCATGAGCGCGATCGAGCCGGCGTGTAGCCGAGCGCCGTTACCTCTGCGCTGCGTACTCTTGAATGAAGGCCTTCATTCGCTTGTCGTCCATCGCCTTGTTGAAGAGCGCCTGCGCCTCGTCAGGCTTGCCCGCCTTAGACAGCAAGCGCGATTCCTTGACCATGGCACGAAGGTCGCTCGGCACCTTCTCTGAGGTGAGCATGGTCTCCAGAAGCTTCATCGCCTGCGCTTCGATCGCGGCCTGATCAGGTTGCGCTCCCGTGGCGGTCGCCGCGGGCACGTTGCCACTCGCTCGAGCCGCGTTCGCGGGGTTGCCAGCGGGCCCGGCTTGGGGGGTCCCCTCGGGCGCCTGCTGGGGTGGCGTTCCGCCAGCCTTCTCGAGCAACGGCACGACCTCTCCGAAGGTGGCTTCTTGATCGCGAATCATCGGCGCCAGCTTATTCAACGACTGAAACATCGCGGTCGCCTCTTCGGGCTTCACCGCGCCGGTCTTCAGCTTGGCCACCATCTGCTGCACCGTCGAGTCGACACTCTTCTGACCGGCATCGATCTTCTTGTCGGCGTCGTCGAGCCGGTTCAAGAGATCTTGGAACTTCGGAGTGCGCGCCACTTCAGGGTCGCCTTTTTTGATCTCACCCAAGAAGTCGCGAATGAAGTCGACTTGCGCCGCGCTGACGACCGGGGCGCTCAGCGCCTGAACCGCTGCCGGGTACTTCTGTTCGAGTACGGCCGCGGGCGTCTGCGGAGTCGGAGCCCCTTTGCCTGCTGCCGCCGCGGCAGCAGCAGCCGCCGGGTTGCGCGAGGGCGTACCGGTGTTGGCCCAACCGCCGGGAGGAGGCGTCGCTCCACCCGTCGCCGGGGGCGCGCTCGGAGCCGCCGGCTGGGGGATC
>JANLPS010000131.1:0-25880 GCA_031367385.1 Archangium sp. | reverse complement strand
GCCAGAGTGACGAAGTGTCGCCGGGCGAATGGGAAACGCAGTTGTCATTTCGAAATCATCGCGCCGGGAGGGCACCCGTCAGGATCGCCCTCGCCATGCACACCCCCGACCAAAATACCGTTCACGACGAAGGCGCAAGGGAGCGGGGTTGACCCTCCGCGCTGCCACATAGACGAGCCCCTTCGCCGCGAGCGCCAGAGTGACGAGGTGTCGCCCGGGCGCGGGTGATTTCAGAATGACAACTGCGTTGCGCATTCACGCAGAGCCGATTCCGTGCAAGACGAAGGGCGCAAGGAGCGCCGTGGCCAGGAGTGACGCAGTACCACCGCGGCGCGGAGGTATTTCAGATCGACAGCTTCGCTTACGACCTCCGCTTCAGGACTCGCGTGTGGCGCCTCGAGCGCCGGTGGTAAGCAGACCTGTCGATCCGGAAAACCTTCGCGGGGAGGACACCTCATCAGGACATTCGCCGCTCGCACCATGGAGCTGGTCGTTGTCGGCTCTGCCCTCGAACACCAACCACCCGCCTTCATCAAAGCCCCTCCGACACTGCGATGACTGACCCCACCGGCGCGGGGAGCGCACCCACCACTGCGGGGAGCGCAGAAATCACTGCGGGGAGGGCACCCACCCCTGCGGCGAGCGCAGAAATCACTGCCATCACAACCCGCAACACCCCGCCGGCCGCGTGAACCACCCCGCCGTTGTGATGCACCACCCCGCCGCCGCGCTGTGAAATGCGGCGGGAGCACCCACCACCCCCCGCCGGACCCCCGCGACACCCGCAGGGAGCGCTCGGCACCCCTCGGGGACCACCCGCCACCCCCGCCGACGCTACTTGGCGCTCAGCGTCACGCCCGAGTAGGCCGTGTAACCGCGCAGCATCACGGAGTACGTGCCCGCCGCCGGCTTGTTGAACGTGCAGCTCTCGTTCGACCCGGTCTTGTAGGGGCGGCAGTCGTAGGTGGTGGTCGTCGGGTGCGAGCCAGCGCGCACATAGAGGTCGGCGTCGTTGCTCGAAGCCGACGAGCCGGTGATGGCGACCTTGAGCGAGGTGAGGCCCGCCGGCACGGTGATTTGCCAGAAGCTGGTCGAGCCCGACGCCCCGGCCAGGTTCGCGATGGGGGTGCCAATGGCCAGCGCCGGGTCAGTCGTGCCGCCCCCGCCGCCACCGCCCGCGCCGCCTCCGGTGCCGCCACCGGCGCCACCGCCACTGCCGCTCGAGGTCACCGTCAAGCTCGCGCTGGCCGAGTGCGACGACGCCGACGCAGTGCCCTTGATGCTCACCGAGGCCGTGCCAGTCGCCGCTGAAGCACTCGCGGTCACCGTGAAGGTCGAGCTGCCGCCCGCGGTGACCGTCGCCGGAGAAAACGCGCCCGTGACTCCCGACGGCAACCCGGTCGCGCTCAGCGCAATCGAAGGGCTGCCCGCGACGTTGGTCGTCTTGACCGTGAAGCTCGCCGTCGAGCCCTGCGCCACCGTGCCGCTCGCCGGAGTCACCGCGATGGTGAAGTCGGAGCTGACCGACTTGGTCGCGATGCAAGTGCTGGTCGCGTTATCGAATTCTTTCTGAATGACCCAGCTGGTGCCCGCCGCGTCGGTGATGGTGCCTTGCGAGGCGTTGCAGATGTCGCCGATCTCTCCGTTGGTGGCGTCGTACCAGGCCAGCGGGCGGGTGACGGTGGTGCCCAGGCCGACCTCGGCGTCGGTCACCGCTTCGATCAACTCGTGCGAGGCGACCGAGGTCGCGTTGTTGAAGAAGTCTGAGTTCGAGCCGCACCCCGTCTCACACCCGCTGCCGCTCTCGACGCTGGGGAGCACGCCGTAATACACGTTCTGCGAGCCCCGCTTGAAGGTGCCGTGGTACGCGCAGAACTGCACGCACGAGCTCGAACCCTGGTCGGTGATCGTGATGCCCTTGGGAAAATTGATGCCGTAGTACGCATTGTCGTCAGCCGCGGGGAGCTTGCCGGCAGCGATCTGCGCGCTGATCTCGGCCTGAATCTGCGCGTCGGTGAGCGTCTTGCTGGTGGTCGACGGCGTAATCGTGAACGAGCCGCCCGAGCTGCCAGCGCCCAGCGTCTGGTTCGAGCCGGGCTGGCCGTCTTGGCCGTTGAGGCCGACCGTCGAGTACTCAGCGCCGAGCCAGGTGAACATGTTGCTGGCGCCGATGGCGGCGTAGAAGTTCGGCATGCCGGTCTGAATGCGCGAATTGACCGCCGAACCCCAGTTGACCGAGTACGCCTTCACGTTGGGGATGACCTTGCCTCCGTAATAGGTGAGGTGCGCGCTCAGGGTCGGGCTGACACGGGCGTTGCCTTCAGAGATCTTCGGGAAGAGGTGCACCCGGCTGCCGGTGGTGAGCGTCTCGCTCGTGGCGGTCGACTCGTCGGCTTTGGTGGTGCCTTCTCCGTCTTCGGTGACGTCGACCGGGTTGAGACCGCACGAGACCAGCATCAAGGCAGCAGCGAGCGCACCGCGAAGGCGCGGCAATGAAGTCAGCATGAAAGCTCCAGAGGCGAAGTGAGCGCGACAAAGGGTGTCGACGCGTGTGGTGGCAGGCTGTGCGATTTGTGGGCCACGGCCGCTGCTCTGGGTGAAGGTGAACTGCCGTTACATGCAGCGCGAGACGCGAAGCCCCAGCGCCGCATGTGCGATGTCGTCTCTTCGGGCGTCGCACACAGAGCGCCGATGTGTGCCGCGCCTTCGCTGGCCTGTTGAGGTGATTCCGTTCGGAGGCACGGCGGGGTGGGCATAGGTTTGCCTCCAGTGTTCACTCATGCCCTCGCGCTGTTGACCCTGCTCTCGGCAGCACCCACTCAGCCCACCGTCGCCTCGACCGACTGGGCTTCGTCAGGCCTCGACGCGGCCCTGGCCAGCACCCTCGAGAGTCGCTTTCTCGACCTGCTCTCGAGTGCAGGCATCAAGGTCACCTCGTCAAAAGACGTCGCCGCGTTTTTGGGGCTCGAGCGCCAGAAGCAGCTCCTGGGCTGCAGCGCCACGAGCTGCACCGCCGAGCTTGCAGGGGCCCTCGGCGTCGATGCGATTCTCTTCGCGAGCGTCGTGCGGGCAGGCTCGGGCTACACCGTCAGCCTGCGCGTCACCTCCGCAACGAATGCGCAATCGATCGCCAGCATGTCGGGCCGGGCGCCGACCGTCGACGCGCTGCAAGACTGGCTCGACGCAGCGGCGACCAAGCTGGCCCGTCAGCTGCGAGCCAATGCGGGCATCACCGAGCCCGGCGGCACGGGAGAAACCGAGCGCGCCGGCTCCGGACGCGCCAACCCCGGCAACATTGATCGCGGCAGCACCGCCAACGCCGGCACCACTGGCCGCACCGGACCCGCCAACGCCGAGCGCACCGAACGCGGGAGCACGGACCGCGGCGGACCCGCCAACGCCGGCAGCACCGGCGACACCAACGTGTCCACCACCGAGCGGGCCAACGCCGGGAGCACCGAGACGGCTGGCCCCGAGGTCGCGCTCGCCCCGGCGCAGCCCTCGCGCATCGTGCCCTGGGTGCCCGCGATCGTCGGAGGCCTGGCGGCCATCGGCGGCGCCGTGGTCTTCGTGCAGCGAAACGGGCCTGCCACCGAGCTCCAGACGCAGACCTTCGCCTCGGCCGCCGACGTCTCGGCGACTCGCACCCGCGGAGAAACCTTCGAGAAGGTCGGCCTCGCGCTGATGGTGACCGGCGGCGCCGCGATCGCCGCGAGCGTCGTGTGGTTCGCGCTGACCCCTGCGAGCCCCGTCACCGTCTCGATCGCACCGACTCGCTCCGGCGCCTTCGCCAGCGTGACGGGTGCGTTTTGAGGCACGCATCGCAGCCGGTGTTGGTGGTCGCCCTTACCCTGAGCGCGTGCCTGCCCTGGGCCGAGTACGAGGCCAATGCAAAGCTCGATGCGGGAGCAACGCATGGCGGGTCTGCCGACTCGGGGCCGGGGGCTCCTGATGGCGGCACCAGAGACGCCGGAGCGGTTGACGCAGGCGCCACCGACGCCGGTACGCGCGATGCGGGCGCCTTCGATGCGGGTTTCGCTGGCAGCCCGTGGTCTCGAATCAACGGCAATTTCTCGACCTCGCGCCAGACCGTCACCGCGCTGGCGGTGACCCCAAGGGGTGACGTGGCAATCACCGGCGGTTTCACCGGAGACGGCGTCTTCGGCGGAACGTCGGTCTGGAACGCGCAGTACTTCGACGTCTACACCGCGGTCTACGGCCCCGATGGCACCGCGAGAGCAAGCCACGTCGCGGGTGCCGACAACGCTGAGGGCAAGGCCGTGGCATTCGATTCTCGAGGCAACGTGCTCTCGCTCGTGCGGTTGCTCCCCCGCGGCACCGCGACCGCCACTGCGGCGTTCTCACCCACCGCTCAGGTGAGCGCCGAGAATTCGACCGACGTCGCGGCGCTGGTGAAGTACTCCGCAGATGGCGGCGGCCTGGAGTGGATGCACTACGCCAAGGCCGGCCTGAGCACGGTCTGGCCACTCTTCGAGGCGACCGCCCTCGCCGTCAGCCCCACCAACGACTCGGCGGTGGTCGCGGCGAAGATGCGCTCCAATTGGGCGCTCGATGCGAACCCCACGAGCAACGGCACCTATGGTGAGTGGGTCTTTCTCTCGTATTCATCGAACGGCGCGCTGCTGTGGTCGCAGCAGACCAACTGCGGCAATGCCCAAGACGACACGATGCACGGGCCCGAAGCGCTCGCGTTCGACGACGACGGCACGCTCTACCTCCTCGGCGAGCTCGGGAGCCGCGCCTGCAGCTTTCCTCCGCTCGGGTCGGTCGCGGGCCCAAGCTCGCTGACGTTGGCCAAGGTCTCGGCGAGCGGCGCCTTTTCGCGCATCAACCGGTACCCGGGGTTCGACCCGGGGGCAGAGAGCTCGGGCGCGCTCGCAGCTCGCTCGGGCCACCTCTGGCTCGCGCAGACCTTTCAAGGCACGCTCACGCTCGCTTCGGCGACGTACGCCGCAGCCGGAGGCACCGATGTCTTGGTCACCCGCGTGAGAACGAGCGACCTCGGGCCTGACCCGGGCTCGGAGCTCGTCATCGGAGGCACTGGTGACGAGCGCGTTCGCGGCCTGCAAATCGCCCCCGACGGGTCGCTGTGGCTCGCGGCCGAGACCAGTGGCGGGCTGACGCTGGGCGGGGCGACCGTGAGCGCCGATGGTGGGGCCGGGCTGTTCCTGGTTCACCTGAGCGCTCCCGCGGCCGGTCGCGCAGACGTGCTTCAAGTTCGTCAGCTCTCTACGCTGCGCGGCAGCAGCGTGCGGGCCCTCGGCATCGACGGCAGCGGAGCCCCCCACGTCGCTGGCGAGACCGTCTCGGGCGTCGACCTGGGCTCCGGCGCGCTCAAGGCGTCGAGCGACGCCGGGGTGTATCTGGGCAGGCTCGGGCCGTGAACCGCAGCACAGTGCGCTCGGTCGCCCGGCAGCCTGCCTCGCCTCCTCGGCGCCGTGGGCGACGAACCCGACACTCCGATGAGCGCGCGGCGGCGAGAACAGCGGCGTCGGGCGCTCCGACGATGTAAGGGGCGGTATGGCTTCAGCAGGCAACTTTGGCGACTTGGCGATCTCGGCGGCGACCAAGCGCGCGCTTGGTGAAGTGGGGTTCGTGTCGCCGACGCCGGTGCAGGTGCAGGCGATACCTCCGGCGTTGGCGGGCCGCGACGTGATTGCGTGCGCCGCTACTGGCACCGGCAAGACGGCGGCCTTCGTGGTACCGCTGACCGAACGGCTCTCGGGTCGGAGCGGCGTGTTGGGGTTGATGCTGGCTCCGACGCGCGAGCTCGCCCTGCAGCTCGCCGAGCACGCCAAAGCCTTCGCCGCCGCGCATCAGCTGACGGTGGTGTCGCTGATCGGCGGCGTCGACATCGATGCGCAGATCGACTCGCTTGCGCGTGCGAACGTATTGGTAGCGACGCCGGGGCGGTTGGTCGATCACTTGAAGCGGGGCTCGGTGTCGCTCGAGCACATCGAAGTGCTGGTACTCGATGAGGCCGACCGCATGCTCGACATGGGCTTCAAGCCGCAGCTGACCCGCATCTTGGCGAGGCTGCCGAAGAAGCGGCAGACGATGCTGTTCTCGGCCACCATGGCCAGCGAGGTCGAGGCCTTCGCGGCGACGGCGCTTCGTGACCCGGTTCGGGTCGACGTCTCGGTCAGCGGCACCACCGCCGCGGGCGCCGAGCAGGTGATCTACGAGGTGCCCAAGGCCGAGAAGAACGCGCTGCTGCTGACGTTGCTGATTGAGATACCGGGTGCCCGCACGCTGGTGTTCTGCCGCACCCGCCGCCGCGCCGAGAAGCTGATGAAGACGTTGCAGCGTGAGCGCTACCCGGTGGTGCAAATGCACGCCGAGCGCAGCCAGGCCCAGCGGCTATTCGCGCTCGATGGGTTTCGCTCGGGGCGGTACCAGGTGCTGCTGACCACCGACATCACCGCGCGCGGCATCGACGTCGCGAACATCGAGCACGTGATCAACTACGACGTGCCCTTCGTGGCCGAAGATTACGTGCACCGCATCGGCCGCACCGCCCGAGCCCAGGCGACCGGGCGCGCGTCGACCTTCGTGACCGATGAAGACGAGGCGATCGTCGCCGCGATTGAGAAGCTGACCCGGTCGACGTTGACGCGCGCGCCGGTGCCACGTGAAGACCCGGTGTTCATCAAGGCGATGGCCGACGAGAAGGCCCGGCAGGCCGACCCGGGGCCGCAGAAGCCGAAGGCGGCGGGGGTGGTCGAGGCGCCGGCCGACAAGCCGATGGGGCGGCACAAGAGAACGCACCAGAAGAAGAAGCCAAAAGAGGCCTGAGCCGGTTTGGGCGGTTCATGCCACTGTGCCCCACGCATGGTCTCTGCCCACGCCTCGCTCCGGGTCGTCAAAGCGCCGACGCTCGAGCTCGGAGACCTGTTCGCGACCCACGCTGAGTACGTCGCGGGCCTGGGTTTTCGGCTGCTTGGCCGCTCGAACGAGGTCGATGACCTGGTGCAAGACGTCTTTCTGGCGGCGCTGACTGGCGTCGGGGCGGTGCTCGAGCCGCTGGCGATCAAAGGCTGGCTCGCGACCCTGACGGTGAGACTGGCGGGGCGAAGGTTGCGGCGACGCAAGATCGCCTCGTTCTTCAGCTTCGACGATGGCAAGGGCCACGACGTCACCGCCCCCGGAGCGAGCGCCGAGCAGCGCGCGTTGCTGGGTCAGCTCTACCAGGTGTTGCATACGCTGAGCGTGCCCCAGCGGCTCGCGTGGTCGCTGCACCACGTCGAAGGCGAGACGCTCGAATCGGTGGCTCGGCTGTGCGCCTGCTCGTTGGCCACCGCCAAACGCCGCATCGCGGCAGCCCATCACTCCCTTGAAGAGGCGCTCGCCGATGAAATCAAATGACTCGCTGAGCCACCGGGTCGAGGCGTCGCGCGGCTTCGTCGACACTCAGTGGTCTGAAGAACGGGCGCGCCGCGTCGAAGCCAGCATGCACCGCCGCAAGCGGGCGCGCGCCCAGGCTCGACGCATCGGCGTGGTGGGCGGCCTGCTCGCCGTGTTCGCCGTGAGCGCTTGGCTCGCCTGGCCTACCCCCCAACGCGCGCACATCGAGCTGCTCACGGCCACGAGCGTCGTCGAAAGGTCGGCCACCGGCGCGACGCTCGTCGCCGGGGGAGCTCGCTTCGAGGTGCGGGTCGACCACGCCCACCCGTGGTCGGTGGCCAGTGGTCAGGTCGAGGTCACGGTCGTCGGCACCCGATTTCTGGTCGAGCGAATCGACGCACAGGTGCACGTCGCGGTCGAAAAGGGAGTCGTGCGCGTTCGCTGGCCGACCGGTGAGCGAGTGCTCATCGATGGCGAGTCGGGGCTTTTTCCTCCGACCCAGCTGGGGAGCGCTGGGGGTGACGAGGTGCCTTCACCTCCTCCGAGCCGGGCAGAATCTGAGGCTGAGGCTGAGCCTGCGCCGGAGCCCGCCCCGCTGGCCCACCCGGTTCGGGCCCAGCCCCCGCCGCGCCCCGCCCGCCCGGCAACCGCGACGTGGCAAGAGCTCGCGCATGGTGGGCAGTTCGACGCGGCGTGGGTGAAGCTGCGGCAGCCCAAGGTGGCTCCGCGCGACGTGCCCGAAGAGTTGTTGTTGGCAGCCGACGTAGCGCGGCTGAGCCACCATGCAGAAGAGGCGGTCGCGCCCTTGACCTTGTGCGTGTCGAACCACCCCACCGACCCCCGGGCACCCCTGGCAGCGTTTACCTTGGGCCGGGTGCTGCTCGATGAGTTGGGGCGGCCACGGCAGGCCGCCGAGGCCTTCACCTCGGCCCTGCGGCTGGCGCCCGACGGGCCGTTGGCCGAAGACGCGCTGGCGCGTGCCGTGGAGTCATGGTCGCGCGCGGGAGAACAGGCCTTGGCCAAGCGCGCGGCGACGCAGTACCTGCAAAAGTTTCCCCACGGGCAGCGCGAGGCGGCGGTTCGACGGCAGGGCGGGCTTGAATGATCGGCCTGGTGCTGGCCATCGCCGTTGCCGCCGCCGAGGTGCAAGTCGACCCGTGTCTGGGTGTTGCCGAGGCCGAGGTTCGAAGGCTGACACGGCTCGAGCTCGGCCGCAGCGGGCCTTCGGCGCCGATTCACGCCTCGGTCGAATGCGTGAAGGGCGGCGCGCTGGTTCGGGTCGACGACCCGGTGACTCGAAAGTCACTCGCGCGCACCGTCGAGCTCAAGCAGGTGACGAGCAAGACGATGGCCCGGTACCTGGCCCTGGCGATCGCCGAGCTGGTTGAAGCGAGCTGGGCCGAGCTGACCTTGCCGACGCCACGGGTGATTGAGCCCCTGGGTGAGGCGCCGGCGAGCGAGCAGCGGTCAGCGGCGGCCGAACAGGTTCGCTTGGCGGGGCCCGTTCGGCTCGAGGCGTTTGGGGTCGCCCGGCGGGTCTTCACGACCAACCTCTGGCAGTTCGGTGGAGGCGCTCGCATCTTTGTCTCTGGCCCGTTGGTCGGGGGCCTGCTCGAGGTCGAAGGCGCCCACGGGCTGCGGCCAACGGCGCTGGGCACGGTGGCCGTTGACTCGGCGACGGTTGCGCTGCTGGTCACGCTCACCGCGCCCTCACTTGGCCCCGTGACCGTGAGCGGTGCGGTTGGCGCGCGCGGCGGCGTGGGCCTCGTCACTGGCACTCCGTTCGACCCGGCGCGAAGCAGCGGCGCCTCGCTCTTGGCGCCGTGGATCGGGCCCTGTGGCGCACTGAGGGGCATCGCCACCTGGCGCAGCTGGTTCATTTCGCTGGGCGTTGAGAGCGGGCTGACCGTGTTGGGCGTCGAAGGCACGGTGGCGGGAGCCCCCGGCCCCGGGCTCATCGGCGGGTGGCTCGGCCTTTCGCTGGGGCTGGGAGCACGGCCGTGAGCCGGTTTTCGCGCTCGTGGCACCTACCGGCCGGCTGGGAGGCCAGAATGAACACACACCTGCTGATTCTGTCGATGCTGTTCGGGGCCTGCGCGTTGCCGGTCTCGCAAAAAGACGTGTTGTCATCGCTCGAGCCGGCTGACGCGGGTCAGGCGCAGGAGGTTGACGCAGGCTGCCAGGAGTCGAGCCTCACCAGCTGGCCCGTCAAGGTGCTGTTCTTGGTCGATAACCGTGGCTCGCTCTGCATCATCGACCCTCCGGGAGCGCAAGCAGGTGGGTCGGCGTTTTGTGAGCAGTTCGGCATGTCGGCGGGCGTCACCGTGCCGGGTCGAGTCAAGGCGCTCGAGCAGTTCTGGTTGGCGAACGCAGCGCAGCCCAACGTCTGGAGTGCCGTCACCTGGTGGGCGCCGGGGCCGCGCGGCTTCTCGTTTCAGCCGGTCAGCTCGGGTTTTCCCAAAGCGGCTGCCGCTGAGTTGACCACCCAGCTGGGCAAAGCGATGGATTTGCAGGGAGGCCTGGGGCTGGTCAAAGAGCAGCTCGAAGCCGACCTGAGGGCGAGCGAACCGGCGCTTCGCGCGCGTACCAAGTATCTGGTGGTGGTGATCAGCAGTGGCGTGCCCTCGCCGATGTGCAGCGCCAACGACGCCGCGGCGAGCTACGCCACCCCGGCGAACCCCGAGGGCATTTGGGCTGACAGCCCGGCCTCGGGCACCTTCTGCAACGTCGCTCCCGCGAGCGCTTGTGACCCGCTGCGCGGCACCGACTCGAATGGGCAAACGTGCATACCGGGGTTCGTGGCGGGCAGCGACCGCAACCAGCCGGCCGCCCTGTATCAACAGGCGCTCGACATCGCCGCGCTTCGAGCCACGTACGGCGCCGGAGAGATCTCGGTGCACACGCGACTGCTCTTCGACCGCTCGAAGATCGATGCGTGTGGCCCCATCTGCCAAGACCTGTTGGGCATGCCTCCGAGCGACGCGCTCTCGTTTGGCACCTACGTTCTGCAGCGCGTGGCAAGCGCGGGGGGTGGCCGGTTCGTGAACCCCGGCGTGCCGCAACAGCTCGACCTGAGCGACCTCGACACGACCTCGCTGCGACCGGCCTGCGCGCCCTAAAGCAGTCAGCGCGAAGGGCTGCCACCCAGGCCCGACTGGTCGACCGAGAGGTTGAGGTGGTCGACCAGCCGGTTGGTGAAACCGCCCAGCACCAGCGCCATCACCGTGTCGAAGACGGCCAAGAAGGCGCCTTGAATCAGGAGCGCCTGGCCGACCCCCACCATGCGCGGGTCTTGGGTCGAGGCGCCGCGCTGCCAAAGAAAAGCGCCGGTCGCCAGGTAGCCGAAGTCGATGCCGGCGTTGACCGCGAAGATGGTCGAGCTCGAATTCGACGCCTGCAGCGACGCCTTGGCATCGAAGCTGGCGGGGTCCGCCTTCCAGTTGGAGGCGAGGTTGATGACGGCCAGGGCGAGGTTGACGGTGTTCCAGAGCGCCGAACCCAGAAAGACCCAGCGCAGCTGCTCGTCGTGGGTCAACGCGGCTCCGAGCCCCCCGGCGACGATGTTCGCGGCGCCCCACCCGCCCAGCACCCACATGCCGGTCGACTGGCTCTGGAGCCGCTGCCGGTTCCACTCCGTCAGGTCAAAGGAGGGAGCAGCGAGCGTCAACGAGAGCATCAATGCCAGGGGAGCCAGGGCCATGGTCTTCTCTTTCGAGCCCGGGCCCGCGGCGCTACGTTTTTTCGCGCCGCACCTTCACCTTGCGGCCGCGCAGCTTGGAGCTGTGCAACGCATCGATGACCGCCTCGACAGCGACCGAGGGCACTCCGACCAGAGAGAACGCCTCGTTGATGACGATCGGCCCAATCTGCTTCGAGTGGAGCCCGGCCTCGTTGGCGATGGCGCCGACGAGGTCTCCCGGCCGAATGCCGGCATCGGTGCCGGCGCTGACCCAGAGGGTCACGACATCTCCTGGCTTACCGCGTGACGGGCCGGCTTCACGGTGGGCCCGGCGTTCATCGTCTCGGTCGACGTACTCGCGTTCGGCAGGCTTCGTTGAGCGGTTGAACGGAGGCGGCTTGGCACCCTCGTTTCGAGTGGCGCGAAAATCATTCAACCCGCCACCCCCGCGCTGCATCGCTTTGGGGTCGAGGCGGTTGGCGGCCGGGCCAGACCTGGGCGGGGGCTTCGACTGAAACTCGGCCTTGCGGGGCCGTTCGGCGCTCGGGCGCAGAGCCCTCGGGGGGTGGGCCGCGGCGATCTCGAAGTTGCGATTCGGCCGTTCGGCGGTGGAGCGCGGCGCGAGCCCGACGCTGGCGCGAGGAGCGAGCTCAGCGGGGATCTCGTCGGACCTGGCCCGATGGGCCTTCGGGTGACCAGCGCTCGCGCGTGGGCCCTTCGCCTCGCTGCGACCACCGTGAGCCGCCGAGTCGTCGCTCGTGTGAGCGCCGCGACCAGCGCTCGCCCGCGGGCCCTTCGCCCCGTCGCGGCGGACAGCGCTCTCGCGAGGGCTCTTTGCGCCGTCGCCGGCGTGAGTGCCGCGGCCGGCGCTCTCGCGGGAGCTCTTCGCGCCATCGCTGGCGTGAGTACCGCGACCGGCGCTCTCGCGTGGGCTCTTCGCGCCATCGCCACGACGGCCGTGAGCACCAGACTCTTCGCTTGCGTGCGCGCTCCGCCCTGCGCTCTCGCGTGGAGGCGGCACGTCATCGCTGTGAGAGAACGACTCGTCGCTCGCCTGCGCGCCGCGCCCGGCGCTCCCGCGTGGAGGCGGCGCCTCATCGTCACGTGCGCCCGATTGGTCGCTCGCGTGTACACCGCGCCTCGCGCCACCGCGTGAGTGACCTGCGTTCTCACTGCCAGCGCCCGACTCGTCGCTGACCGGCGACCCCCGCCCCGCGCCACCGCGCGAGTGACCTGCGCCCTCACTGCCAGCGCCCGACTCGTCGCTGACCGGCGCCCCGCGCGCCGCGACCCACTCATGCCCTCGAGTGGCGCTGGCTCTCGGAGCCGCAGCGGCGCTGTGCCCCCGAGCGGCGCTCGAGCTGGGAGGCCGCGTCTTGGGCCCCGCGTCATGGCGGCTGCCAGCCAGCGCCTGCTCGACCGTCTGCACCGGAGCCTCCTCCGGAGCCTCGTTGTGCATCGCCCGGTGCAGCAGCTCCATCGCCGCCGCGGCAGTCGCGGGCAGCGCATCGCCGAGCGAGTCGACCCACGCGCGCATCGCGGCTCCGGCGCCCGACTCGACCGCGGCGTTGACCGCGTTCTGCGTCGACTTCACCTTCTTCGACTTCACCTGATCTGCGCTGGGCACCTGCAGCTGCTGCAGCCGCCCGCCCGACGCGCGCTCGAGGCCCTTGATCAACCGAACCTCACCCGGCTCAGCGAAGGTAATCGCCGTGCCCTCGCGCCCTGCCCGGCCGGTGCGCCCGATGCGGTGCACGTACACCTCGGGCGAGGTCGGCACGTCGGCGTTGATCACGTGCGACAAATTATCGACGTGAATGCCACGCGCAGCGACGTCGGTCGCGACCACGTACTTCACCGCCCCAGACTTGAACTTCTTCATCACCCGGTCGCGCTGGTCTTGGCTCAAGCCGCCGTGCAGCGCCTCGACCGCGAAGCCCTTCTCATCGAGCACGGTGGCCAGCTCATCAACGTCGGCGCGGGTGCGGCAGAACACCAGCGCACTCACCGGCGCCTCGAGCTCGAGCACTCGCAGCAGCGCCTCGACTTTCTGGCGTCGCGGCACCACGTAGGCGACCTGGCGAACCTTCTGGCCTTCTCCGTGCGAGAGAGAGCGCGCGATGCTGACCCGCACCGGGTTCTTCATCTGCCGCTCGGCGATCTTCAAGATGCGCGAGGGCATGGTGGCCGAGAACAGCGCGACCTGCCGCTCAGCCGGCAGCGCGCTCAGAATCACCTCGAGGTCTTCGGCGAAGCCCATGTCGAGCATCTCGTCGGCCTCGTCGAGAATCACCGTGCGCACCCGGTCGAGCTTGAGCGTCTTGCGCTTCAAGTGGTCGATCGCCCGCCCCGGAGTCGCCACCACCACGTCGACGCCGCGCTTGAGCGGGCGCAGCTGCACCGCGAATTCTTGGCCTCCGTAGATGGCGAGCACGCTGACGCCCATCGCGTCGCTGTACTTCTTCATCGACTCGGTCACCTGGAGCGCGAGCTCGCGGGTCGGCACCAGCACCAGGGCCCCGGTCTCGAACGGCTTCGACGCACCGGGGGTGAGCTTGCTGAGAATCGGCAGCGCGAACGCCGCGGTCTTGCCGGTGCCGGTCGCGGCCTGGCCCAGCACGTCTCGCCCAGCCAGCAGCGCGGGTATGGTCTCGGCCTGAATCGGCGTCGGGGCGGTGTACCCGGCCCTGGCCAACGCCTTGAGGAGGGCCTGCGGCAGGCCCAGTGCTTCGAACGTCGTGGTCTCGGTGGTGCTCACCCGACCACGTGTACCACCCAGGCCTTCAAACTCAATCTTCGACCCGACGAGCCTTACTTACAGGTCATCGTGGGGAGGTCGCACTTGGTCTTGCTGAAGAGACCCCCGCAGTGGAAGCAATTGACGGCGCTTCCACAGGTTTCGAAGATACCGAAGTTGGTGCCGGGGGCGACGCAGCTGTAGCTGCCGAGAATATTTTGGCAGCACTCCCCCGCTGGGCAGGGAGGCGTCGTGTTGGGGTCGCAGGGGGTCGACATGGGGAAGTTCAAGCCACCGTCGTCGAACCCGCCGCCGCCGCCGCCGACGCAGATGCCAGCGTCTTTGTCGCAGGTGGTGTTGCACGAGACGCACGCGCCGCCGGGGGCGCCGCTGCCGCACTGAAAGTTGGTGTACCCAGACTTCGGCTTGCAGGTCGCGCCGTCGCAGCAGCCATCAGGGCAGGTGGTCGCGTTGCAGGTGGCACCGCCGCCGCAGACCCCGTTGGCACAGGTCTGGCCCTGCGTGCTGTCGCAGGTCTGGCAGAAGCCGCCGGTGCGGCCGCAGGCGGTCATCTCAGAGCCTTGGCGGCAAATACCGGTGCTGATGTCGACGCAGCCCGCGCACGGGGTGCACGCGCCCGAGACGCAGGTGTTCGCCGCGTTGCAGGGCGTACACGCCGCGCCATTCGCGCCGCAGCGGGCGGTGGTGGTGACGGTGACGCAGGTCGAGCCGTTGCAGCAGCCGTTGGCGCAAGTCGAGGGGTTGCACACGCCGGCATCGCCGACGCCCGCGTCTTTGCCCAGCGTGCCGCCGTCGCCGCCGCCCGAGCCAGTGCCGCCGTTGCAGCGCCCGCCAAAGGTCGAGTCAGCGGAGAGCTTGAGGCACGAGCGGCCGGTGTCGCAGCTGATGCACGAGGCCGCGGCCGAGCCGCAGTTGGTGTCGCTGGTGCCCTGCAAGCAGGCGCCGGTGTCATCGCAGCAGCCATCGCAGTTGCTGACCGAGCAGCGAACGACTTTGGTGCCGCTGCCACAGCTGGGGGCCAACGCCGCCACGAACCCGATGACCGCGCCGAACACCACGGCCTTCACCGACGAAGACGAAGAAAAGAACGACATTGTTGAGCTCCAAGGGGCTGCGAAAAATAGATGTGCGCCGACTCCGCACAAAGACCTGCGAGGGCCGTGTCCTACACAAGTCGACGCATGTGAACAAGTAGGAGGGGGTTGATCTTCTTTGCCTACATGACAAGAGTGCGCGCCCCCTGACGGTCGGGAGCGGCGCCCGGGCGTCGCTGTGGCTTCAATTCTCGAGGAGTAGTGATGCAGCAACAATCAATCGTCTCGCGCGGGTTCTTGGGTTTCGCGGTTCTCTTCATGATGGGCAGCGCTGCTTGCACCTGCCGCCCGAACCCCAGCCTCGGCTCGAACTTCGGTGAAATCGGAGTGGTCTGGCGCGACGAATCGGGCGCGCAGATCATCAACCGCGACGCAACCTACGACTTCGGCAGCGCGCTGAGCGGCGATACCAAGACCCTGACGATGACCGTGCGCAAAACCGGCACCAGCGCGCTCACGCTCAGCAAGCTCGTCTTCGTCGAGGGTGACGGCGTCACCATCGGCAGCGCAGCGACCGAGGGCGCGGCCTTCAACGTGAAGTTCAAGAGCAAGGTCATCAACCCCACCGAACAAGCCGAGTTCGAGATGACCTTCACGCCCCAGCAGCTCAAGAGCACCTTCGTCGCCAAGCTGGCCCTGACCGGTGAAGGCGCGCGCCCCGAAGACGCGACCGCGACCATCACCTTGAAGGGCGGAGGGGAAAAAGGCGCCTGCGAATTGCCCGACACCATCGACTTCGGTCAGGTGTTGGTGGGCGAGACGCAGAGCTACTCGCTCGACATGTACAACCCGACCACCCTCCCGGCGACGGCCTCGGCGGGTGAGTTGACCGGCGCCGACGCGACCACCTTCGGCCAGACCGCCAAGGGCGCCATCGACGTGGCCCCCAAGGCGACCGTGCCGGTGTTGATCACCTTCTCGCCCACCGAGAAGCGCACCTACTCGGCGCAGATCATCGCGCACGGCCCCGGCAACTGCCCCGACAAGACCATCACCCTGAGCGGTCACGGCGGCGACGAGACCCTGACGTGGACGCCGAACGAGCTGGCCTTCGGGTTCGTGAACCCCGGCAGCGAAGCGGTCAAGGAGGTGGTCTTCAAGAACCCCTCGAGCGTGCCGATCGTGCTCACCCAGGTCACCAGCACCATGCCCAGCGACTTCTTTCAGAAGGTCACCGCGGGCGGCGACGAGACCAAGTTCGTGGTCAACGGCAACGGCCTGACGCCGCTCAAGCTGGCCTGCTCGCCCTCGGGCCTGGGCGCTCGCAGTGCGAAGCTCTCGTTTCAGACCGGCCTCAAGAAGACCCCCGGCGGCATCATCAACCTGACCTGCACCGGCGGCGGCCCGAAGATCAAAGTCACCCCCCGGCCCAACCTGGGCTTCGGCCGGGTCGGCTACTTCGCGGGCAGCAGCGTCAACCGCAAAGTCACCGTGCAGAACGTGGGCGGCAAGCCCCCGGTGCCCGACGTGACCGCGAACCTCTTTCTGGGCCAGGTCATCGGCAACCTGCCGGGCCAGGGCTCACCCTTCGAGCTGACGCCCGGTGCGGGCACCACGGCCGGCGAGTTCACCATCAACCTCGCCAGCGCGTACGACGGGTCCAAAGGCATCGAGGCCATCCCCGGCGCGAACTTCGTCGACTTCTTGGTCACCTTGAAGCCCGCCAGCGTGGGCATGAAGAGCGCGAAGCTGACCGTGTTCTCGAACGACCCCAGCGAGCCTGCGATCACCATCGACCTCAGCGCCGACGTGCAGACCCTGCCGCCGTGCAACTACGAGGTGACGCCGGCGAGCGTGAGCTTCGGGTTGGTGACTCCGGGCATCTCGAAAGACCTGCCGATCACCATCACCAACAAGGGCACTGGCGCGAACGACATCTGCTACCTCTCGGGCGTCGACCTGGCGGCCGGCACCAGCCCCGCCTTCACCCTGGTGGGCGGGCCGGTGACCGACAAGCAGCTCGCCCCCGGAGAAGCCTGGCAAGTGGTGGTGCGCCTGACCCCCGCGGGCCCGGTGCCCGGCACCTTGACCACGTTGACCGGCGTGCTGCGCTTCAACGCGTCAGCGCCGGGGCCGACGCCTCCGCCGACCGCCAACGTGCCCTTGAGCGCGAGCATCGGCCCGTCGTGCCTGGCGGTGACGCCCGACCCGCAAGACTTCGGCACCGTGAAAATCGGCTGCAACTCGGTCTCGCGAACCTTCAACATCTACAACGTGTGCCAGCAGTCGCTCCAGCTCAGCTCGCTCAGCCTGCAAGCGGCGGCGGGTCAGCCCGCGGGCGGCCCCAACTGCACCGGTGGCGCGGCGTGCCCGGAGTTCTTTCTCTCGTCGACGCCTGCACCGAACACCGCCATCGCCCCCGGCGCGGCGCCGGTTCAATTTCAAGCCAAGTACCGCCCCATCGACGTCGGGTCAGACTCGGGGGCCATCTCCCTCAACGTGATTCAGTCGGGGCAGTCGGTGACGTACCTGGTGGGCCTGGTCGGCAAGGGTGACACGGTGGGTCAGCAGACCGACACCTTCGTGCAAGACGCGCAGCCCAAGGCTGACATCTTGATCGTCGTCGACGACTCCGGCTCGATGGAAGACAAGCAGGCCAGCCTCGCCGACAACTTCACCTCGTTCATCAAGTACGCGGCCTCGGCGATGGTCGACTACCAAATCGGCGTGACCAGCACGACGGTGACCAACGCCGGCGACAAGGTCTGCCTGCCAATCTTGGGGTGCAGCACGAGCCCTCCCAGCAATTCTCGGGCCCCTGGCGGCGTGCTGTTTCGCGACCCGGCCAACGGCGTGGCGCCGATTCTGACGCCGATGACGCGCAACGTGCCGCAGACCTTCTCGAAGATGGTGAACCTGGGCACCAACGGCAGCGGCCTCGAGCAGGGCCTCGAGACGGCGACGCTGGCGCTGACGCCTCCGGTGATCGCGGCCGAGAACGCGGGCTTCTTGCGCCCCGAGGCCAACCTGGCGATCGTGATCGTCTCAGACGCCGGTGACCAATCGCCGCAAGCGGTCTCGTATTACCAAAACCGGTTGATCAACATCAAAGGCTTCAACCGCCTCTCGATGTTCACCTTCAATACCATCGGGCCGTACCTCGCGACGGCTCCGGGCAAGTGCACTTACGACGGCGGTGGCGACGTGATGCGCTACGACGCGATCGTGACCGCGACCTCGGGTGTGCGCGACGAGATCTGCACCACCAGCTGGGCGACCGCGCTGCAGGGCCTGGGCAAGACCGCGTTCGGGTTTCGCACCCAGTTCTTCTTGAACAACACGCCCGATCAGACCGCGGGCAAGTTGCTCGAGGTGTTGATCAACGGAGCGCCCGCTCCGACCACGACGTGGATGTACGACTCGCAGACGAACTCGATCAAGTTCAACCCGACCGCCGCGCCGGCACCGGGTCAGACGTTGACGGTTCGCTACGACACGCAGTGCTTCTAAAGCGGTAATGGCTGACCGGCCCGCGACCCGCTTCGGCGGGCTCGACGTGGTGCGCGCGGCCGCGATGCTGTTGGGCATCGGGTACCACGCGAGCTTCGCGTACGTGCCTGGCATCGGGCCCTGGTACCTGGTGCAAGACGTGTCGACCGACGTGGTGTTCGGCACGCTGGGCAGCGTGCTGCACGCGGCTCGCATGCAGGTCTTCTTCGTGCTGGCGGGGTTCTTCGCGCACCTGGTCGCCGAGCGTGGAGACCTGCGCGCCTTCGTTCGAGATCGCGCGCGTCGACTGCTGGTGCCGTTGCTCGTCGCGGCGCCGCTGCTGGTGGCGTTCGACCGCGGGGCCCAGGCCTGGGCCGAGCAGCGCGGCCTGATCGACGCTTCGTACCGCGGGCACTCAGACGGGTGGGCGCGGCCGCTGTACCTGTGGTTCTTGGAGTACGCGTTTCTGTTCAGCCTGGCCTGCTGGCCGCTGCGGGGCGTGCGAATCGCGAGGGTGCGGTGGCCCGAGGGGTTGTTGCTGGGCGCGCTGCTGACCTTCGCCGCGCGCTGGGCGCTGGGCGAGGCGACGCCAGCGTTCTCTTTCGTGCCGCAGCTGGCTTCGGTCGCGCACTACGGGCCGTTCTTCGCGCTCGGGTGGCTGCTGTGGGCGCAGCGAGAGACCCTCGCGGCGTTTCGGCGGTGCTGGTGGCTGGGGCCGGTGGGCTTGGGGTTAGCGTGCTGGGTCTATTCGCAGCCGCTGCAGTGGCAGACGCCTGGGTACCTGTGGGGGGCCCTGTCGACCTGGGCGATGGTGCTGGGTGCGCTCGCGCTCGCGGTGAGAATGCCGGGTGCTCCTGTACCCGGCGTTCGGTGGCTGGTCGAGGCGTCGTACTGGGTCTACCTGGCGCACTACCCGGTGGTCGTGTCGACGCAGCTTCTGCTCGCACGGGAGCCGTGGCCCGCGTGGGTGAAGTTCACGGTGGTGGTAACGGTGGCGAGCGTGGCGTCGGTGGCGAGCTACGCGCTGCTGATTCGGCGCTCGCTCGTCGGGCGTTGGCTGACACCGTCAGTGCGAAACTGAGCAGGCGCGAACCAAAGCGACTTTGCTCGGTTACTGTCCGCACTCCCAGCGGCCTGCAGTGCCTGGCTGCACGCAAGAGAGCAGCGCGTCAGCGCACGGCCCCGTCACTGGGCAGTCGCCCGCCCCAGGGTAAGTACACGAGAGATTCTGCGCGCACGGCTTGGTGCAGAGTGCGCGCGCCGCCGCCCAGGTGGCCGGGCAGCCAGCATCGGCCGCTTGAACCGCGCCGCCGCACCCGAGGCAGGCGACTGCAACCAGACCGACGAGGAAAACACGCATGGCCCGGCTCTACCAACTCGCAGGTTGAAAGCAACGCGATGGCGCTCGTCGTGACGAGGAGCACGTCACTTTCAAAGTGACCGAGACGTCACTTTCAACATGACAAGTTCGTCACTTTGAAAGTTCGCTTCGGGCGAAAACGCGAACAATCTCGACCTATTCGCCCAGGTACGCCTTGCGAATCGCCTCTGAGGCCAGCAGCTCTTTGCCGGTGCCCTGCATCGCGATTTCACCCGTCTCGAGCACGTAGGCCCAGTGCGCCAGCTCGAGCGCCAGGTGCGCGTTCTGCTCGACCAGCAAAATCGACATGCCCTGCGCGTTCACCTCGCGCAGAATTCGAAAAATCGTCTGCGTCACCTGCGGCGCCAACCCGAGCGACGGCTCATCGAGCAGCAGCAGCGTCGGCCGCGACATCAGCGCCCGCGAAATCGACAACATCTGCTGCTCGCCACCAGAGAGGGTGCCGGCCAGCTGCGCGCGCCGCTCCTTGAGCCGGGGAAACAGGCCGAAGCTCTTCTCCAGGTCGGCGGCGATCTCCGCCGTGTCACGCCGCAGATACGCGCCCAGGTCCAAGTTCTCCTGCACGGTCAGGTTGGGAAAAATGCCGCGCCCCTCTGGAGCGTGCGCCAACCCCTTGGGCACCAATTGGTTCGACTTGAGGCCCGTCACGTCTTGCCCGCGCAGCCGAATGTGGCCGGCGATGGGCTTGAGCATGCCCGACACCGCGCGCAGGGTGCTGGTCTTGCCCGCGCCATTCGCGCCGATCAACGCGACGACCTCGCCCTTGCCCACCGACAGCGAGACGCCCTTGAGCGCGGTAATCGCCCCGTACGAGACCGAGATCTCGGCCACGTCGAGCAACGGCTCGCGGCTGCCTCGAGTGCCCAGATGCTCAGGCATGCGCGGGAGCCTCCCCCAGATACGCTTCGATCACCTTCGGGTCAGCGCGCACCGTCGCGGGCGCCCCGGTTGAAATCGTCTCGCCGTGGTCGAGCACGGTGAGCTTCTCGCAAATACCCATCACCAGCTTCATGTCGTGCTCGATCACCAGCACGCCCAGCTCGAATTGGGTTCGCAGCTGGCGAATCAGCACCATCAAGTCGGCCTTCTCGCGGGTGTTCATGCCCGCCGCCGGCTCGTCGAGCAGCAGCACCTTGGGCTTGGTGCCCAGCGCGCGCGCGATTTCGAGCCGCCGCTGCTCCCCGTAGGGCAGGTTCTTGGCCAGCTCGTCGCGCCGGTGCGCCAGCCCCATCACCTGCAGCAGCTCATCGGCCTTGGCGGTGATGCGCACTTCTTCTCGCAAGAAGCCGGGCGTCAGCAGGCAGGCCCGCCACCAGTCTCGGTAATTGTTGAGCGCCTCGAGCGCGGTGCCGAACAGCCGCGAGGGCAAGGGCCCGTGCTTGAGCCGCTGCAGCCGAACCGCGTCGAACCCGCCCGACGACTCGGCCGCGATGGCGATGCGAATGTTGTCGAGCACGGTCAGCTGCTTGAACAACCGAATGTTCTGAAACGTGCGCGCCACGCCGAGCCGGTTGATCTCATGCGGCCTCCGCCCATTGATGCGCTCGCTGCCGACCATCACCGCGCCCTCGGTCGGCAGGTACACGCCGGTGAGCACGTTGAACGCCGTGGTCTTGCCCGCGCCGTTGGGGCCGATCAACCCCTGCAAATCACCCCGGCAGATCTGCAGCGAAAAATCGGTCAGCGCCTTGAGGCCGCCGAAGGCCATGCTCACCTTCTGCACGTCGAGCAACACCTCGCCGCTCACGGCCCCACCGGCTTCTGCTGTTTCTTCTTGCCGAACAAATCCCACGCTTCGGCCGTGCCGAAGATGCCCTGCGGCCGGGTGAGCATGATCACCACCAGCAGCACGCCGTAGATCGGCATTCGAATTTGGTCGACCTTCGAGGCCAGCGACGAATCGGCGCCGCCCAGGTTCTGAAACACGGTGCGCAGCCCCTCGGGCAGCAAGGTCAAGAACACCGCCGCCACCACGGCTCCAGTGGTCGAGCCCAAGCCGCCGGCGACGACCATCACGACGATCTCCATCGAGCGAACGAAGGTGAACTGGCCGGGGCTGATCAACGGCACGAAGTGCGCGAACAGGCCGCCGGCGATGCCCGCGAAGAAGCTCGAGGCCACGAAGGAGCGCACCTTGTACGCGGTGGTGTCGACCCCCATCGCCTCGGCGGCGATCTCGTCTTCGCGAATGGCCCACAGGTTTCGGCCGTGCGGCGAGAAGGCCAGGCGCCGGGCGAAGAGCACCACCACGAAGACCCAGAACCAGACCATGAACACCGACCCGGTCTGGGGAATGGTCGAAAGCCCGAGCGCGCCGCCCAAGGCATTGCTGTTCTGCACCACGACCCGAATGATCTCTCCGAAGCCCAGGGTCACGATCGCCAGGTAGTCGCCCTTGAGCCGCAGGCTGGGCAGGCCGACCACGAAGCCGCAGAGGCCGGCGAAGGCGCCCCCAGCCAGCAACGCGATGACCAGAAACAGCTGATCAGACACGCCGTCGCCCAAGAACCCGACCTTGTAGTCTTTGAGGCCAATCGACAGCATGCCCGAGCAGTAAGCCCCGGCCGCCATGAACCCGGCGTGGCCGATGCTGAACTGGCCGGTCATGCCGTTGATGACGTTGAGCGAGACCGCCAGCACGACGTTCACGCCGACCAGACAGGCCAGGTTCGCGTAAAACGGCTGTGATTTCAGCGCGAATTGCAGCACCGCCAACACGGCCACGGCGACGACGGCTGGCAGAAATGACCGCAAGGCCGTAGGCCCTTACCTCAGGCCGCTCGACGCGTCAGCACCCAGATGACTCAGCCCAGCGCAGTTCGATAATCGAGCTCATGCTCCGACCCGGCCGCCATCACGTCGGTCTCGGTGCCCAAGAAAAACTCCTCGAGCGCGCTCTCGACCGCCGCCTTGGTCTCGATGGTGTTGATGCGGTTGCGAAACACCGACGCGCCACGCAAGCCGTGGGCGTACCAGGCCAGGTGGTTGCGAAACGAGCGCACGCCGGCCTGCTCATTGCGCACCGCTTCTTCTTCGGGCGTGAGCACCTCGCGCGAGACCCGGGCCTCTGCCGAGAAGACCAGGTGCTCTTGAAAATGGCGCAGCACCACCTCGCAGCGCTCGGTGTTGTCGGGCTTCTCGCCGCCGAGCAGCTCGCGAAAGACCCACGGGTTGCCGAGGGCGCCACGGCCGATCATCACGTAGTCGCAGCCGGTGGTCTCGTGCATGCGCGTCGCGTCAGCCACCGTCTTGACGTCGCCATTGCCGATGATGGGAAAAGCCGAGCCCACGTGGCGCTTCAAGTCGGCGATCAGCGACCAATCGGCCTGGCCTGAATAGCCCTGCGCCCGGGTGCGGGCGTGCATCGCCAACGCCGCCACGCCGGCGGCTCCGAGGGCGTCGGCCATCTGCAGGTAGTTGCGGTTGTTCGCGTCCCACCCCGAGCGAATCTTCGCGGTCACCGGCAGCCCGGTCGCTTCGCGAATCAGGCGAATGATTTCACCCGCACGCGCGGGGTCGCACATCAGGCCAGAGCCTGCGCCCGTCTTGGTGACCTTCTTCACCGGGCAGCCCATGTTGATGTCGATGATCTGCGCGCCGTATTGCTTGCCGATGACGGCGGCCTTGGCCATCACCTCGGGCTCGCCTCCGAAGATCTGCAGCGAGTAGGGGCGCTCGATGACCGGGTCGTAGCGCAGGTAGCGCAGGGTGCGGGTGTTGATGCGAAAGAGCCCCTGGGCGCTGACCAACTCAGTCGGGCAGAGCGCCGCGCCCATGCGAAAGGCGAGGCTGCGAAACGGCATCTCGCTCACCCCCGCCATCGGCGCGAGAATGAAGCGGTTCTTCAGCGTGTAGGGCCCGATGGGAAGCATCTGTTGAAGCGGCTCGTAGCGCGCAATTCACCGCCCGTCACCTCCCCCGGCCGCGGAGCGAAGCGGGGGCTCGAAGCCCGTGTTATTCGTGCGCTCCCGTGTTCCGCTTTCGAGTCGGCCCCATACCGGTGCTGGTGCATGCGAGCCACTTCTTGATCAGCGGCTGGCTCGCGCTGTCGTTTGCCCAGGCCCTGCCTGGCGATGGTCGCTGGCCCTCGGCGATTTTAGGAGACACCCACCACCCCGACAACCACGTGACCCTGGCCATCGTCACCTTCATCTGGGTGGCGATCATCTCGCTGTCGGTGCTGGTGCACGAGCTCGGGCACGCGCTGGCCTCGCGCGCCTTTGGCTACAACGCGGTGATTCAGCTGATGGGCCTCGGAGGCGTGACCCAGACCCTGCCCAAGGCGCCGGGCGCTCCGGTGACCCTCCCCTGGCACCACGAGCTGGCCATCGTCGTCGCGGGGCCGGTGTTCGGCTTCGCCTTCGGGTTGTTGGCGAAGCTGGGCGTCGTGGTGAGCGGTGCGGCTGCTCCAGAGGCGCTCTCGTATGCGCTCGAAGGGGCCTTTGTCGCCAATCTGTTCTGGGCGGGGCTCAACCTGGTGCCCGTTGCCCCCCTCGATGGGGGCGCCATCTCGCGGGTGCTGTTGATGCGGCTCTTCGGCCGACGTGGCTACCTGTTCGCGCAGATCTTGACGCTCGCGCTGTGTCTGCTCGCGGTGGGTGTCGGGCTGCTGGGCAACGGGCCGATCTTGGCGTTCTTGTTCTCGCTCTACGGGTTTCGCTCGGCCTGGCAGATTCGAGCGTACTTGCGCGGCGAGGCCCCAGCCGGCCCGGCGGCGCACCCGGCGGCGCTCACCCTCACGAAGGCCGAAGCGCACGCGAAAGAGGGCCAGCTCGACGAGGCCGAGCTGCTGGCGACCGGCGTGCTGCAAGCCCACGCCCCTTCAGCCTTGGCTTCGCGGGCCCACGCGGTGCTCGGGTGGGTCGCGGTCAAGCGCGGCCAGGGCGCCCGAGCGCTCGAGGAGTTCACGCAAGCCGAAGATGCGACGGTGCCCGCGCACGCGTTGGCGGCGGCGCATTCACTGGCCGGTGACGAGCGCGGTGCTCTGCCCCTGTGGGAGAAAGCGGCCCAGAGCGGCGACGCGGTGATTCGCCACGAGTGGGCGGGAGCGTTGATTCGCGCCGGTCACGAGCAGGAAGCGCGGCGGTTGCCCGAGGTGCGACTGGCGTTGGCCTTCGCGGCGGCCGAGCGAGTGCACTTCGTGCGGGGTGAGTACGCCCAGGCGGCGGCGATGGCCGAGGCGTCATTTCGAGAAGAGCCGACCTCGGGCGCGGCCTACACCGCGGCGTGCGCGTGGGCGCTCGGTGGAGACTCAGCGGCGGCGATGCGCTGCCTGGTGCTCGCGGCGCAGAATGGGTTCGCCGATGCCGAGAAGGCGTCGTCAGACCCTGACTTGAAGGCGCTGCGGGGCAACCCCGAGTTCGAGCGCTGGCTCGCCTCGCTCTAAAAAACGCCTTCAGGCCTTCGCGGAGCGCGCCTGCATTTGCCGCAGCCCCAGCAACACGTCTTCGGCGTGGCGGTTGATGAGCACCTCGTGCTGCGAAAAGCTCGAGATCTTGAACTGCGGGTCGATGAGAAAGGTGACCCGCTTGGCCATCTTGATGATCGGCCACGCGACTCCGTAGGCGTCGATGATCTTGCGTTCGGGGTCGGGCACCAAGACGAAGGGCAGCTCGAGCGACTCCGAGAACTTGCATTGGCTGTCGAGGGCATCGTGAGAGACGCCGATGACCTCGCCGCCGAGCTTTTTGATCTCTGGGTAGACGTCGCGAAAGCGCTTCGATTCGTAGGTGCACCCGCCGGTGAAGGCCTTCGGGTAGAAATACAAAACGATGGGCCGGCCTCGCAGGCTCGAGAGCGTCAACGAATCGCCGCGAGAGGTGGGGGCCGTAAAATCGGGCGCTTCGCTACCGATGTTCACCATTCGGGGCAAGCGTACGTGCGCCGAGGGCTTTCGGTTCAGCAAAACGCAGCACTCTCCACGGCGCAGACGCACACGCACCCACCTCACCGAGCTTTTCGATCTTCGGCGTGTCCCAGCAGGTGTGGAGCAGCAGGTCTGACTCGTCGAGCACCCCCAGCGGCGGGTTGTCTTGGTACAGGTACCCGACGTGCCGTTTGGCGGGAAAGTGAACGATGTCGCCCGCCTGTACGGGCACCCCGGCTGGCAGCGAGGGGGCGGACTATTCCGCCGAGCGGGGACAAACACGATTACATGAGTGTCGCGCCCTACTA
>JANLPS010000098.1:0-5927 GCA_031367385.1 Archangium sp. | reverse complement strand
CGTGCCGACGTTGTTGATCAGCGGTTCGAGCGACGAAAAATATTCGAGGTTGGCGCGCGCGATGTCTGCCGAGCTCGCACTGGCCTGGCGCGTGTCGATTCGCGGGGCGGGCCACGCGCCGCACCTCGAAGCACCTCGCGCCTACGCCGACGAGATTCGCGCCTTTCTCGCCGCGCAGTGGACGCACGAGCCCCTGCCTGAGGAGCAGTCATGCAACTGAAGGCCTGGGCGCTCGCCACCCGGCCCAAGACCCTCGTCGCCGGCGTGGTGCCCGTCGCGGTCGGCTCGGCGCTCGCGTTTCACGACGGAGCGTTCTCGGTGCCCGTCGCCCTCGCGGCCCTGGTCGGCGCGTTGTTCATTCAGGTCGGTACCAACCTCGCCAACGACTATTACGACTTCAAGAAGGGCGCTGACACTTCGAAGCGACTCGGGCCTCCGCGGGCGACGCAGCAGGGGTGGCTCGCGCCGAAGACCGTGCTGACGGGAGCCTTCGTCTGCTTCGCCTCGGCCTTCGTCGTCGGCATGTACTTGGTCAGCGTCGCCGGAGTGCCGATCGTCGTGATCGGTCTCACCTCGATTCTCGCTGGCTATGCGTACACGGGCGGCCCGTTTCCGCTCGCGTATCACGGGCTTGGAGACGTCTTCGTGCTCGTCTTCTTCGGCTTCGTCGCCGTGGGCGGTACGTACTTCGCGCAGACCCAGACGCTCACGATGACGACGCTCTTCGCCGCGGTGCCGGTCGGTTTGCTCGGCGTGGCCCTGCTGGCGGTGAACAACACCCGTGACGCAGAGACAGACGTCGAGGCCGGCAAGCGCACCTTGGTGGTTCGCTTCGGCACGGGCTTCGGCAAGGCCGAGTACCTGGCGACGATCGTGGTGAGCGCGTTGGTGCCGGTGGCATTGTGGGCGACGGGGCGAGCGACTTCGTGGGTGCTGTTGCCGCTGATCTCACTGCCGCTGGCTCTGGCGCCGGCGCGGTTGGTGCTCGGGCAGCGGGGCGCGGTGTTGAACCAGGCCCTGGCGGGCACCGCACGGTTGCAACTCGTCTTCGGCGTGCTGTTCGCGATCGGGCTGTCACGGTGAAGCTCGCACTCAGCCCCCTTTCGTTCACGTTCAAGACCCCGCTGGTCGCGGCGTATGCCCTCATCGCCGAGCGGCGTGGTTTTCGTGTCACCCTCGATGCCGACGGCGTGATTGGCCGCGGAGAAGCGATGCCCCTGCCTCAGTTCGGCACCGAGACGCTCGATGCGTGTCAGCGGGCGGTCGAGCAGTTCGTGGTCACCACGCTGCCTTCGACCATCGGCGAGATCGAGGCGATGACCGAGCCGCTCAAAGAGACTCCGGCGGCGCGAAGCGCGGTCGAAGGCGCCTTGCTCGAGTACCTCTCACGCAAGGTGAAGAAGCCGATCGCGCAGCTGCTCGGTGGGTCGAAAGCGCAGTCGATTCAAGTCAATGCGCTCCTCGAAGGCGTGACCGCGGCGCAGCTGGTCGCGGCGGCGCGGAGGGCCGTCGACGCCGGCTTTTCGACGTTGAAGATCAAAGTGGCGGCGCGGCCCCTGACCATCGATGCGCAGCGGCTGATGGCGGTTCGCACCGAGGTCGGCCCGAACGTGCGAATTCGTGTCGATGCGAACGGCGGCTGGTCAGAGAGCGCGGCCCGCTCGGCGCTGCGCGGCCTCGAAGCCTTGCGCCTGGAGCTCTGTGAGCAGCCGGTGGTCGCGCGTGACGTCGAGTCGATGCGTCGAGTTCGGCTGGCCGTGCCGTGCGTGATCGCCGCAGACGAGGCGCTGATCACCGGGGCAACGCAGGTGCTCGAGCAGTACCCGAGCACCGCGGCGCAGGTGATCGTTTTGAAGCCGATGACCCTGGGTGGGGTGCTCCCCGCGCTGGCCCTGGCGAAGAAGGCTCGCGAGGTGGCGGTCGACAGCTACGTCACCACGTCGCTCGACGGGCCAATCGCGAGGGCGGCGGCGGCGCAGTTGGCGTCGGTGGTGGCGGGCCCCTATGCGCACGGCGTCTCGACCCTCGAGCTCTTCGCGGGTGTCGCGACAGATCGGTTCACTCCGATTCATGGAGCGATTCGCGCGTTCGACGAGCTCGGGTGGGGCGTGTGAGCCGGGCGGCGTTGACCTTCGAAGGAGCCAGCTGGTCATGGCCCGAGGTCGCCGCAGCCGTCGAAGGGTGGGCCCGGTGGCTCGCGCAGCAAGGCGTCACACCAGGCACGCGCGTCGCCGTCACCTCGTGGAATCGGCCGCAGATGCTCTTCGTTTTTCTGGCCACCGCGAAGCTGGGCGCCGCTTTCGCGCCAATCAACGCGCGGCTGACCCCGGTGGAGCGCGCGAGGTTGCTGGAGCAACTCGGAGCCGTGGTGCAGCTCGAAGGCAAGCTTCCTCCGGTGGCGCCTTCGACCTCGCTGCCGTGGTCACTGCGCGAGTGCGACCCATCGGCGACGGCAGCGATTTTGTTCACCTCTGGCACCACCGGAGTGCCGAAGCCGATTGAGCTGACGCACGGCAACTTCGCCGCGAACGCGAGGGCCAGCGCCGCCAACCTGGGGGCGTCGGAGACGGACAGCTGGCTCGGCTCCCTGCCCCTGTTTCACATCGGTGGGCTGGCCATGGCGTATCGATGGGCGCTCCAGCGTGCGCACCTCGCGCTCGAGGCTCAATTCGATGCGAGCCGCGTCTCGCGCTGGCTCGAGTCGGGTGGGGTGACGCACGCGAGCCTGGTACCGACCACTTTGGGCCGGGTGCTCGAGGCGAACGCCGGCCGTGGCTTTTCAGCCGCCGTCCACGCGGTGTTGATCGGCGGCGGCCCGATGGGGGCTCCGTTGTTGGCGCGCGCGCGGGCGATGGGGTTGCCGGTGTTGCAGACCTACGGCCTCACCGAGGCGTGCTCACAGGTGACGACCGAGCGCCTGGGCGAGGCCGATGGGCAGACCGCGGGGCCGCCAGTGCTGGGCACCGAGGTGAAGATCGTCGACGGTGAAATTCAGGTGCGGGGGCCCACGGTGGCGGGTGAAGCAGGGCGTTGGCTCGCCACTGGAGATCTTGGCCAGCTCGATGCCCGTAATCGCTTGACCGTGCTGTCTCGGAGGGTCGATCTCATCATCACCGGTGGTGAAAACGTCTACCCGGCCGAGGTCGAGAACGTGCTCGCCGCGCACCCCGCGATTGTCGAAATCGTCGTGGTACCGAAGGCCGACGAGCGGTGGGGGCAGGTGCCAGTGGCCTTCGTGGTCTGGCGTGGGCAGCCTGAATCGGTGACCGAGTGGGCCCGTGAGCGCCTGGCCGCCTTCAAAATTCCTCGTGAATTCATCGCGATTGACGTGATCCCCAGAAACGCGAACGGCAAAGTCGAGCGTCGTCACCCCTGCCTCCGTTCGGCCTGAGCGAAGTCGAAGGCCGGCAATGATCACCGCGACCATTCGTTGGGGCGGCCTATGCGCAACGCATCTGCTGACGCTGAGTCGTGGTCTCGCAATATTCCTGGTCGGTTGGGCGCTGGCGTGTGCTCGGCCATCGCTGCCCACTTCGGCTGGAGTGTGGTGCCGGTGCGCGTCGGCTTCATCGCCAGCTTGATGATCAGCGGCGGCTTGGCGTGTTGGGTCTACCTGGCCGTCTGGGCCCTCACGCCGTTCAACCGAGGCGATCGCTCTCCGGTGCAGCGCTTCTTGGCGATACTCAGCCGCTTCTTCACCAGCTCGGTCAGCACCGCCAGCGCCCCCGCCGATTCGCACCCCCGCGAGTCGTCAAATGTGCGCCCCGTAGAGTAAAAAAATCACAGCGGTTGCGGCACGTTGCACCCTGTAGCGGTTTTCTTGCGGAGCCCCCTCGGACAGGTACTTTCGCAAGTCGCATGACACGCCGTCGCCAAGTGGTTTGGGCCGCACTCGCAGTGGCCCTGATTTTCGCCGCCGGCTCGGCGTTCGCTGAAGGCGGTTTTCGGCGCTACTTCAAGCTCGCTCAAGACGTTCAGCAGCTCAAAGAGCGCAATCACCACATCGTCGAAGAAAATGCCCGGTTGCGCCGGGAGGTCGAGTCGCTTCGAGGTGAAGGCCGCGCTGTCGAGCGCGCCGCCCGCGAAGAGCTCGGCTTCGTGCGCCCAGGCGAGATCGTTTTCAGCTTGGAGTCTCAATGACCGCTACCGCGATGCGCTCGAGCAAGCCGATCTCGTTTACTCCAGCGAAATGGATGCAGGCGGCGGTTCGCCTCGTGCCAGGCGTCTCGGTGTTGGTGGTGTTTGCCTTCTTGGCGCGTGGCCGGTTTCGGGCCTTCGACGGCTTCGGGTGGCCTGAGATCGGCGCGCTCGCTGCGCTGCTGCTCGGTGGGTTGCTGGCGATCATTCGCCGCATTCGCAGAACGATGACCGGCGCCCCGCTGGTCTTTCGCGACGAGCTCGAGTTCGGAGGCACGCTCATCGCCGCGGCCTTCGTGGTGGTCGCCCTCGCAGGCGAACAGCTCTTCCCCGCGGTGTACTTGCTGGTCGCGTTCTTGGTCTCATTTCTCTCGCGCCCGGCCGGAGCGACGCTGCTCGGCATGAGCGTGCTCTTCGACGCTCTGCTCACGATGCCCGAGCGCTGGGGCGTGTTTCTCGCGCGCACCGCGTTTCTCGGGCTGTTCGCGGTGCTCTACCACCTGGTGCTCTCGGCGAAGTTGGCCGCCGCCCGGCAAGCTGAGACCGACGCCGTCGCCAACAAGATGAAAGAGATCGAAGAGCGGGCGCGCACCTTTCGCCTCGTCTCGAGCGGCACCCGCGACAGTTTTCCCGGCATCAAAGATCATGAGAAGTGGCTGGTCGCCGCGGTCAAGGAGATCGAAGGCGCCACCGGCAGCGTGCTCGAGGTCGCTGAGGTCGCGCTGAAGACCCAGACGGTCGCCGCGTTCTTGCTGACTTCCGACGACCGCTCGCTGAAGTTGCACGATTGCCGCTCGAGCTCCGAGCGGGTGCAGCGCGAGCGTTTCGCCGCTGGTGAAGGCATCTTCGGCGCCCTGCTCAAGCGCGGCGTGCCCGTGCGCATGAACGGCAACGTGAAGGGCGTCACCCACTACGAGCCTGGCGGGCCCGATGTTCGAGCGCTGCTGGCGGTGCCGATTCTCGAGAGCGGGTCAGGCCTGGTGCGCGGCGTGTTGGTCGCTGATCGGCTCGAGAACTCCCCGTTCTCCGAAGTCGATGAGCAGCTGCTGAGCACCATCGCGACCGAGGTGCTGCGCGCGATCGAGGTCGAGCGGGTGATGTCGTACATTCGCCGCTCGCGTGACGAAAAAGATCGGTTCTTTCGCGCGATTGAGGAACTGAACCGCGCGGGGTCTCCGGAGCAGGTGTTTCTCGCGGTGCTCGAGAGCGCCCGGCAAGTGGCGGCGATCGACTTCTGCGCGGTGACGCTGGTGGCGGAAGAAGAGGGGCAGCGCGTGCATCGAATCGTGCGCATGTCAGGCGTGACCTCCGCGGGCCGCGCGCTCGAGGGGAAACGTTTTCCCGACAACAATGGGTTGGTGGCGAACGTTGTTCGGTACGGCGCGCCCTTGCCCGGCCGCGATGTCGGCGCGATGGACAGGCAGATCATCTTCGACGACGACACCCAGATTCGCGGCCTCCAGTCGTTGAAGATTTTCCCCCTGGTTGCGGGTGATCGCATTCTGGGCACGGTCGTCGCCGGAGCGAGGAAGAAGATCGCCTTCGACAGTGACGAGCTGCGCATGCTCGAGGTGATCGCGATTCAGGCGGCGCAGGCCGTGCTCCGCGCGCAGCTCTTCGAGCAGATGGAGCGCATGGCCACCACCGACGGCCTCACCGGCCTGGTGAACCACCGCACCTTTCAAACCCGTTTCGACGAGGCGTTGGCCAGCGCCAAACGCTACGGGCGCAAGATGTCGGTCATTCTCACCGACGTCGATCACTTCAAGAGCGTCAACGACACCTACGGC
>JANLPS010000083.1:0-2963 GCA_031367385.1 Archangium sp. | reverse complement strand
CACCTGCGCGCGGAGCAGCTCGATGCGTTCGCTCAGCGACGACAGCTCGCGCTCTTGATCAGCGGCGCCGCGAAGCCACTCGACCTTCGGCGCCTCACCCCGAATCGTCACGTCGACCCGAAGCAGCGAGCGCCCTTTGCTCTGCACCTGCGCGACCCGCACGTTCTTGCCGACGAGCTTGTTCTCTTCGGTCGAGAGCTCGTCTTTGGCCAGCGCGGCGATCAGCAGATCAGCCCCGACGCCCTCCTGGCGAATCGCCGGCACGGTGTCTTCGAACGGGGCCTGCACCACCGCGATCACGAACTTCGCGCCGTATTCTTTCATGCGCGCCGCGTGCACCCTTGCCTGCTCGATGTTCGGCACGGTGATCACGGCGATCTCCCGCGTCACGAATTGCTCCGCTTGCAGCTCGGTGAGCCCCAGCGACTGCCGAAATTCAACCCCGCGCGCGTCGTCGAGCGGCCCCACCGCACGGCCCGTCAGCCCCATGGTGCTGAAGGCCTGCGCGAGGGCTTTGGCCTTGCGCTCCTGCTGGGGCACGGCTTCGGGGGCGAGGTTCTCTTTGCCGAAGAGCGCGTTGCCAGAATCGATGAAGATGACCGGGTGCCCCTCATCGTGGGCCTTGGCAATTTGAAACGCCGCCCGGCCAATGCCGCCGCGCATGTTCTCGCTGCAGCCGCACGGCCCGATGTACCCGCGAAGGTCAGCCGTGATGAACAGGGTCGTCACCGGCGACGAAGGCACCGCCGCGCCGGGGCCCTGATCAGTCTTCTGCGCCGTCGTACACGCGCTCACCACCGCCAGGAGCAGCAGCGAGCCGCGGTTCACCAGAGAATGCTCTCCACCAGCTCGTCGACCTTCTCACCGAGCGCGTCGAGCCCGTGGGCCTTCGACAAGAACCCATCGGCGCCAACCTGCTCAGCCAAGGTGCCCAGCTCGGCATCATCGAGCGACGAGAACAACACGATGGGGATGTCTTGGGTCTTGTACTCGTTCTTCAGCGTGCGGCAGATGTCGGCCCCAGTGGCTTCGGGCATGTGAATGTCGGTGAGAATCAGGTCGGGCCGAAATTCGGCGAGCACGCGCTCGAACTCCATCAGCGTGCTGGTCGCGCGAACGTCGTAGCCCCGCGCCTCGAGCACGGCCTTTTCCATCTGCAGCGTGATCTCGCTGTCATCAATGATGAGAATTCGACGTTTTTCCACGGGTGGTGACTCCTACCAGACCACTCCCTCGTTGACCAAGACTGCAACCGACCCCTAATGCTGGCTTCACGATGCCGAATGGCTTGCTACCGACCGAAGAACGCGCCTTGGACCAGGCTCAAGGCCTCCTGCCGGCCTGGTCGCACCGCATTCACCTGGGGGCGCTCGAGCTGTGGCAGGTGCTTGGGCTTTTCATCGCGCTGCTGGTGGCCCTCGCACTGGGCCGGGTGGTGCAGGGCCTCGCGCTTCGGGTGGGGCTGCGCATTGCCAAGCGCACCCGGAGCCTTGCCGACGACGAGCTGCTCTCATCGCTCAATGGGCCGCTCTGGCTGTTGTCATCGGGGTTCTTCTTCAGGGCCTCGGTCGGGGCCTTGGAGCTGCCCAAAGAAGCCCATCGGCTGACTGATGTCATGACGAACTCAGTCGCGATTGTGAGCATTGTCTGGCTGTTACAGCGCAGCCTGCGCTTCGTCTTGGCCATCATCGGTGAGCGGAGCGACGGCCGCACCGACTCCGCGGGCCGGTCGATTCGCACCCACCTCGAGGTCTCGGGGCGCATCGCGCAAATCGGCATTTGGTTCATCGGTGGCTCACTGTTCTTGCTGCAGTTCGAGTTCGTGCGCTCAGTGGGGGTCTCGCTGCTCGCCTCGGCCGGCATCGCGGGCGTGGTGCTCGGCTTCGCGGCTCAGCGGTCGATCGCCCAGCTCTTCGCCGGCATTCAGCTCTCGATGACCCAGCCGGTGCGGTTGGGCGACTTGGTGGTCATCGACAAAGAATACGGAGAAATCGAAGAGATTCGGCTGACCTACGTGGTGGTACGCACCTGGGACCGCCGGCGCCTGGTGGTGCCGATCATGAAGCTGCTCGACAGCACCTTCGAGAACTGGTCGCTGGGGTCGCTCGAGCAGACGGCGAGCGTGGCGCTCAAGCTCGATTTCAGCGCCGACATCTCGGTGCTGCGAGACTATTTCGCGACGATGCTGACCCGAGAGCCCTACTGCGGCATCTGGGACGCCAAGCGCTGCTCGGTGAAGTTGATCGACAGCGATCACGGCACGGTGACGGCGCGCTTCGCAGCCAGCGTGGCCGATTCGGCGCGGGCCTTCGAGCTGAGCTGCCTGATGCGTGAAGGGCTGATCGGCTTCGTTCGGAGCAGGCCCGGCTGGCTGGCACGCGGGCGCAACGAGTCGTATGTGGCCCCTCCCACTCAACCTCCACCGCAGGGTGCTTGATGACCGACGTTCACACAGTGGCGATGACCGGGTTTTCGGCCGAGGCCAAGGCGTATGCGCGCGGCCGGCCGGGCTACCCCGCTGAGCTCCACACCTGGCTCACCACCACGCTGCAGCTGGGCCCCGAGAAGACGGTCGTCGACCTGGGCGCGGGCACCGGTAAGTTCACTGCGCTGCTCAAGGCCACCCAGGCGAAGATCATCGCGGTCGAGCCGGTCAAGGCGATGCGGGCCGAGCTGACCCGCGCGATGCCTGAGATCGAGGCGATCTACGGCACGGCCCAGAGCCTCGAGCTCGAGACGGCGAGCGCCGATGTGCTGGTGTGCGCGCAGTCGTTTCATTGGTTCGCCACCCTGCCGGCGCTGACCGAGATGCACCGCGTGCTCAAGCACAAGGGCCTGCTCGGCCTGGTGTGGAACGCGCGCGACGAGACGGTCGACTGGGTCGCCGAAATCACCCGCATTCTGCAGCCGCACGAGGGCACCACGCCTCGGTTTTACAAGGGCGATTGGCGCAAGGCCTTCGA
>JANLPS010000082.1:0-3733 GCA_031367385.1 Archangium sp. | reverse complement strand
TGCCCGTCGAACGGCATGAAGTCGAAAAGACGGTCGCGGCGGCCACCGCCGTACCCGAAGGCTTGGGTTCTGGCCTCATCAGCACTTTTGATGGCATGACGACGGAGGCCAACTTCGGCAGCGGCTGGGCAGTCTCCACTGACGCAATCTACGGCGGGAAATCAACCGCGGAGTTCAAGGCAGTAGCAGGCGGCTTCAACAAGTCGAAGGGCTCGATGCTGGTGACGGGCCAAGTGGCGGCGGGGCAACAGTTTGCCTGGTCCGGCCCTCGAGTAGCAATGGAACGGGAAACCGGTGTTTCCGGTCCAGCGGTGCCCTTGCCCCTCGCACGGCCCACAGCCCAGGCGCTCAGCGGCCCGTGCGGCTGAAGGTCCGCGCCGCCAAACAGGCGCGGTGATTGGCTGCGAGACCGAGTCGGGCGTCGCACAGGAACGCGAACCGGGCCGCCCTTGAGGGCGAACAAGAGATAGTCACCCGGGTTCACGGCCGACCGGAGTCGGTCGCTGTCATTGGCTCGAAAGGCTCGGCTCATGCCGGTCGGTTTTCTCACGGCGGAGCAAGAAGCTCGGTACGCCCGCTTCGCTGGCGAGCCGAACGAGGAGCAACTCTCGAAGTACTTCCACCTGGACGCTGCCGACCGCAGACTCATCAACCGTCGACACGGCGACCACAACAAGCTCGGGTTCGCTGTGCAGCTTGCGACCGTGCGCTTCCTCGGTACCTTCCTCAGCCGGGCTGACGCAGTGCCCGCTGGCGTCGTCACGTACCTTGCCAAACAGTTGGACGTGGTCGCATCCGGTCTCGCGCGCTACGGGAACGAGGTCCGTTGGGACCATGCGGTCGAGATTCGAGCTCGGCTCGGCTATCGGGAGTTCACGGAGCCAGGCGAAATACTCCGACTCACTCGGTGGCTCTATGCCCGCGCCTGGGGCAGCGCCCAACGGCCCAGCGTCCTGTTCGACCTGGCCACGGCGCATTTGGCCCAACGCAGGGTGTTGCTCCCGGGCGTGACAACGCTCACCCGCCTCGTTGCGCGAATTCGAGAACGCACTGAGGCGCGTCTTTGGCTGGACCTGAGCCAGGCTGTGAGCCCGGAGGAGCGACGTCGCCTCGAAACCCTTCTCGTCATCCCCGAGGGAAGCCGTCTGTCGACTCTCGAGAAACTCCGTCGCCCGCCGACGAAAGTCAGCTCGGAGGGGCTTCTGGCCGCCCTCAAGCGGCTGAGCGAGATTCGTGCTCTCGGGGTGGGCCATCACGACCTCTCCCTCCTCCCTGTGAGCCGAGTGGCCGCCCTCGCGCGAATGGCGACGAGTATGCGCGCTCAAGCAATTGCCCGGATGGCGGAGGAGCGAAGGACAGCAGTGCTTCTCGCCTTCGCCCGCGTGGTGGAGACCCGCGCCTGCGATGACGCCCTCGCGTTGTTCGACCTGCTTCTTCGGAAGACGTTTGCCCGTGCGGAGCGCGTGGATTCAAAGAAACGGCTGCGCAACCTCAAGGCGTTCGAAGCGGCTGCACTCCAACTCGCCCTCGCCTGCCGCATCTTTGTCGACCCCGACCACACCAGCATCAAAGAAACGCGACAGGCAGCGTTCGCTGCCGTCAGCCGCGAGGCTCTGCTCGCCGCAGTCGAAACAGTGGAAGCCCTGGCCCGGCAGCCGGGTGATGAGCGCCCCTATGCCGAGATTCTCAGGCGCTACGGGGTGCTCCGCCGAGTCCTTCCTCGGCTGAGTGAGACCATCGCCTTCGATTGCACCAAGGTGGGCCGGCCGGTGCTCGACGCATGGAATGCGCTCCGGGGCTTCGAGGGCCGGAAGAGTCTCGCCGTGAGCGAGGTCGCTATGTCTGTCGTCTCGCCGGCGTGGCGGCGCTACGTTTCTGCCGAGCGTGGCTTGGTGGACCGGCGCGCGTACACGCTCGCTGTCGTAGACCGGTTCTGGCAGGGCATCCAACGCCGCGAAATCTTCGTGGCCACGGGCACGCACTTCGGGGACCCGAGGGCTCAGCTGCTCGATGGCGTCGCCTGGAAGGTGGCCCGTCCCAAGGTCAGCCGCATGCTTGAGCTGCCGATGACCCCGAAACCGTTCCTGCAGGTGCTCCGCGACGAGCTTGAGCACTCCTTCGAGCAAACGGCCAACCGGCTCGGGACGAACCCATCGGTGCGCGTCGAGAAAAACGGCAAGCGAGAGACCCTCGTACTCAGCCCACTTGATGCGCTCGAAGAGCCCCCTTCCCTCGTGGAAGTCCGCCGCCGGGTAGCCGCGCTTCTGCCGCTCGTTGACCTCCCCGACTTGCTCCTGGAGGTAGATGCCATGACTGGCTTCACGCAGGAGTTCTCACACGTGAGCGAGAGCGGTGCGCGCGTGGAAGACCTGTCGACGTCTCTGTGCGCCACTCTTCTTGCCGAGGCCTGCAACATCGGTCTCGAGCCCGTCGTCCGCCATGACACCCCCGCGCTCACGCGCGACCGCCTGGGCTGGGTCAGTCAGAACTACATTCGGGGGGAGACACTTCGCCGCGCAAACGCTCGGCTCGTCGACTACCAATCGAAAATCCCGCTCGCTCGCCAGTGGGGCGGTGGCGAGGTGGCCTCCGCCGATGGCCTTCGTTTCGTGGTGCCCGTTCGGACCATAAACGCAGGTCCGAACCCGAAGTACTTCGGCGTCGGGCGCGGCATCACCTATTACAACTTCACCAGCGATCAGTTCACCGGTTTCCACTCCATCGTCATCCCCGGCACCCTCCGCGACTCCACCTTCATTCTTGAAGGCTTGCTCGAGCAGGAGACAGCTCTTCGGCCGTCTCAAGTCATGTCCGACACGGCCGGCTACAGCGACCTCGTCTTCGGGCTCTTCCGGCTCCTGGGCTACCAGTTCAGCCCGCGCATCGCCGACCTCGGGGACTCACGCCTCTGGCGCATCGACGCTGCAGCCAACTACGGCCCTCTCAACCGCATCGCCAGAAACCGACTCGACCTCAATCTCATCAGACCGCTCTGGGAAGACATCCTGCGGGCGGTCGGCTCCCTCATGTTGGGGACGGTGAGCGCCTCGGAGCTCATTCGCGTTCTCCATGCGGGTGGACGTCCCACCGGGCTTGGCCGAGCGATCGCCGAAATCGGTCGCGCCCCGAAGACGGTTCACCTGCTGAGGTACGTGGACGATCCGGTCTACCGCAGAGGCATTCTCGTGCAGCTCAATCGGCAGGAGGGCCGCCACAGTCTGGCTCGCGCCGTCTTCCACGGGCAACGGGGCGAGCTCCGCCAGCGGTATCGGGAGGGGCAGGAAGACCAACTCGATGCGCTGGGCTTGGTGGTGAACGCGATCGCGCTCTGGAACACCCGGTACATCGATGCGGCGCTGGCTCACCTGCGAGAGCTTGGCGGACAGGTCTTGCCGGCCGACGTTCGGAGGCTTTCGCCAATGGGCTTCGCTCACATCAACCTGTTCGGTCGGTACCACTTCGGCCTCTCCGAGGCGGTCAGAAGGGGCGGACTACGCCCCCTCCGAAAGCCAGAGCATCCAGCCCTGCCGGCTTGATGGCGCCCACGACGCGGGCGATCTGCGTCACCCTGCCCTATCCGGCCGAAACACCGGTTTTCCGTTCCATTGCTACTCGAGGGCCCAACACGTCGACCTTGGCGAGTCGAGCGAGGAGCCTTGAATAGGTGCCGTCTGCGTGCGCCAGCGTCAGCTCTTCGAAGAGCCGTGGCACTCGCCGATAGAGCGAGCGGTAC
>JANLPS010000040.1:0-12014 GCA_031367385.1 Archangium sp. | reverse complement strand
GTTTCGACCCGCGAGCGGCTTCATGCACCAGGCCCCGTTCACCGACTTCGTGCTCGAGGGCAAACATGCGCAGGTGGCCTGTGAGCGGTGTCACCCTTCGGTCGCCGTGGCCGGGGCGAAGCGCGTGCAACGCTTCCTCGGAGCGCCTCGAACGTGTGAAGGCTGCCACTCCGACTTTCACAAGGGCGCCTTCGAGGGGTTCGCGCCATGAGCACTCGGCATGTCCTTGCTGTGCTGGGCGTGTCATTGGCCGCGACCGGCGCGTTTGCGGTTGCACCTCCAGTGGTGAAGGCCGCCGATGCTCCCAAGTCGCTGACGTTGAGCCCGGCTGTCAACGTGAAGGCCGTCACACCACGTGGTCACGGCGGTACGGCCTGCGGCGCGTGTCACTCGACCGGCGGCTGGAGCCAGGTGCGCTTCAACCATGACGCGACCGGGTTCTTGCTCAAGGGTCAGCACGCGAGGGTCAGCTGTAAGCAGTGCCACGTGACGACCTTCGACGCGCCGGTGCCACGCGGGTGCAGCGGGTGCCATGTCGATGCCCACGGCGGAGACCTGGGTCAGCGCTGCGAGAGCTGCCACGACGAGCGCACCTGGGAGAGCGAGCAGTCACCCGAAGCCCACCGGCGCACCAATTTCCCCCTGCTGGGAGGCCACGCGGCCCTGCCCTGCCTCGAGTGCCATGCCGACGCACGCGAGCGAAAATTCACCCGAGCCGCGGTCGCCTGCGTGGGCTGCCACCAGGGTGACGTGATGAAGACCACTGGCACCGGCATCGACCACGCCCGCCTCGGCTTCGGCAATGACTGCCTGTCGTGCCACAGCGCCATTCGCTTCAAGCCCGCCCGCTTCGTGACCCCGACGTTTTCGCACGACAGCTGCTTCGTCATCACCTCTGGCGCGCACAGCGCGGTGACCTGCGAGCAATGCCACGGGCTCGGCATTCCCTTGAGCGCGAGCAACGCGTGCGCGTCTCGCACCGTGTCGTGCTCCGGCTGCCACACGCACCAATGCGCAGGGCCGCAGGGCACGCTCCCCACCGATGCGCTGCACGCCCAGGTGCAGGGGTATCAGTGCCGAGATGCGAAGTGCGCCGAGTGCCACCAAGCGATGATCAACGGCCCATGATGATCTCCGCGGCCCTCCTCGTGGCGTATGTCGCAACCGGGGCGAAGCCGGCGCACGTCACGCGCCCGCCTGCACCGGCCAAGCGCGCGGGGTGGTCGCTGGTGAAGCCTCCGAGTGACGTCGGGCAAGGCAAGGTCAGCTACGTGACCGCCGACTCGGTGTACTTGGATCGGGGCAAGGCCGATGGGCTCACGCTGTCGTCGAAGGTGAACATCACCCGGGCCTCGAAGCCGGTGGCGACCTGCGAAATTGCTCAGCTCTCTGAGCACGCGGCCGTGTGTCACGCGAAGGGCGTTCGCGCTGGCGATCGCGCCCAGGTCGACAGGGTCACCGCGGCAGCACTCGCCGGGCTCCCCGCGCTGCCCTCGGCGGCAGAGCTTGAGGCGCAGCGAGCAAGCGTGATGGGTGCTCCGTGGGCGTTGGTGGAGTTCGATGAATCGGGCCCTGCAGCCCGGGCCGATGGCAGCCGGTTGCGGGTCAGCCTGGCGCATCACCTGTTCGCTGATTTGGGCTCGGCCCAGGGCTCATTTCAGCTCGAGCAAGTCGACGCCTCGCTCTATCAGC
Source organism: Archangium sp. (assembly GCA_031367385.1). Lineage (GTDB taxonomy): Bacteria > Myxococcota > Myxococcia > Myxococcales > Myxococcaceae > JAEUJT01. Next base: position 10,322 of record JANLPS010000040.1, on the reverse strand, counting down.
GGCTCGGCGCCGGGTTCGCGGTGAGCGCCGACGCGTCGCTTTTGGTCTGGTCGCGCAAGCCCTCGAACAACCGGCTGCCACGAACGACCGTGCTGCAAGGCGTCGTTCGTCAGCTCGAGGTGAGCTGGCAACCCGAGGGGGCTCCGGTGGTGGTGCGGGTCGGGCGAGTGCGGCCGAGGTACACACCAGGGCTGCTGGCGATCGACGGCGCGCAAATCGGCTACTCACGGGCGAGCGCTGAAGTGGGCCTCTACGGAGGCCTGCTCCCCGATGCGGTGACCACCGGCGTCTCGCTCGGTCAGTGGGCGGCGGGCGCGTACGGCATGGGCCGATGGGTCGACGGCCTGGGCAGCACATCGTCGGTGGTTCAAGGCGAAGCCCGCGCGGGCTGGGCGTTGCGGCCTGGCGTCGGGTCACGCTTCGAAGCGGGCGCCGCGATGCACGGGTGGGTTTCGCGGGTGCTCGACGCGCATGTGGGCGCGCAGTTCGCGGTGGCGCCGGCGCAGCAGGCTCCGGCTTCTCTCGAGCTGGGCACGCTCGACTTGGGGCTGACCCCGAGCGATCGGTTTCGGCTGCACCTGAGCGGCCGGTATCGAGGCAACCCCTTGCTCGAGGTGGCGCAGGTGGGAGCTCCCTTGCCGGTGACGCGCAGCGTGCACGCCTCGACCGACGTCTCGTTCGACCTGCTGCCGAGCCTGACCCTCGCCGCGCGCGCCGGCCTTGCGTGGGAGATTCAAGGGCAACTCTTTCAGAGCTTCATGGGCCCAGAGCTCTCGTGGCGCACCTGGCAGGGCCGCATCGGCGTGACCGCGGGGTACCAAGAAGAGCTCGGCTGGCTGCGCGGGAGAACCTGGTCGCTCGCGGCCGCGGTCGCTCCGAGCTCGCGGTTTCGGGTGCAGGCGCGGGGGGCGTGGTTTCAGCAACCCACTCCGACGCTGGGCGCCAATGAGCTCGGCGTCAGCTTGGCGATCGACGCGCGATTGACCTCGTTCTTGCTGGGTCGGCTGTACGGCTCGTGGCGAACCGGCTTGGCGGGCGCGGTCTCGACCGAGGTGCTCACCAGGAGCTCAACGCAAGCCACCGCGCAGTTGGTGATTGAGCTGTAAGGGTACCTGGAGTGAGCTACCGCGAGTGACACTCTTGATTCTGCTGGTTGGAGAGCTCGCGGGCCCCTTCTCAGGTGAGCTGCAGCGCGCCCTGCCCGCCGCTTTTCCTGAAGGGGTGCCTGAGGTCAGCATCGGGGAGACCGCTCCGCCCGGCCGCTCGGTCGCTTGGGTGACGCTCTCTGCCGATGGCGCCGAGGCCGAGCTGTTGCTCCACACCGCGCGCGTGCCCGGTGACCTCCGCCGCGTGCTCCGCTTTTCGCCCACCGATGCCCTCGCCCAACGCGCGACCGCGGTGGCCTTCGCGGTTGCCAACATGGCGCACCAACGCGACGAAGATCTCGCGGCGTTGAACCCACCCGCCGTCGCGCAGCCCGTCACGCCGGCGCTCGAGCCCACCGCGTGGGCCTTCGTCGCCGCGCCGCTGGTGGCGCTCGATGTGCCGTCGGGCTCCTGGGGCGGTGGGCTGGCCCTTCGTTTCGAGCGAAAGCTGGTCTCGTGGCTGAGCATCGGCATCGCCCTCGAGGTCGCGCTGGTTCAACCCTCTCAAGCACAGCTGCTCGCGCCCGCCGCTCTGCTCGAGCTGATTGCCCAGGTGCCTGACCGTACCGTCACCCCGGTCTTCACCCTCGGGGGCGGCGTCACCGCCTGGCGACTGAGCCATCGCGCCGAGCAGGTCACCACCTGGCTCCCAGTCGCCCGCGTTGGAGTCGGCGCCCGGGTCTGGTTGGCCCACGCCCATGCGCTGCAAGCGCTCGGCGCCTTTGCGCTCACACCCACCACCCTGCAGGTCAATGTGGGTGGAAATGCAGTGGGGACGGTCGGCCCTGGGACCGCACGCCTCGAAGTTGGGTACGTTGGCGCCTTCTAACCTCTGCGCTGCCTGATGGAGCCCGGTTCGTGCCACTCGAGTGGTTGATGCTGCTGCTGTGCACCGCCGCCATTCGAGCACCCCTCCGCCTGGTCGGAGAGGTGATGAACGACCAGTCGCTCATCGACGCGGTCGCTCGGGGTGAAGCCAGCAGCGCGCTCGCGCTCTACGACCGTCTGCGCCCGCTGATCAGCAAGACCATTCGGCGCCTCACTGCGCGAGGCGCAGACCACGAAGATCTGGTGCAGCAGACCTTCGTCGAGCTGCTGGTTTCGCTCAAAGCCCGCCCCGCGATTCGCAGCCTCGATGCCTGGGCCGCCACCATCGCCGCGCGAACCGCCTACCAGCGCATGCGCCGCGACAAGCTCGAGCGCCGCTTCGCTGCGTCTCCGTTCGAGCAAACCGCGCCCGACCCGGCCACTCCGGCGGCGGGGCCGCTCACCACGACCGTGCACCGGGAAGCCGTGGAGCGGGTGCTGGCCCACCTCGAGCACGTCAATGGCAAGCACGCCGAGGTCTACCTGCTGCATGACGTGCACGGCTTCGAGCTGAAAGAAATCGCTGAGATTCTCGGCATCACCGTCGCCAACGCGCAGACCCGGTTGGTGCGCGGGCGGGGCGAGGTGCGGGCCCGAATCGAGAAAGACGTCGAGCTCACCGCTTTGCTCTCGGAGCGACTGCAATGAGCCCCGGTGAAGAGCGAGCCGCTGCGCTTTTGCGCGAGGCCTTCGAGGCGGTGCAGCCGCTGCCCGATACGCCCAAGGCGAGGCTCGCCACCATCACCGCGATGGAGCGCGCCACCGTGCCTGCTCGACGGGCAGTACCCCGGCAGATCTGGGTCGCCGCCGCCGCGGTGTTGATCGCCATGGCCGGCGTCGCGTTGACCACCGGGCTTCGTCAACGCCCCACCCCCACCGTGCTCGAGCCCATCGCCGCCGTGCAGCCGCTCAACGACGGCATCGTGTCGGTTCGAGGCGCCGCTGAGTCTCCAATCGCGGGCGCGTCGTGGCCCTCGGGCACTCGCCTGAAGACCGGCTCGAATGGCACCGTGCAGGTGTTGGTGGCGAGGGCTTCGCTGCATGTGCAGCCATCGTCTGAGGTTGAACGCGGCGCCGGGCCAGCCCTGGTGCGGGTGCTGCGCGGCGCAGTGCTCGCAGAGGTGACCGTCGATGCTGCGCCCTTGAGCCTCGAGACGAGCGACGTCTTGGTCACTTCGAACAAGGGCGAGTTCTGGCTCTCACCTGCTGCCGGGTGCCGCGGCCAAACCGAAGTACGAGTCGTCTCAGGAGAGGTGACCATCGCGACGCAGGCCGGCTCCGTCACGCTGCATGGTGATGAGCGCTGGCCTTCTGCTGAGCAGTGCGCCGAGCCACACACACCGCCTCCCACGCCAGCGCCCGTGGTGGCGCCCGTGAAGAAGGTAACGCCAGCGCGCGGCACGGGCCGAGTCGAAGCGCCGCCGGCACCGCCCCCGGTCGTCGAGCCGACGCCAGTCGACCCGCTGAGCCGCCAGAACGAGCTCTACAGCCAGGCCCAGTCGGCCCAACAGGCAGGCCGCTTCGCAGAGGCCATCACCCGGCTCGACCAGCTGCTTCGGGAGTACCCGAGCGGGTCGCTCGCCGAGACCGCCTTGCTCCAAAAAATTCGGTGGCTCGAGCCACGCGCACCTGAAGCGGCCCGCGCCGCGGCCACTCAATACTTGAACCAATTTCCCCGAGGAGTCGGCCGCGCCGAAGCTGAACGCGCGGTGCTCGAGACCCCATGAGACTCCTGGTTTGGCTGGTGCTGCTCACGTCGTGCAACACGCTGAGAATCGACTTCGAAAAGCTGGGCGATGGCGGTGCGCTCCAAGACGGAGGCGGTTGGCGGTGCTCGAGCAGCGCCCCATGCGCGTCACCGCTCGTGTGCGACAACGCCACCGGCTCGTGCGTCGAGTGCCGAGCCGACACCGACTGCGGCGCGCTGACGCCTGCCTGCGACACCCTCACCAGCCGCTGCGTGCCCTGCGGCGCCTCGCTGGGGTGCAGCGCTCCCCAATCGTGCGTTCTGGCAACCGAGGCCTGCGCGAAGACTTGCAGCGAAGATTCGCAATGCCCCGGGTCTCGGCACGGGTGCGTGCGATCGGTGTGCTCGGTCTGCGAAGGTGACAACGATTGCACCGGGCGGCACTGCGATCTCACCATCGGCGCATGCGTCGCATGTGTGCTCGACACCCACTGTGGCGGTGGTCAGCCCAGATGCGAACACAGCACCGGCACCTGCGTGCGATGCCTGGTCAACGCCGATTGCGACGGCGAAGATGCCTGTCTTCGCGGGGTTTGTGTCGCCTCGCATTGATTCGAGGCGGCTGCCTGCTGGCGGCTGTGGTGGGCCACTCCTCTTCTGGTGACCATGCGCCTTCTCCGAGTGGGGGTGATCTTGCTGCTCGGCGCGTGCACGCCGAGGCCCACGCCCGCGAGCACCGGCGTGACGAACAAGAACCACACCTGGTTTCCACTCGCTGACGGCGTTCACGCGGTGGGTCAGGTCACCGCGGCCGGCGAGACGATCAGCTGCGAATCGTGTCACTCGCCCACCGCTGCGAGCTTCGCCGACTTCAGCTGCCTGGGCTGCCACGCGCACGAGCAAGCGGTGACCGACCCCCTGCACCGCTCGGTGGCCGACTACGGGTACACCAGCGCGGCCTGCTACTCGTGCCACCCCGTCGGCGCCAAAGAGCCCTTCGATCACGCGGGCATCGAGAGTGGGTGCGCGACCTGCCACCAAGCGGGCGCGGCGTTCGCGGCGCTGCCGAAAGCGGGCTTCACCCATCGAGAAATTGGCGCGACCGACTGCAGCGCCTGTCACAACACGCACGACTGGAAAGACGCGCTCGCCGGAGGGCCGGCCGGGCTTTCACACGACGCCACGAATGACGTCAGCGTCACCGCGTATTCACCGAGCTTCGTAGGCACCTCGATTTCGCGGGTCACTCCGCAGGTGCAGAAACTGCCGTCTGAGATGAGCCACACCACGACGTCGGTCGCCGCCGCGGCGTTCAGCACCTGCGCGAATTGCCACCCGAACGCCACCCAGGGCGCGTTCTTTCCTGGCGTGTTTCACTCGTCGCTCGACGCGCTGAAGCTGCCCCAGCCCGCCACCTGCAACGACTGCCACGTCAACGCCGCGCCCAAGGGCTTCGTCGGCGCCTTCGCGACCGCGCCGGTGCGGGTGCCTCCCAGCCCTGAGATGCGTCACGAAGCGGTGGAGTGGGTCAACAACGCGGCCTCGACGACCCCCGTGCTGAAGGCCGATTGCGCGACCTGTCACGCGACGCCCTCGGTCGGCGCCGACTGGTCGACCACCGCTGACGCGGGCACGGTGCGGTACCACTCGGCCCTCGCCGCCGCTCAGCCCGCTTCGTGCCTCGACTGCCACGCGAATTCGAGGCCAACCTCCGTGCTCACCGCGCCGGCCGCGAAGCTCCCGGCCGGGGTCGCGTTCGATCACACGGCCGACGAAACACTGGGTGACTGTGCCAGTTGCCACCTCGGCACCACCTCGTGGGCCGGTGGGGCCTTTCACAAGACCGTCACCGCACCGACCAGCTGCGCCACCTGCCATGACGGAGAGCGACCGACCTCGACCACCAGCTGGGCGAGCGCCACCTGGCAGAGCAAGCCCTTCGATGCGGTCACCAACAGCGCAGCGATCACCCACGGCGCGAGCCAAGACTGCGCCGTCTGCCACAGTGACGTGAAGACCTGGGTCGGCGGCAACTTCGTGCATGGCCCGGGCACGCTCTCGGCCAACGCCTGCGTCTCGTGCCACAGCACCCAGCGGCCAGACCTCGCCCTGGCCCCGAAGCTGAGCCCCGCGCAAGTAACCGCCCTTCTCGGCTTCGATCACGCCATCAACGGCCGCGGCGAGTGCTTCGCCTGCCACCAGGCCACCGCCAAGGCCAACCGCTACACGAGCTACTTCAACGCGTCTGGCACGCTGCCTGGTGGAGACTGGCGCGATGCCGGCGTCTACCCCGGCGACGTCTTGGCGGCGTCGGTCGACGAGTTCATCAACCTGAACGAGCTCAAGCTGAACCGCTCGAGCACCACGATGCTGGTGACCGGCATCACCGTGAACCCGGGTATTCGCTATTACAACGGCATGTTGCACGTCTCTGCGCAGGTGCCCGCCGCGCTCAACGCGGGGCCCACGGACATGCCGAACAATGCGACCTGCTGGCACTGCCACACCAACACCGCCGGCACGGTCACCGAGTACTCAGGCGGCAAGTTTCACTCGGCGCTCACCTCGTACTCAGCGACCTTCGGCGGCCCGGTGGTGCCCTTCGCACAGCCCGCCAAGTGCAACGACTGCCATCAGCAGATGCGGCCCGCGGGCATCGTCGAGAAGTCAGACGCCGGAGTGGCCACCCAATCGCTCCAGCCGATGGACCACGCGGCCACGTTCGTCGCGCCGGTGATGATCGCCGGTGCCTCGGCCAGCGGAGTCGCCGACATCGACTGCGCCATCTGTCACGCAGCGGCCGGCACGACGTGGGGCAACGGCGTGTTTCACTCGAAGATCGCCACCGCGGTGCCGGCCGATTGCACGAGCTGCCACTACCCGTTGATGGCCGAGCCAGCGAAGTCAGATCTGCCGAACGCCACCGGCTCGCTGATGGCGCACCGCTCGAGCCTGCTCACCTTTCAACGCTGCGATACCTGCCACAGCACCGCCCTCGCGAAGGCCTCCACCACGCCGATCAGCGCGACCCTCTTCAAGCCCGGCCAATTTCACGCCTCGCTCGGCACCCAACCCGCCCAGTGTCTCGACTGTCACTCGGCTTCAGACCCCGCGAAGACCACTGCGAGCGCGACGCAATACACGCTGACCCAGGGCGCTACCGCGAGCAACCAAGCGCAGTACGTCAGCCACGCCGCGGCCTCGATCGTCGGCAAAGACTGCGCTGCCTGTCACCTGGCTGATGCCAAGAAGAGTGGAGCAGCATGGAGCACCTTGACGCCCCTGCACTCCAACGCGCCCGGGCTCACGACGTGCCAGGGGTGCCATGGGCTCACGAATGGTCTCGGCTCGGTCTCGGGCACCAATAACAACCTCCCAGCGGGGTTGACCGACTCGACGACCCTGACCACGGCGAGCGCGACCCCGACCACTGGCATACCCGCTGGCACGCACGACCAACTGACCCACACCGATTTGAACGTGGCCAGCCGTGACTGCAACGCCTGCCACACCCAGGTCGGGCCCTCGAAGGTCGCAGGCGTGACAGGCAAAGAATGGTCGATCGCCAAGCTCCACGCGAGCTTCACCGCCCAGTCACCGATGGTGAGCAACCTGACGACCGCGCGCTGCAGCAACTGCCACCTCGCACTCAAGCCGGGCCCCGCCTACACCAAGCAAGATCACAGCACCTTCACCAACGTCTCTGGTACTAAAGACTGCACGCCGTGCCACGTCTACCCGGGCACCGGCACCAGCGCGTCGCCCAACTGGCTCGGCGCCACCGGCGTACCGACGTACATCTCGGTCGGTGGGTTCATGGTGCCGAGCCCTCCGGCGGCCAACACCACGACGATCGCGGCCAACATCGCCAACCTGCCGCACCCGGCGATTGGCGCGAACACCTGCACCAGCTGCCATGCCCAAGCGAGCGGCGGCAAAGGAGCCATCGGGTACGACCACCTCTCACCGCTGATCAAAACCAGCTGCTCTTCGTGCCACGAAGCGGGCTCTGACCTCATCGGCACTCCGTGGAACAAGGCGACCACGCTCGCCGCCGGCGCAGGTGACGATCGCGCGTTCACCTTGGGCACCATTCGAGTCACGTACAGCGGCAACTCAGACAACGTCGCCAACCCGAATCACTTCTACCCGACCGACTGCGCGCAATGTCACGCGTCTCCGGCGGGCAACGGCCTGGTCACCACTGGCGCCGCCTACACCACCGCGTGGAAGTTCGATCACGCGGCCCGGTGCCCGACGATGACCAACCCCGCGACGTGCAACTACTGCCACGCCGGCAGACACAGTAAGTGCGACTAAGAGACGCTCAGCCCTTCACGATGCCGTCGGCGACGCCGTACCCGCCGGGCAAGAAAGCCTCTTTGGTGGTGAGCCCCATCACCGCGCTGATGGTCGCCGCCACGTCGCGCGCGCTCGGGGGCCGCATCGACTTTTCGCCCGATTCTTCGGTAATCGCCATCGGAGCGCCCAAGCCATTGTCGGCGATGCCGCCCACCATGCGGTTGCCTTGAATCATGCCGTTCGCCAACACCGCGGCGTGAATCGGGTTGTGGTCAGAGCCCCCGCTGATGGGAAACGAGCGACCGAAGTCGCTGGTGACGTAGACCAACGTCTCGTCGAGCAACGAACGGTCTGGCCGGCTCTTCGACGGCGTCAGCTTCATTTCAATCATCAATCGGGCGATCGACTCCATCGCGCCGCGCAGGTGAATGCTGTGGCCCGGGTACGGGTTCGAGAAATGCGAATCGAAGCCGAACGTCGGAGTCATCTTGAACGTCACGCTGGTCGCCAAGTCGCTCTTCAAGAACCGCAGTGCCAAATCGAACTCGTTGGCCCAGGTCGAGTCGCTCGCATAAAAATCGGCGTACCCGATTTGCCACCCGAAGCGGCCACGCCCCGGGCACCAGGGGATGTCGGTCGGCAGCTTCTCGACGCCCACGGTCTTCTCGAGCAGGTCGACGACGTTGCGCGCGATGGTCTTCGAGACTCCGGCGTAGGTGTCGTGGAGCTTCGCCAAAGCGTTGTCGGTGGCCACGTTCACGCGGCCCTTGCGCCCGCGCACGGCCTTCAACACCGCCTCTTCGACGATGGTGAGCTCGGCCTGGCCGTTCACGGTGCCATCGAAGCCGACGTTGGGCACCATTCGGCGCTCGCGAAGTCCGTCCCAGTTGCCGCGCCGGTCTGAGAGGGCGAACTGCAAATCACCAATCGACGCCACGGTCGCTGCGTCGACGACCGCCGGCAACGTCACCGCGGGCGCGCGTGGAGAGCCTAAAATGGTCACGTTCGGAACCGCGCGATCTGGAAAGGCGCTCAGGTAATGGTTCGCGATGCGCGCCGCGATCGACGGCACCACGTAGTTCGCGCCAGCGATGCCGCACATCGAGGCCACGATGCCGCTCTCGTGGGCCGCAGTGCCTTGATCGACTCCGAGAATCACCGCCACGTTGTCGAACAACCGGTACATCGGTGCGGCCCAGGCGTACCCCTTGTTGTTCGGCTCTGCGACGGTGGTGCGGTCGGTCGGGTCGTTCGGGTTCCACGTGATGTGCGAGCGCAGGCGGCGAATCGGAGCGTCTGACTCGGCGTTGCCGCTGCCGTCGAGGTTCGAGACCATCGACTTGTCGTAGAAGACGTTCGGCAGCTTGTCGGGCGTTGGCATGAACAAGCCCAACTTGTCGTCGGGAAACTGGCCCCAGATGAACTCGTGGTGAATGCCACCGGGGATGTAGATGGTGAGCAGCTTGGTCGGCCGGTCAGTGGGCGGCGCGGCGTAGGCCGAGCCACTTTGCAGCAGGTTGTACTTCGACAACAACCCGAGCTGGGTTGCACCGAGGCTGGCCAACAACAAGTCACGTCGTGAAGGGCGCATCGGTCTTTGGCCTCAGTAGAAAACGAACAACGGGTGACGCACGAAGTACGAGCAGGTGCCGATCCACGCGACTTGGGTGCCTGACTTCGCCTCGAGCGGCAAGAACACGCCGTTCACCTCGTCATCGAGGTCGGCTTCGGTCGGAGCCTCGGACAAGAACAAGGCGTGCCAGTCGGCCAGCTGCGAGCGCAGCGTGGGCAGGTCTTTGCCGCCGGTCATCGCGGTGCCGGTGGTGAACAACGCCTTGTTGCCCGCTTTGCGAATCGCCATGCCGCACCAGGCTTGCGAGAGCGGCGTCAGGGTCTGCACGAAATTGGTCGAGATCGACGAGTCGACGTGGGCGCTGATGCTGGCGGCGGCGCCTCCGAGCGAGGTGAAGCGGCCCTTCGGAGCCCACTGGCCAGGCGCGCGGTCGGGCGAACGCAGATCATAGAAATCGTCACTGCGCTCATAGCGGGCGAGCACGCCGTAGCTGTACGCGGCGGTATAGAAGTCGTCTTCGGTCAGGCCCAACAGGTCTCGCAGCCCGAACTCGACGAAGGTGGCGTCGATGCGATTGGCGGCTGACACGGTCGGGTCTGCATCACCAGCCACGCCGGGCACCTGCAAGCTGGTGATCCACGCGCGCACGTCTTCGAGGTGAATCGAGGTCTTGCCGTCGGTGTCGAGCTTGATGAAGGGGTCTCCGCTGATCGGCATCTGCTTCTGCGATGAGCCGGTGCGACGGCCC
>JANLPS010000555.1:0-7372 GCA_031367385.1 Archangium sp. | reverse complement strand
GGGCTTGGCGACGAAATCGAAGGCGCCGAGCTGCAGTGCTTTGAAGACGTCAGACGAGTGGTTGTACGACGACAGCACGATCACCGGCGTAGGCGCGCGGGCCATCAACAACCGCAAGAAGCTGTACCCGTCGAGCTTCGGCATCTCGAGATCGAGGGTGATGACGTCGGGCCTGAGCGCGATGGCCTTCTTGAGGCCCTCTTCACCATCAGCCGCGCGGTCGATGACCTCGATGCCGTGGGCCGATTCGAGCAGGCGCGAGATCGACTTTCGGTTCACGGCCGAGTCGTCGATGACCAACACGCGAATCGGAGCGTCGATGGGTGCGCTCACGGCTGGGGCTTTCGGTAGACCAGATCTCCGCGCAGCTGCAGCAGCTCGAAGGGAGTGCCCGCGCTGAGCAGGTTCTCAGAGTGACCGAGCAGCAGCATGCCGCCCGGGCGCAGCCGCTCGAAGAAGATGTCGACCACCCTGCGGCGAGTCTCAGCGTCGAAATAGATCAGCACGTTGCGGCAGAAGATGACGTCGACCTGCGGCAACATCGCGGCCCCCGCGCGATCGAGCAAGTTGAGCTGGCCGAAGCGCACCGGTGACCGGTAGCGGGGCAAGACTTTGAGCCGGCCCTGGTCTGACGGCGCGAAGAAGCGTGCCCGCTGAGAGGGGGTGGTGGTTCGCAACCCGGCGGGGCCGTACTCGGCGTGCCGCGCAGTAGCGAGGGCCTTGCGAGAGAGGTCGGTGCCCAGAATGTCGACCTCCCAGCCCTCGAGGCCGGGCGCATCGAGCGTCAACATCGCCAAGGTGTACGGCTCTTCGCCGCTGGCACACCCCGCCGACCACAGCCGCAGGGAGCGGTTTCGCCCGTTGCTCACCTCGAGGAGCGGTATGACCTCTTTGACGAAGCATTCGAGCTGCGCGGGCTCACGAAAGAAATACGTCTCGTGGGGAATGAGGAGATCGATGGCCGTCTCGAGCTCGTCGTTGCCGCGGGCGTCGAAGCGCAAGTAGCGGTGATAGCTCAAGAAGTCGCGCAGCCCGAGGAGCTCGAGGCGGGTGGCCAGGCGGCGCTCGGCGACGAACTTGAGGTCGTCTCGCAGCACGAAGCCCGAGCGTTGCGCAAAGAGATCTCGCAGCAAATGGAGCGCTTCGCCCGTCAGCTCCGGCCGCGCGTCGTCCCAGGGGGGCATGGGGTCAGCGACTCGCCAGGGCAGCTGCGGCGGTCACGAGGAGCTCGCGGGCGAGCGCGTCGGCTTCTCGTTCGACGGCCTGATGAAGGGCGACCAGGGCTGCGCGCGGGCCTCCAATCGAGAGCGCGCGGGCGGCGGCGACGCGAACGTCCCACCGGTCGTGGCGGAGAGCGGCTTCGGCGCGCTCGATGATGAGCTGACGGTCGGCGCCGAGGGTGAACGCCTGTTTGACGACCTCGGGGTCAGCGTGGGTGACCGCGGCGATCAGCAACTCGTCGGTGAGCCCTCCGAGGGTCGCCAAGGCGTCGAGGGCCGGGAGCACCACGCTCACTTCGCGGTGCCCGGCCAAGGTGGTGAGGTGTGAGATGGCCTCGCTGGCACCCAGCTCGGCGGCGGCGGCGCAGGCGGCGGCCAAGACCGAGGCATCTTTGTCGTTGAGTGCCCGGGCGAGCACGACTCCGTGCGCGTGCGAATGGCTGAGCATGCCGAGCGCACGCGTGGCCGCACGACGTACCCGAGGTGATTCGTCGACCAAGGCTGTGGCGAGAATCGCGCTGGCGTCTCGGGTCAGCGTGGTGACCGACTCGGCGGCCGCGGCCCGCACCGCGTCTTTCTCATCGTGGAGCGCACGGCGAAGCACCTCGCTGCCGGCAGGCCCGGCGATGGAGCCCCAGGCCCTGACAGCGTGCGGCTGAAGGTTCGTCTCAAGCATCGGCGCGAGTTGGGCGCGCACTTCATCGGGCCACGAATGCGCGAGCTGAGCCAGGGAGCGGCGGGCGTGAATGGCGAGCTCATCGTCTTCGAAGAGCGCGATCAGGGGGCCGATGGCGGTGAGCGCTCCGGAGCGGCCGAGGGCGCGGGCGGCGAAGTCAGCGAGCTCGTCGTCACCTGCATGCAGCAAGGTGACCAGCGGTTCGACCAGCACCGGCGACGCGAGCTGCAAGATGGCTTCACCGGCCACGGCCCGGCCATCGCGGGCGAGGTGAACCAACGCGGGCGGCTGCCCCTTGAGAAGCGCGCGCGCGCCGGCGATGCCGAGGCGAATCAGCACGTCGAGGGCGAGCTGCGAAGCGACCGGGCCTTCGGCGGCGATGGTGACCTCGACCGCGAGCGTCGCGTCGCCCGATGCGGGGACGACCTGCAGCGCTCCCATTCGCCGAGAGGTGTCAGCGTTGGTGAGCGCGTCGGCCAGCCATTCGCGTGCGTCGGGCATCTGACGCAAGGCGGTCGCCACGTCGGGCTCGAGGTCGGGGGGCAGCCGGGTGGTGCGGGCTCCGAGGGCGATCAACGCGGCGTCTCGGGCTTTTCGATTTCGCAGCGAGCCCACAATGAGTGCCCAGGCGGTCGGGTGTTGCACCAGGCCGAGCACGCGGTGCGCGCTTCGCCGTGTGAGCGGGCTGTCGAGCAGCGGCCTGAGCAGTGGCATCGGAGGCGGCGAATGAAGTGCTGCGAGCCCTTCGAGGGCGCTGACACGCAAGAGCGGGTCTTTCGAGGTGAGCAGGCCTTCGAGCGCGCGAACAGAATCGGTGCCCCCGGTGCGGCCGAGCGCCTCGGCGGCGGCGCCTTGCACGTTGGGGTCGGCGTCATTCAGGGCGGCGATCAAAGCGGTGACGGCGTCGGGCTTGCGCAGCTCTCCGAGAATGTCGGCGGCGAATTTGCGCTGATGCGGGTCGGCGTGGGTGAGGAGCTGAAGCAGCGGCTCGAGGGCGGTCGGCCCGAGCTGCCCGAGCACCATCGCGGCGGAGTTGCGCGCGCCGGGGTCACCCTGCTCTCCGAGCATGAAGATGAGCGAGGCGACCAGCTGAGGAGTGGCTTCGACCAACGCCAATTTGTCGGCGGCCAGCCGGCGAATGCGCCAGCTCTCGTCGGCGAGCGCGGCCATGAACTTCGGCAACGTCGTCGCGTCGACGGTGAGCTCTTCGAGCTGCTCGAAGCGGAGGTCAGTCACAGCGCCCGAGTATCGCGCAGTTCGCGTTTGGGCGAGGGAGTTCGTTCAGGCGGGGGGGCGGGCCGGGCCAGACTCAGGTTCTTGCAGCTCGCTCGCAGGGTGCGCGATTCGCGACCTGCCTGGGCGAGGTGATGCGGCTGCACGAGCAGGCGCTCAAGGCCCGCGGGGTGCTCGACTTCACCGGCACTCTGCTTCAGGCGTGAAACCTGCTGCGTGAGGTGCCGGCGGGCAGGCTGCCATTCGTTGCGACCTCGACCACTCGAGCCGCGGAGGGTTGACGTTGCTCGAGCTGCGCCTGGGGAGCTTTCGAAATGACGGTCTTGTGTCAGCCAGACCACTCGCCCGGGCCATAGAAGACGAAGCCGGGGATAGCGCTGGCCTCGATGGCATTCTTGACCTGTTCATCGACGACGACCGCGCTCACGTTCTCGGCCAGGCGGAACAACAGATGGCCGGCCGCTTTGCTTTCGTCGATGACGAGGCCGAGAAAGTCGATATCGCCCATCGTCGTGTCGGAAGTTCCCATGAGTTCGGACGACCCCATGTCTGCGCAAGCCACCAGCCCCACGATGTTGTACGCCTTGTAGTTGGTGTGTCTCTCGCCGGTGGCAGGGTTCACCAGAACAGCGTCGAAATACTGAATGTTGCCGACGCCACTCGCCGAGAGCACGGCGACCACGTCGTCGCGCACGACCGGGATGGCTTTCTCGGAGTACATCGGCTTGGGAAAGCCTTCGGAGTCGCTGTCCAACTGGTAGACCAGAGGCTGCGGAACCGCGTCTGAAATCACGCGCCCGAGACGCCAGTTCCCCTCGAATGCCGGACCGGAGGCGATCGGCATGATGGGATGCTTGCCTTCGCCAACCATCACGTAGTGGGCCATCGGAGTCTCCGTTGCTCAAGTCGCTGTCACCGTCGAGCCCGCGATCGCCGCTCTGTTTTCGGCGCCTGGTATTCAAAGGTCGGACAAGAAGGCCTTCACGTCGAGCAGCAACCGAAGCCGCTCTGGAGCGCCACACACGCCAACCACGTGCGCAGGCTGGCCGGGCACCTCAGCCAACGGCGCCGGTCGGAGCTCGTCATAGGGCACGCGGGCAATCTGAATCACCGCGTCGACCACGAACCCCACCCGCCGGCGACCGATTTTACAGACCAGCAACCGTTGACGGCGCCTCGACTTCTCATCGACCGCCGCTGACACGACGTTGAGCCGCTTGCGAACATCGATGACCGGCACGACCTCGCCCCGCAGCTTGACCACGCCCTCGAGAAATTTCGGAGCCCTCGGCACTGGCGTCAGCTCGGGCACGGTCAAGATCTCATCGACTCTGCGCAGGTCGATCGCGTACTCGGTCGAGCCGACCTGAAGCACGCACAGCTGCACCACGTCACTGGTGCTCATGCGAGCGCAAGCCCAAGGTCGATCAAGATGAACAGCGCGTCGCCCTTGCGACCCAAGCCGGCAATGCAGTTGCGCTCGAGGCCGAGGTTGGGAGCCACCTCGAGGCGCGAGAGCACCAGCTTCACCACGCCTTCAATCTGGTCGACGAAGATGCCCGCGTCACCCTGCGCGTCGTGCACCAGCACCACCCGCGCGCCGCGAGGGACATCGGCCGCCGAGCGCACCACCGGCGCCACATCGACCAGCTGCAACCGCCGCTTCAAGTCGTACACCGGCAGCATGTCGCCGCGCACATTCATCAGGCCCAGAATGTTGCCAGCGGCCCGGGGCACCTCGGTGAGCGGTGGCACCTTGAGAATCTCGCGCACCTGGCTGATCGGCACCGCGTAGATCTCGCCTTCGAGCGAGAAGGCCAAGAAATCTTCGGGCGTCTCTTGTGGCAGCGCGAGGTTCGATGCGTCGATCTCTGGCGCGAGATCGAGAAACGGCCCCACCTGCTCGTCGGCGTCGTAGAAAAAGCGGTTGAGCTGTTCTTGAAATCGAGACACGCGTCTGGTCTTTAAATCACAGCCGATTGCGGTCGAAGCAGGTCTTCCATCAGCGCGCCGACGTCGAGCACGAGCACTGCTCGGCGGTCTCCTAGCTCAGTCGCCCCCGAGATACCGGGGATGTCGCGGAGCCTCCCGCTCAACGGCTTGGTCACGATGTCGTGCTGCCCCAAGAGTGAGTCGACGGCGAGCCCGAAGCGCTGCTGGGCCAGACCGACGATGATGACGAAGTACCGCTCCATCGGTTTCTCGGGCAAAGCGAAGACGCGCGAGAGCCGAATGAACGGCAAGGTGTGATCTCGCACCTCAATCACCTCGCGCCGCTCGATGGTCTGCAAATCAGCCGCCCGCACCGAGACGATCTCGAGCACCGAGTTGAGCGGCACCGCGTACGTGCGCCCACTGGCCTCGACCATCAGCGCGCGAATGATCGCCAGCGTCAGCGGCAAGGTGAGCACGAAGGTGGTGCCCCTTCGGCGCCGGCTGTCGATGTCGATGAGCCCCGACAGGCGAGCCAGGTTGGTCTTCACCACGTCGAGGCCGACCCCGCGGCCAGAGAGCTCTGACACGTCGGTGCGCGTCGAAAAACCGGGCAAGAACACAAGGTTGAGCAGGTCTCGCCGCTCCATCTCGTAGGTCTGCTGCGCGGTGACCAGGCCCCGCTCGATCGCCACCTGGCGAATGCGCGCTTCGTCCATGCCGTTGCCGTCGTCGCCGACTTCGATCACGACTTGGTTGCCCTGCTGCCGGGCGTTGAGCCGAATCTTCGCTTTGCGAGCCTTGCCCTGGGCCTCGCGCGAATCAGGCAGCTCGACGCCATGGTCGAGCGCATTTCGAAGCAGGTGCATCAACGGGTCAGAGAGCTCTTCGACGATCAGCTTGTCGAGCTCTACGTCGCCGCCAGCCACCTCGAAGTCGACCAGCTTGCCGCTCTCGCGAACCAGGCGACGCATCAGCCGCGCGAGCTTGTCGAACACCTGCACCAGCGGCACCATGCGCGCGTCGAGCACGCCCTTCTGCAGCTCGTCGAGCTTGCGCTCGAGCGCCCTCGCCTCTCGCTGCAGCTCATTGCCCCAGGCCTTGGGCATCACCGTCACGCCCGGCTGCTTGGTGGTCTCGGCCAGCCGCTGCAGGTTGCTGCGAATCAGCAGCAGCTCACCGACGATGTTCATCAGCCCATCGAGCCGGCTGATGTCGACGCGCACGGTCTGGCTGAGTGAGCGCAGGCTCTGCTCGAGCACTCCGCGCTGGGGGGCCGACGTCTGGGGGTGGAGCGGCACCGGCGCCGAAGGGGTGGGCCACGCGGGAGCCGAGGGAGGCGGCGCGGCGAGCGCACGGGTCAACGACTCGACGGTCGCCGCCCCGGCGATGGTCGACTCGATTTTCGTGGCGGGCACCGCGCTGCCGAAGATCAAATCGAAGGCGATCGACGACTCGTCACCCGGCTGGGTCGACGGCAGCGTGCTGACCACCTCACCCATCGGCTTCAAGGTGGCGTTGAGCGCGTTGAGCCGTTGGTCGAAGTCGCTCAGGCTGAAGACCGCGCGCACCTTGTACAGCTGCACGCCCTTCTTCACGTTTTCGCGAAGCCGGTGCTCTTCGTACTCGGTGAAGACGGCGCGAATCTGCGGGTCGAGGCCGATGTGATCGAGCACGTCGACCGCCGCGGCGACTGGGCCCTCGCCCATGACCCGCAACCGCTCAGCCAATGCCTCGCCCCGGCTGGCCAGGCCCGGAGTGGTCGTCTCGTGCGCCGCCTCGGCCAGCAGCGCGTTGAGCACCTCGAGCGACTCGACCAGCGAGTCGATCAGCGCGTCGTCGAGGGGCACCTTGCCCAGGCGCAGCGCGTCGAGCACGTCTTCGACCCGGTGGGCGAGCTTGCTGAGCTGCTCCAACCCGAACATCGCCGACAGGCCCTTGAGCGAGTGGGCGGCCCGAAAAATACCGTTGAGCAGATCGGGGTCAACCTCACCGCTGCGTGACTCGTCGAGCGTGAGCACGTCACGGCCCAGCGTCTCGAGAATCTCGGTCGCTTCGGCGACGAAGTCAGTCAGCGCGCGGGGCGGTTGAGGCATGGTTTTTTTTAGAGCTTCAGGTACTGCTTCACCAGCGACGAGAGCGTCTCGGGCGTGAATGGCTTGATCACGTACTCATTGGCCCCGAGCTGCATGCCGCGCTCGCGGTCTTTCTCGCGGCCTTCGGTGGTCACCACGAAGAGCGGCGTCTCGCGGTAGTTCGGGTTCTTCTTGACGAAGTTGATGAGCTCGAGCCCATTGATGTCGGGCATGTT
>JANLPS010000553.1:0-9850 GCA_031367385.1 Archangium sp. | reverse complement strand
CGTGCCGCCTACCGCACCGCAGGCGCAGAGCGATTCTACGGGGCGATTCATTGGGCCGGGAGGCACGGGCCCAAGGTCAAAAAGCTCCCAATGTTTAAGAAACGCCGTGCGTCAAACCGCTGAAATCGATCGTGCACCCTTACCTGTGGGCGTGCGCGCCGCCGTTGCCCTCGAGGGCGCTGCGGGCCCGGTTCGTCGACTTTCGGTTGAGCTCGCTGGCCGGGCTGCGGCCTTTCTTGGCCTTCTCGAAGCGCGCCGCCATGTCTTCTCCGAGCACGTCGAGCACGCTCTTCTCGACCGCGCGTCTCGCCAGGGGGAAGATCTCGTTTCGTTCTTCTTCGATGTGGTGCGAGACCATTTCTTTCAAGACGCTGATGCGCACCGCGAACAGCTCGACTTCGGCCAGGGCACGCGAGCACCGATCCATCGCGACCCGCGCGCCAGAGTGCTCTTCGTACGCCTCGGCGATCGGCTCGCCCTCTGGCTGGTTCTCGGCGACGGTCGGGTAAAAGAGCTCTTCTTCGATGGCCATGTGCGCCACCAGATCTTGCTGCATGGTGGTGAACAGCTTCTTTCGTTCTGGGCCCGGCTCGGAGCGCCGCAACGTCTCCAGCGCGGCGAGCGTTTCTTCATGCTGCTGTTCGAGCAATTTGATCGGGTCCATGGGGCGTATCTCCTAAAAGAGAGGTTGCGCTGCGGAGTCGACCTGGGCGCGAGCACAGACCGGGCCAGCGAAGAGCCCCGCGCCCGTGGTTGCGTGGGCTCGAGCTCGTCAGTGACCACTCGAGTCGTGCAAGCCCGCCACGCCCTGCAAGTACGCCACGCTCGCGACGGGCAGAAACGACGCAATATTTGCGCTCACCATTCGAGACAGCTCGGGTGATCTTGATTTCGAACAAAATGATGACGGCACCATTCGTCATCGATCGCCGCGTGACTCCGCAGTGACCCGACCGCCTGAAGCGGGTTGCGCTCAATGCGACAATGCCGGTACTCCGTCACCGCAGCTCACGACTGGGGGGACACATGACGCAGGCAGAAGAGATATCTGAACGCGAGCGTCTCATTCGAGACCTGGAGCTTCATCAGCTCGAGTTGCAGGCGCAGAATCAGCAATTGCGAGAGAGCCAGCAGCAGCTCGAGCTGTCAGCGGCGCGCTACGCAGACCTCTACGACTTCGCGCCGGTGGCCTACTGCACCCTCAGCCGCACCGGAGCGCTGCTCGAGCTCAACATGGCCGCGGCGAAGTTGCTCGGCGTCGACCGCGGGCTGCTGATTGGTCGGTCGCTGCTCGACTTCATCGATCGTCGCGATCACCGCGCGCTGTTGAATCACCTGATCGCGTGCCGAACCGCCACTGAAGAGGTCAGCAGCGAGGTGCAGCTCCGCGCTTCGCTGCGCGGCGCCTTTCTGGCCCAGGTCATCAGCGCTCCGGCGAGCGAAGGCGCGGAGGCGTACCGCACGGTGCTCTCCGACGTGACCGACCGTCGCCGCGCCGAAGAGAGCCTGCGGTTGTCAGTGCGAATGCGCGAAGACTTCTTGGCGATCGTCTCGCACGACCTTCGCAACCCGCTCAACACCATCGTGATGCGAACCGAGTCGCTGATGCGCGCGCTGCCTGACGACGAGGCAAACGCGGGTCACCGAACCCAGCTCGACGGCATCAAGACGGCTTCGCGGCGAATGAACCGCCTCCTGGGTGATCTGCTCGACCTCTCGAGCATGAACGCGGGGCACCTGTCGCTGCAGCCCACGCGTCACGAGGTCGATCACATCGTCTCGAGCGCGCTCGAGCTGATCGCCCCGCTGGCCGCCGAGAAGTCGCTCAGGGTGTTGCAAGCGCCCAGTCAGACGCCGCTGACCGCGTACTGTGACCGTGAACGAACGGTGCAAGCGCTGCTGAACCTGCTCTCGAATGCGGTGAAGTTCACGCCGGCCTCGGGCACCATCATTGTCGAGGCCTCGCCTCATCGCGACGGCATCATGCTGGCGGTTCGTGACACCGGCCGCGGCATTCCTCCTGAGCAAGTACCGCTGTTGTTTCGGCCCTATTGGCAGGCACAACGCTCTCTCAAGCTGGGCGCAGGCCTCGGTCTGTCGATTGCCAAAGCCATCATCGATGGCCAGGGAGGCGAGATTTGGGTCGAGAGCAAGCGCGGGCATGGCAGCTCGTTCTTCTTCACCCTGCCCGCCTCGGCCACTCGCGCCGAGCACGTGACCCCCGACGTGCATTCGCCACCGCGCGATCGCAAGAAGGTCTTGCTGGTCGAGAACGATGACACGCTTCGGTTGAGCTTGTCGGGCCTGCTCGAAGAGAGCGGCTACGACGTCATCGCCGCCGAGAATGGGAGCGCCGCGTTGGCGCGCCTGGCGCATCTCGAGCCGCAGCGGGCGGTCATCTTGTTCGATGTCGAAGCCATCGGAGCGGAGGGCACTCACTTTCTCGAGCACCGCCTCGCCGACCCCGTATTTTCATCGGTACCGATGATTCTGCTGGGCGACGCGGTGACCGGAGTGGCCAAGACCTCGCCGCTCACCAGCTGTTTGCAGAAGCCCGTTCGAACCCACGAGCTGTTGACCGCACTCGAGGCGCACGCGCCCCGTCAGCTGTTGTCGTGAGCCGGGGCACTCCGCACGAAATGGCAGTGAATTCGGTGCGAGTAGACCTGACCTGGCTCGAGCCAGCACGAGGGTTGCGGCCACTCGGGGTGGTTGGGGCTGTCGGGCAAAAACTGCGGCTCGAGCGCGAGACCTGAGCACGGCCGGTACGGCGGTTCGAGCAGCTGGCCGGCGTAGAGCTGCAGCGCTGGCAGTGTGGTGCGCAGCTCCATCGTCACCGCGCCATCGGCCGAGCTGAGCACTGCGGCGGGCGCTCGCAGGTCGCGGCACTGGTCATTGAGCAGAAAAGCGTGGTCGTACCCTTTGGCCAACGCCTGCTGCGCGTCGCACAGCCAGTCGAGCCCGAGCGCGTGGCTGCGGCGAAAGTCGAAGCCGGTGTCGCGCACGCTGGCCAGCGCCCCCAGCGGTATGAGCGCCGCGTCGACCGGCACAAATCGGTCGGCCTCGATTCGCAGCCTGTGGTGCCGGGCATCGGTGGCTGCCAGCCGAAGCGCAGAGGCCGGCGCCTCTGTCAGCGGGCCATCGAGGTTGAAATACGCGTGGTTGGTGAGGCAGACCGGGCTTGGTTTGGTGACGGTCGCAGAGGCCTCCATCTCGATGGTGAGCCCCTCGACGATTCGGTAGGTGACCCACGCGGTCAGCCCCCCGGGGAAGCCCTGGTCACCGTCGGGGGAGTCGAGCGAAAACAACGCCGACGTCTCGGTCGCCCGCTCGACCCGCCAGGTACGAGCCGAAAACCCGTCGGGGCCGCCGTGGAGCTGGTGCACGGAGCCTGCGTTCGGAGTCAGCGCCCAACTGCGACCTCCGCGGGAGATTCGCGCCTGTGCGATGCGGTTGGCGTAGCGGCCGACGGTGGCGCCCAGATAGGCCCGCTCGGTGGCCAGGGGCCCGCGCGGCTCGCGCTCGAGAATCACGCTGCGTCGAGTGCCATCGAGCAGCTCGAGGCTGCACGAGAGCCAGGTCGCACCGCGCGGCGAAATCGCCAGTCTCAACCCGTGCTCGGTTCCAATGTGAATGATCTCTTCCACGCACGACGGTGAAGCAATGCGTATGCCCCAGGGGCCCGATATGGCGCTGCGCCCCGCCTGCCCACGCAGCGGCGTTGTGGCTGAGGCGTCTTCGCAATGGCGAGGCCGATGGTCTTGGGTTTGCACAACCGCGCACGTCATGAAACTCGAACGCGCGTTTGGCTCCGACATCGTCTGCTTCTCACATCTGCGCTGGCGCTTCGTCTTTCAGCGGCCGCAGCACCTGATGACCCGCTGGGCCAAAGAAGGCCGGGTCTTCTTCGTCGAAGAACCCCAGTGGAGCGAAGGCGAGCCCCGCTGGTCGATGCACCAAGACGACTCAGGCGTTCAGGTGTGGACGCCCCTGTTGCCGAAGCCCGAGGTCGCGCCCGACGTCAACGCGAGCTTGCGCCAGTTGTTGGCGGTGCTGTTCAGCGAGCAAGAGATCACCGACTTCGTCAGCTGGTACTACACGCCGATGGCTTGGCCGTTCACGAGCCAGCTCGAGCCGACCACGACCGTCTACGACTGCATGGACGAGCTGTCGAGCTTTCGCGGAGCGCACAGTGACCTCCCCGAACTGGAGCGGCAGCTGCTCTCGAAGGCCGACGTCGTGTTCACCGGCGGCCATCACCTCTACGAAGCCAAGAAGCGCCTGCACCACAACGTGCACCCTTTTCCCAGCAGCGTCGACGTGCCGCACTTCGCTCAAGCGCGCGAGTCGCAGCCTGATCCACTTGATCAAGCCCACATTCCCCACCCGCGGCTCGGCTTCTTTGGAGTGCTCGACGAGCGCTTCGATTGTCAGCTGGTCTCGCAGATGGCCGCCGAGAAGCCCGACTGGCAGGTGGTGCTGATCGGCCCAATCTGCAAGATCGACCCGGCTTCCTTGCCGTCGGGGCCGAACGTTCACTTGCTCGGCATGAAGCAGTACGACGAGCTCCCCACGTACCTCTCCGGGTGGGACGTTGCGCTGCTCCCGTTCGCGATCAACGACGCGACTCGCTACATCAGCCCGACCAAGACGCCTGAGTATCTGGCCGGTGGGCTGCCCGTCGTCTCGACGCCGATTCACGACGTGGTGCACCCCTATGAAGATAATGGCCTGGTGCGAATCGCTCGCACGACCGAGCAGCTGATCTCAGCGGTCGAGGCGTCGCTCAGCGAAGACCCCTCTGCCCGCGTGCGCAAGAGCGACCGTTTTCTCGCCAACCTCTCGTGGGACACCACCTTCGCCGAGATGAAAGAGCTGGTCGAGGCGCCCAAGGTGGCTGAGCCCGCGCAGCGCTCCGCGGCTCCGCGGTTTCGCAGGCCAGCGTTCGACTACCTCGTGGCCGGGGCCGGGTTTGCGGGCGCGGTGATGGCCGAGCGAATGGCCGACGCAGGCAAGCGGGTGCTGCTGGTCGACAAGCGGCCCCACGTCGGAGGCAACGCATACGATCGCCTCGACCTACACGGCGTTCGCATTCACGAGTACGGCCCCCACATCTTTCACACCAACTCGGCCGACGTGTTCGATTACCTCTCGCGCTTCACCGCCTGGCGCAACTACGAGCACCGCGTGTTGGCCAACGTCGACGGCAAGCTGCTGCCGATGCCGATCAACCTCGACACCATCAACGGCCTGTACGGGTGGCACCTCACCTCGGAGCAGCTGGCCTTGTTCTTCGCCGAGGTCGCCGAGCCCAGGGCGAACATCGCAACTTCCGAAGACGTGATCATCAGCAAGGTCGGGCGCGCGCTCTACGAAAAATTCTTCAAGAACTACACGATCAAACAGTGGGGCCTCTCGCCCGCCGAGCTCGACGCATCGGTCATCGCTCGCATACCGGTGCGCACCAACCGAGACGATCGCTACTTCGCAGACACCTACCAGGCGATGCCCGCCGACGGCTTCACCGCGATGTTCGAGCGCATGCTCGATCACCCGAACATCACCTTGGAGCTCGGGGCCGACTGCCGCGAGGTGAGCAAGCGCGTCAGCTGCGGAGAGCTGATCTACACCGGCCCCGTCGATGAGTACTTCGGGTGCTGTTACGGCAAGCTGCCCTACCGGTCGATCGACTTTCGATTCGAGACCCACGACACCGAGCAGTTTCAAAGCGCCGCGGTCGTGAATTACCCGAACGAGCACGCCTACACTCGCATCACCGAGTTCAAGCACCTCACCGGGCAGAAGCACGCCAAGACCACGGTGGTGTACGAGTACCCGACTGCCGAGGGCGCTCCTTACTACCCGGTGCCTCGACCGCAGAACGCCGAGCTGTACCGCCGGTACCAGGCGCTGGCGTTGAACACGCCACGCGTTCACTTCGTGGGGCGGCTCGCCACCTACCGCTACTACAACATGGACCAGGTGGTCGCTCAGGCGCTCACTTTGGCTTCGAAATTGAATGGGTTGACCCGCTCGGAGCTCTTAGCGAAACGGGCACAGTAATGGCGACCGAGGTCGAGCTGTGGGCGGGGGTCGAGCCCACCATCAACCGTGTGGGAGACCGCTTCAGCAGTCAGCTGGCCACCTCTGGCCATCTCTCGCGGCCCGGTGACATCGACCTGTTCATCTCCCTGGGCATCAAAGCGTTGCGGCAGCCGCTGCTGTGGGAGCTGATCGCTCCCACTGGGTTGAAGCTCGCCGATTGGCAGTGGGCTGACGCACAACTCGCGCGCCTCCGTGAGGCACACGTGCGACCCATCGCCGGTCTGATGCACCACGGCAGTGGCCCGGTCGGCACCAGCCTCATCGACCCTCAGTTCCCCTCCAAGTTGGCGGCGTTCGCTGGCGCGTGCGCCCGGCGCTACCCCTGGGTCGAAGACTACACACCGATCAACGAGCCCATCACCACTGCCCGGTTCAGCACCCTTTACGGCTTGTGGTACCCGCATGGCCGCGACGACGCTCAGTTTGCCCGGGCCGTCGTCAATCAGTGCCGAGCGACCGTGCTCTCGATGAAGGCCATTCGCGAGGTGAACCCCAAGGCGCGACTGGTTCAGACCGACGACGCCGGGTTGGTGACCGCGACCCCGATGCTCACGCAGTCGGCGCGGTTCGAGAACGAGCGGCGTTGGCTCGCGTTCGACTTGCTCGCGGGCCGGGTCGATCGTCGCCACCGATTCTGGTCTTGGCTGCGGTGCGGCGTCAGCGAGCGCGAGCTCGAGCTCTTTCTCGACGAGCCCTGCCCGGCCGACGTCATCGGGCTCAACTACTACGTGACCAGCGACCGAACACTCGACAGCCGCATCAGCGGGTACCCTGAGCGATACCACGGCGGTAACGGCAAGATGCGCTACGCCGATGTCGAATCGGTGCGTACGCCGACCGGCATCGCGGGCCATGAATCGGTCTTGATGGCGGCATGGGAGCGCTACGAAACGCCGGTGGCGATCACCGAGGTTCACCTCGACTGCACGCGCGAAGAACAACTGCGCTGGCTCGCCGAAGCATGGGACGGAGCAAATGCTGCGAGGGCTCGAGGAGCCGATGTTCGCGCTGTGACGGCCTGGTCACTCCTGGGCTCCCACGATTGGAACTCGCTGCTGACCCGCAGCGGCGAGTACTACGAGCCGGGCGCGTACGACCTCCGAGGCCCCGCGCCGCGCCCTACAGCCGTCAGCCGCATGATTCGCGGGCTGGCCACCGAGGGCATGTTCGAGCACCCGGTCTTGGAGGGCCGTGGCTGGTGGCGCCACGCGACAACGCGGTCAGCTCAGCGAAAGCAGATCTGCGTCATCGGTCTGCCTGACACCCTGGCTGGCGCGATTCAGGTCGCCTGCGAACAGCGAAACCTGGCCAGCCGGCTCGTGGGCACTCGGTTCTTCGAAGACGGCGTCGTCGAGAGCGTCGCCACCACGATGCAGTCGCTCGACCCATGGGCCGTCATCTTCGTCGGTGCCCCGGCGTCTGGGCTGTTCGACACCGCCGTTGGGCCCGAAGTGCTCGCGGCGACCGCTGAGGCCCTCGGAGTGCCCTTCATGTACGTCTCGAACCAGCACGTCTTCGACGGAGAAGCGTCGACACCGTACGTCGAGAGCGACGCACCCTCCGCAACGACTCCGTTTGGCCGACATCAGGCGCAGCTCGAGCGAAGTGTGCTTCAGCTCAACGCGAGGTCGATGGTGGTGCGCACCTCGACGATTTTCGGAGGCCCGATCGAAGGCGGGTTCATCGCCAGAGCGGCTTCAGGGCTCGCACGCGGTCAGCGAATGACCGTCGCGACCGATGAGCTCATCTCGCCAGCCTACGGAGCCGACGTGGCCCGGGTGGCGCTCGACTTGCTCATCGATGAGGAGCGAGGCATTTGGCATCTGGTCAACGACGCCGCCCTCAGCTGGGCCGAGCTGGCGCAGGCGATCGCTCGGTGCATCGGCGCCGACGCCGCGTTGGTCGAGCCGCTCACCGATGGTGCCAGCCTGAAGTGTTTTGCGATGAAGAGCGAGCGCGCGCGCCTGATGCCCTCACTCGATGATGCGTTTGCCAGGCACTTCGTGGGGCTCAACACGGGCGCCTCGCACGAGCAGCTCGGCCCCCACGGCGATCAATGGGCGCACGAACCATGAAATCGAAGACCCCGGCCCCGGTCGGCCACCCCCGCCCCCAGATGGTTCGCCCAGCCTGGGAGTCGCTCAACGGCTTCTGGGCCTTCTCGATGCGCGCCCCGAGCTCCGCCCGATTCCCCAACGAGATCGAGTGGGAGTCGAAGATCCTCGTGCCCTTCGCTCCGGAGACCCCGGCGAGCCGCATCGGCGACACCGGTTTTCACGCTGTGTGCTGGTACCAGCGAGAGTTCGCCGTGCCGACGTTGCCGCCGAATCAACGCTTGCTGCTTCACTTCGGTGCGGTCGATTACCAGGCCAAGGTCTGGGTCAACGACGTGTTCGTCGGGAGCCACTCGGGCGGGTACACGCCGTTCTTCTTCGACATCACCGACGCGGTGCGAGTCGGCAAAGTGCAGCGCGTCACCGTTCGCGTCTTCGATGACCCGCTCGACCTGACCCAACCGCGTGGCAAGCAAGACTGGCAGCTCGAGCCGCACTCCATCTGGTACCCGCGCACCACCGGCATCTGGCAGACCGTCTGGCTCGAGCAGGTGCCGGCGACGCGCATCGGTCGACTGCTGTGGCGCTCGAGCCTGGCGCGCTGGGAGCTGAGCCTCGATTCATGGTTGGGCGGCGACCCGCGAACCGACCTGCAGATGCGCGTTCGCCTCAGCTGCCGAGACCAGCTGCTGGCCGATGACCGGTACGCCGTCGTGCACGGCGAAGTGCATCGGCGAATCGGCCTCTCTGACCCAGGCATCGATGACTTTCGCAATGAGCTGCTGTGGTCGCCCAGCTCACCGACGTTGATCGACGCCGTAGTCGAGCTCATCGACGGTGATGGCAAGCTGGTCGATCACGTCGAGTCGTACACGGCGCTGCGCAGCATCAACATCGAGGGCAAGCACTTCGTGCTCAATGGCCGGCCCTACCCGCTGCGGCTGGTGCTCGACCAGGGCTATTGGCCAGAGACGGGGCTGACGGCTCCGAGCGACCAGGCCCTCGAGCGTGACGTTCGCCTGGCGAAGGAGATGGGCTTCAACGGTGTGCGCAAGCATCAGAAAATCGAAGACCCGCGGTTCTTGAGCTGGGCCGACCGGCTCGGCCTGCTGGTGTGGGAGGAGATGCCCAGCGCGTACCGCTTCACCTCTGACGCCATCGAACGGCTGACCCGCGAGTGGCTCGATGTCTTGCGTCGAGACGCGTCGCACCCGTGCATCGTCGCGTGGGTGCCGTTGAACGAGTCATGGGGTGTGCCCAACCTGCCAAGCGCGGTGAGCGAGCGGCACTACGTGCAGATGCTCTACCACATGACCAAGACCCTCGACCCCACGCGGCCAGTCATCGGCAACGACGGCTGGGAGAGCGTCGCCACCGACATGGTCGGCATTCACGATTACGAGGGCGACCCGCAGCGGTTGGCGCATCGCTACAACGCCGACGTGCTGTTGCCACACCTGCTCAATCAGGAGCGGCCCGCCGGCAGAGCGCTGGTGGTGGGCGATCAGATCCAGCGAGACCAGCCGGTCGTGCTCACCGAATTCGGCGGCGTGGCCATCGCGAAAGAGGGAGCCTGGGGGTACCGCCAGTGCAAGACCGAAGCGGACTTCGAAGCCCACTACATCGAGCTGATGGGCGTCGTTCACTCGCTGGGGTTGCTCGCGGGCTTTTGCTACACCCAATTCACCGAC
>JANLPS010000550.1:0-1572 GCA_031367385.1 Archangium sp. | reverse complement strand
GAACCTCGTCGAAGAAACGACCAGCCTGGCGCTCCACCCCTTCCATCACGCCATTCTCGCGCCACATGCCCTCGCTGCGTCGACTTGACCCACCCGATATCAGTACTTGAGTCGCATGACGCCGCCAGCGTTCGCCACGGTCCACCCTCGCGCACCGCGGTCCACCGTCATCGCCCGTCAGATCAACTCGGGCGAGCAGGCGCTCCGCAGCAAGCGCCGATCCCACCACACTTGCATCGATCCGATTCAGCATCAGCTTGGCTCGTCGGAACATCTCGAAGTCGTTGTCTCGGCTCACCTCTCCCCACGTGAGGTAGACGAAACGCTCGCCGCGGTTGCCTTGGACCGCCGGCCCGCGGAACTCGAACTGCCCGTCACGGACGGCCGCGTCGATGTCAAGCTCCCAGTGAACCTCGGACGCGTCCGCCTTCACGAGCTGAGCAGGAACCCGACCCACCTGGATCCCGACATGCACGTTGGTGATCAGCGACCCATCGGGCCGACAGAACACACAGCCGGGAAGGTTGGAGCCGGAGATCGAAAGTCGCATGCAACCATCCTCCCCCGTCACTCCTTGACACCCGCACCCGAGCGTAACGGGGTCGGGCCGAAGTGCGCCCCGGAGCATTTTGCGGTCGCCGCCAGGATCACACGCGTATTGGACGAAAGGCGACGTGGCTGGAGGGCGATTGCGCGCTCTTCCTCGCATGTCGATGATCGGTCGCTCTATGCAAATGTTCTGCCCGCGCAGTAGTTCGCTGCCACAATGGCGGTCTCGGCAATGATCGGCAGATGCTCATCGATTCGGTCACTTTGCGGACTGCTCCGGAACTCGATCTGCTTATTACCTATGAGTCGATCTTGGCCGAACTGGCGCGGCGCGGAGTGACTCGAACGAACGACTCACCTGTGCGGCAGTACGCCGAGTGGCTGGCAGCGAGGGTGCTCGGAGGCGTGCTTGAGGCGAACAGCGTGAAGTCGTATGACCTCGTGTGCGAGCAGTTCGGGCGTGTACAGGTGAAATCCCGAGTGATTCGTGGCAACTCGAAGCGGGCAGAAACGCAGCTCTCACCGTTCCGTAGTTTCGAGTTCGACCATGCTCTGGTCTTGCTGTTCGATGGCCGATACGCCGTAGCGTCAGCGACGATTCTCGCAGCGGACCGTGTTCGCGCTGCCGGCCGCCCGAGCACCCATGTCAACGGCTCGATCGTCCGGGCTACTCCTGCGTTGCTGAACAGTGGACAAGACGTCACTGCCTGGTTCGGTCCGCCCGATTGACGCCTGCCGACGAGAACATGACTTGATGGGCGAGCTTCCGGGTGCTCGTCCCGCACGTCCTCGGTGCCGACCGACAAGGGCTATTTGACTGAGCTGCCGCCCATCGTCGCGACGCATGCACCGCCTTCATGGACACCACTGAGCGCCGCGTCTCGGTTCGACTCGGCGCGTCACGACTCACTCCCACTTCGACCCATATGCGGCGCCCAATGGAAACTCAGTTCGCTCGTCTCATTCGGAGACGTGCGCAGACCTCGCGTGACTCGGCACAGACGGGGCCGTGAACTTGAGGAT
>JANLPS010000540.1:0-19326 GCA_031367385.1 Archangium sp. | reverse complement strand
GGCGCGAGCGAGGCGGTGTAGCTGGGGCCGTTCGAGGTCTTTCGGGCGTGGTGGTTGGCGTGGGCGATGTCGATGCCCAGCGGGCCCCAATTCGAGCCCAGGTGGGTCACGTAGAACGATTCGAGATCAGGCGCGTCGGAGCTGCCCGAGCCGGTCAAATCGCCCGCGAAGACGTAGCGAAAGGCGCCGTGGGTGATCAGGCCGACGAGCGACCGCGCGTTCTCTTGATCATTGTCGTCGTAGCCCCACGCCGGGGTGAACTCGACGACGCTGTTGCCCTCGTGGGCGTGCCCGTCGGCACCCAGAAAGGTCATGCGGGTGCTGCCGCCCAGTGAAATGAAGCTCGACTCGCCGCTGGCGTCGTCGGCGGTGGTCGAGAGATCTCCGGTGATCAGCCCGTTGCAATCAGTCGCCGGGTAGTGGTTCGCGCCCCAGTCTTGCGAGACGCACGAGGGCACGTCGGCGGAGTGACAGAGCGGCTTGTCGACCGAGGCGAAAGCGCCGCGAACGACCGGGCAGAACGAGTCGTAGTGCGCATGAGAGGTCTTGCCCTTGCTCAGCGAGAGCGAGCTGCCCAGGTCAACCAACCCGCGGTAGACGATGCCCTTGGTCACCGTGAGCGGAGTCGCACCGGTGAGCAGGCCCGCGAGGCCCGCCATGTGATCGCTGTGTAGGTGGGTGATCACGATCCACTCCACCTGGAGCGGAGCTCGCGCCGAATAGCCGCGCGCCACGGTGAGCTCAGTGGTGTTGAGCGCCTTGACCGCGTTGAGCACGGTCTCGTTGTGAAAGCTGTTGCCGACGTCGATCAACACCAGCGTGCCGTCGGGCCCGACGACGATCGCCGCTTCACCGGTGGGCGTTTCAGTCGGTATCGGCGTCGGTATCGGCATGTCGAGTTGGTAGACGGTGAGCTCGCCGGGCACGGGGCGAATCGCGATCGCAGGCTCGGTGCCCGCGTCGAATGGCGCGCTGGGCCCAGCATCGAAAGCGCCCGCATCGAAAGCGCCCGCATCGACGGTCGTCATGGGGCCGGCGTCGCCACGAATCTGAGCGTCGGCCGCTGAGCCACCGCCGGTGCCGCTCTCGGGGCGAACGGCTATCGGCTCTCTGCCGTCGCACGCCGCCAAAATCAAAATACCAACTGCGAGGCATCGAGTCGTCGTCATCGGAGCTGGCTACTTGGTTTTGCCCTCCTGCGAAAGCCGGGCACCACAGTCATCGCGGGCCTGACCCAAAAAAAATGCCTGGTACACCACGAGGGTGAACCAGGCACTCCATTCATCAATTGACTCGCCGAGTCGCTTACATCAAGTCAATGAGGAGGTTGCGCATTGCGCCCGCGGCGCCTCGCTCTTCTTGCGTCACGACCGGGGGAGCGGTCAGCTCTTTCGAGTGGGCCTTCACGCGCTGGAAGTTTGCTTTGGCGTCCGCGACGGCCTTCTTGCCGAAGATCATGTCGGCGTCTTCCGACTCGAGCTCTTGGCTGCGACCGTGCTGGTTCCAGCTCATGCGAAGCACCGCTTGGTCGCCGAAGATCATCGTCTTGTCATGCATGGTTTGCTTCTCGTCGTACTCGGAAACCGTGATCTTGCCCGCATTCGAATTGTGCACCCTTGCTTCCTGTGCATATTTCATCAGGCGTTCGACCATCATGTTGATGCCTACGCTGACAACCGGCACGTCGATGCTCTTGCTGCTGTTGGTAGCGAGATCAAGGTTGACGCCGCGGTCTATCGCTCGCTTGTAGGTTTCCTCAACTCCCGGCAGGCCCATGAAGTAAGCATTGCAAGCCACAAGGGTCTGGCCAGGCAATACGGCGTTGCTCGCCTTCTCGATCGCCTTGGAGATCGATTGCGGGCTGTTCGGGCCTGACACGTCGCTGAACGACACCACTTCGGTGTCGAGTGTCTTGCCGGCAGAGAGCTTCTTGAACTCAGCCTCGCCGGGGATCGACTCCGGCTTGATCTGCTTCGCGGGCGGAGCATACGCGTTAAACACGTTTGCGAACGAACGCATACCCTGAGCCGCGCCAGCACCGGTGAACTTGAAGTCAGTTCCCGACCATCCAAACTGCGCGTCGCTCGCGCCTTCGCCGGTCTTCTGGTCCTTCATGTACTGGGTGCCGTAGTTGCGGTCGGTGGCAAAACGCACCGGGGTGTAGCCCTTGGCGATCGCTTCGGCAGAACAGTCGACCAGCAAACCCTTCGAGTGCATGCCGTTCATCGGGTTTTGGGGGTCTTTTGCTCTGACCACGGTCACGCCAGCGTCCTCCATCTTCTTCAGGAGCGCCTCTCTGCCCGCGTCGCGCGATGCGACGTTCCCGTCGACGACCACGTTGACCTTGACACCACGCTTGGCAGCGGCGGCAAGTTCATTTGTCGTCTGGATACCAACGTCGTCGTTGTAGTACTCCCACATCGGCTGATTGATGTCTGACTTGGCCTCTTTCATCGCCTTCAAATGCTCAGCCAAAGCCACTTCGTTCTGGCCGTTGCCGATCAGCGTCGGCGCTTCGGTCTTGACGAACTTACCGCCCACCAGGCCCTCGAACTCAGACTTGAATTTCGGGTTGGTCATCTCGGTGTGCTGACCCGGGGACGCCTTGTCGCTGGCGTTGACCGCGCTGGTCACCTCGGCCGCGATCTTTTCGAGCGACTTGTACATGGGAGTACCGTCGACAGGGTTCTTGGCGAGCACGCGCATCGCGTTACCGAGCAAGCCCTGTTTAATCATGGTTGACATGCCGACGACCTTCTCAGCCACGCCCGGCTTGGCCCAGTCGATCTGACCGTCTGCGGTCTTGTCTGAGGCTTTCACGGTCAGCGCCGCCATCTCCATGCACGTCACGTCAAGCTTCGACGGCGCGCCGTTGGGGCCCGGCTTCGCTGCATCGAGCACCTGCTGCATCTGGCTCTCCACGCTTGGAGGTTGGCCGTTCACGTCTTGCAGCGAGACAATCTTGCCAAGGGTCTTCTTGACGGGACCCATGCGAGGATCACTCGAGTATTTACCAACCGCATCGCCGACCCGCTCAGCGATCGGCTTCTTGTGGCCCCCGAGGGTGTCGACCGGCTTCTTCTCAGCCCGAACCTTGGGGCTGATCTCAAGCCACTGGCCGGGGATGTTGACGTTGCTGGCAGGGTTGCCATTCACGTCCATCGTGCCGGTCGGGTTCGGCTCGTAGACGCGTACGAAGAAGACACCGCGGCCGGTGTCATCTTTGCGCTTGGCGCCCGGGTCGTACGACAGTTCGACTTTCTGACCTTCCAGTTTCTTGACGCCCGCCTCAGACAGAATATCGACCAGCTCGCTGGGCGAAACGCCAATTTTCTCCTTCATGAGGAACCCGGGTACGGGCAGCGGCAGGCGCATTTTGTCCGGGTAGTACGAGTCGCCGCGAAGCTCAGACTTGGCGAGCACACTCAAATCGTTGCCGCTGATGAACCCGAGAATGTCTTTCTCGCCCTTGACCACTTTATTCGCGGCCTGAAACAGGATCGGGTCAAGTCCGGGGGGGGCGCCTGCGATTGTATTGGCCATGTGAGACATTCCTTCGTTGGGTGAGTAGCGGTTGAGAAATCAGGTGCAAAGCTTTGTTCTACTACAAGGGCCTTCATCGGCGAATTGCCTGCCGAGTTGCGACTTCATGCACGACTTCCGATCAGATTGTCGAGGGGGCCCACCGAAGACTCATCTTCTCAAAAAGTGAGACCGTAAACGTGATTCGCAAGCGCTCAATACCAATCGGCTCTCGCTCAGAGACGCCAAGGGCTCCGACTTTGGGCGCCAGGAGCAAGGCCGACTCGACTCACGTTTTAAGCCTGTTTCGCCGTGACGACTGGCTGGCCGAAGAATTGGCTCAGAGCTGAGCAGCTGATCTCAGGCCTGATGTCGTCGGGCCACGCGCAGGTCGTCGATGCATTTTTTGCCGGGCCCGCGCTGGTCGATGCGATGTTTCTGCGTTCGGGCGAAGTGTCGTTGGCAGCGAGCCCGCTTGAAGGCCCCGGCTGGCGCGACGGCCCTCGCCTCGCACGCCAAGTGAACGCAAACGTCGCCGCGAAAGGCTCCCGGGTGGGCCCGCCAGGCCCGCTGCCGACTTCAGCTCTGGTCGTCGGCCCACCCCTCTCGTAGAAGGCTGGGCGTGACGCTCTTGCTCCTGGCGATGCTGGCAGCCGACCCCGGCAACCTGCTCTCCGGCACGCGCAACGCCGTCGCGCCTCGCCTGACTGACGGCGTCATTGCGTTCGAAGGTGACGACTGGCTGGCTGAGGCGGCCCTCGAGCTGCGCAGCCCCGTGGAATGGGACCTCGGCGAGGACCGTGCGCTGACCGGCGGCGCGATTCAGGCCGACCACAACGATACCTACGTCATCTCGGTCTCGAGCGACGGGCAGACCTGGCGCGACGCATTCTACGCCGACCCGGTGGGTGACCCCGGGCTGCGAACACGCCATTTTCGAGGGGCCCACACCAGCGCCCGCTACGTTCGCCTGCGCGGAGAGCACGGTGATGGGCGCTTCAGCGTCAGCGAGGTCGAGCTGTTCGACGACCCGTCGGGTTCCTCCTCCGGCTC
Organism: Archangium sp.; assembly: GCA_031367385.1. Classification (GTDB taxonomy): domain Bacteria; phylum Myxococcota; class Myxococcia; order Myxococcales; family Myxococcaceae; genus JAEUJT01. The sequence goes on along the minus strand of JANLPS010000540.1, from coordinate 14,751 downwards.
GGTCCTGCTGCGCACCAAGTGGCTGCCTGATCACCCGCTCGACCGGCGGTGGCTCGCCTTCGCGGCGTTGATGCTGGTGGCGCTCGTGGTCGCCCGGCTCAAACCAGCGGTCGGCCGCGTCGCCATCGCCTTGGTGCTCGCGAGCAGCGGGGTGCTGCTCTGGCAGACGCTCTCGGTCGGTCAAACCCTCGAACGAATCAGCTGGATTCGCGCGGTGGTCGCGGGCCTGGCGATGGCGACCGTGCTGCTCGAGCCCCGCGCCCGGTCGCGTTGGTTCGTGGCGGTGCTCGGGTTCTGCGGTGTCACGGGTGTCTTGTGCTTCTTGAACCTGGGCCGGGCGCAGTTTCGCGACGACGGCAAGAACGCGCCGACCTTCTTGCACCACTACGACATGCGAACGTACTTCCCGATCGCGAAGTACTTTCACGAGCTGCGTTTCGACGGCGTATACGCGGCGAGCGTGGCGGTGGTGGCCGAAGATCGAGGCGGCCTCGATGCGATGGCGGGTCAACCGCTGCGAAACTTGCGTGACCACGAGATTCGAACGACCGGTGAATCGCGCGCCTACATCGAAGAGGTGCGCGGCCGCTTTTCGCCCGAGCGCTGGGCCCAGTTCAAAACCGACATGCAGTACTTCCGCGCGGCGATGGGAGACGGCGGCTTTCTGGGCAGCATGAACGACCACGGAGGCAATGCCACACCGGTCTGGTTCTTGGCGGCGCGACTGCTCTTCGGGAGCCTGCCCGCCTCTGACTTCTCGCTCTGGCTGGGCGTGCTCGCCGACGCCGCGCTGATGCTCTTCGCCTTCGCCGCCCTCTGGTGGGCGTACGGCCCGCGCACCGCCTTCATCGCGATGACGGCCTTCGGCGCGGTTGACTTCTACATGTTCGGCACCAACTGGTTCGGAGCAGCCCTGCGCCACGACTGGATGGCCCTCTGGTGCCTGGGCGTCGCGATGGTCAAGAAAGATCGCTTCGTCTTCGCGGGCGCCTTCTTGGTGTGGGCCGCGCTGATTCGCGCCTTCCCCGCGTTGGCCTTCGTGACGCTGGCCTCACCCCTGCTGTGGCCGGTGCTGCGACGACAGCCGGTGAACTGGCGAGCCATCAAAGGCCTGGCCCTCGGCGCCGGCGGCTTCGGAGCCCTGCTCTTCGTGAGCTCGTCGCTGGCCTTCGGCTTCGACGCCTGGCCCGAGTGGCTGCACAAGGTCGCATTGCTCAACGCGAGCGGCCACGTGAACAACATCGCGATCAAGACCTACGTGGTGAGCGAGCAGGGGCCGTGGCTGATTCTCTGCGTGATCGTGCTCGGCCTGACCCTGACCGCGCTCCGAAACGCGTCGCTCGACGAAGCGGCGGCGTTCGGCACTGCGCTGATCGGCGTCGTCTTCAACCCAGCCAACTACTACCTCCACTGCCTCTTCATTCTGGCCGTGCTGGGCGGAGAGCGAGAGCATCGCCGCTCGGGGCTGATACCCTGGCTGGCCCTGCTGGGCATGTGCGTCGGGTGCTACTTCACCACCCTCACCACCAGCCTCGACACCCACTTTCGCCGCGAGACTTGGGTGATGGTGAGCGCGCTGAGCGTGATGCTGGTGTACCAGCTGATCCGCTCCGCCCGGGTGGCCGGGCCGGGGCCTGAATATTTGCATTCAGAAATCTGAATGCATGCATTCAGCTGCCCTCAGCGCGATGCATTTGATTTCGCTGAAGATTCGCCTTGGTTGCGTCGCGCAATCGCCCGGCTTACAGCCATAGCCACCAATGTCGAAATCTCGAATCGCCGGTTGGGGCCGCCAGTATTCGCCAGGCCGCGAAGTGCAGACCGAAGACCTCGCCCAAGCGCCGCCGGTGCTGTTTCGAGGCTTGGGTCGCAGCTACGGCGACTCGTCATTGCCTCCGGCGTCGAACCCGTTGGTGGTCAACACCACCCGCGCCAATCGCATCGTTCGCTTCGATGAAAAGACCGGCGTGCTTCGCGCCGAAGCTGGCCTCTCGCTGCACGACATCAACCGCACCTTCTTGCCGCGCGGCTGGTTCGTACCGGTCAGCCCCGGCACTCAGTTCGTCACCTTGGGCGGCATGGTCGCGGCCGACGTTCATGGCAAGAACCACCACGTCGAGGGCTGTTTTGGCAGCCACGTCGACCGGCTGAAAATGCGGTTGGCCAACGGAGAAGACAAAGAGATCGGCCCCAACCAAGAACGCGAATTGTTTCTCGCGACCGTCGGTGGCATGGGGCTCACCGGCCAGATTCACGAGGTCGAATTTCCGATGCAGCGAATCCCCACTCCGTGGATTCACCAGAAGTCTGAGCGGGTGCCCGACATCGACGCCTTCATCGCGGGCCTCAAAGAGTCAGCGCGCGAGTGGCCGATGACCATGGGGTGGATCGACTGTCTCTTAGAGGGCGCCAACATGGGCCGGGGCATCTTGATCAAGGGCCGCTGGGCGCATTCGCATGAAGCGCCGACGCGTTTTCCCAGTGAGCCGCTGCGGTTGCGGGTGCCGTTCGAGGCGCCCGAGTTCATCTTGAACCCGCTCACCATCAAGGCCTTCAACTTCGGCTACTACTGGTCGCACCTGCGGCAAAAGCAGGAGCGGCTGATCGACCCGTGGGCCTTCTTCTACCCGCTCGACTTCGTGCGCGATTGGAACCTGATGTACGGGCCGCGCGGGTTCACGCAGTACCAGTGCGTGTTGCCGGCCTCGGCCGGGCCCGATGCGGCGCGGCGCTTTCTCGAGCTCTTGACCAAGCGCGGCGGGGCCAGCTTCTTGTGTGTGATCAAAGACTGCGGCCCTGAGAGCCCCGCGTTCCTCTCCTTTCCCATGACGGGCACGTCGATCGCGCTCGACATCGCGGTGCGCTCTGACACGCAAGCGTTGGTCGACACCTTGAACGAGCACGTCATCTCGGTGGGCGGCCGCATTTACCTCGCCAAAGACAGCTTCACCCGGCCCGAGCACTTCAAAGCGATGGAGCCGCGGCTCGACCGCTTTCTCCAGGTGCGCCACAAGTGGGACCCGAATTTGGTCTTCCGCTCCGCGCAGTCGGTGCGCTTGTTCGGTGACCCATCATGAGACGCGTAGCGGTGTTGGGCGGCACCCGCGGCATGGGGCGCTCGCTGGCCCGCAGGTTCATCGAGCGCGGAGACTGGGTGGCGATTCTCGGCCGTGACGCCGATGAGCTCGCCCGCAGCGCCGCCGACCTGAAGGCTCGCGGGGTGCCCGGTGTTCGGGTCACCACCGCGCTGTGCGACCTCGAAAAACCCGAGTCATTTCGTTCAGTGCTCGAAGAGACCGAGCAAGCCCTCGACGGCCTCGACACCGTGGTGGTGACCGCCGGGCTGTTCGCGACACAAGAGCGCCTCGAGGCCGACCCGACCCTGCTGCAGCGAATGCTCACGATCGACTTCTCGAACACCGTGCTGTTCTGCGAAGAGTCGCGCAAGAAACTGATGATGCGCGGCGGGGGCACGCTGTGCGTGTTCTCGTCAGTCGCCGGAGATCGCGGCCGTACGCCCCAGGTGATGTACGGGGCGGCCAAAGCGGGCCTGAGCGCGTACCTCGAAGGGCTCGATCACCGGTACCGCTCGCAGGGGTTGATCACCGTCTGCGTGAAGCCAGGCTTCGTTCGCACCGGTATGACCGAGGGCATGAAGGCCCCTCCGTTCGCGGGCGACCCCGATGAAGTGGCGACAGCCGTGGTGCGAGCCATCGATGAAGGCACTCCGGTGGTGTATGCCCCCGCGGTGTGGAAGGCCGTCATGACCGCGATCAAAGCGATGCCGCGCTTCGTGATGCGGCGTGTGAAGTTCTAAAAAATCCGTTGAACAGAAAGAAAAACACCGTGCGAATCATCTTTGCAGTCACCCTCGTTGCCGTTGCCCTCACCGCCTGCGCCACCACGCCGAAACGCGATGCTTCGGGGCGTCTCGAGCTCGATGGCAACCGCTTGACCCACCGCAGCGGCGACCCGTACTTCTGCTTCGGCTACACCGGCAACGGCCAAGACCGACACGAGTGCGCCCTGACCGCCGACCTCTGCCAGGCCCGCGTCGCGGCCCGCACGGCCGAGAAGTATGAAGTGGCCGGCGCCTGCAAAGACAGCGAAGGCGTGTACTGCTTCGGCTGGGTCGAGGGCGAGACCAGCAACTCGCAGTGCTATCAGACCGAGCCCGACTGCACCGAGCAGAGCGCCGACATCGCCACCCGCGCCGGCAAAGAGAACGTCTCGGCCTGCCAGCACTTCGACCGAACGCACCAGACGTACTAAACCGGGGCGATGCGAATCGCCGCCGTTGCCGTGCTGCGGGTTGGGCAGCTACGCCTCTGCGGTCTTCGTCACGCCAACCCAGGTCTTCGTGGTGCTCGAGTACGGCGTCGGCGTCTACACCCGGTAGGGCACGGGCGCCTGAGACTTTGATGTCGCCTCGCCCCGTCGGGTCTCACTTTCTTGAGCGTTGCTCGGGTCGTCGCCCGCGGGAGCGGGCCTTGGCCCCACATTTGCTCACCGGCTGAAGCATGCGAAATTCACTGCGTTTTCTCGTCGTCGTTCTCCTCGCGGCCTCCGGGTGCGGGCGCGCTCCTTTGAGCAGTGCTGACGGCGGCACCGTCGCGTGCGGAGGCCTCGTCGGCACCGCCTGCCCCGCCGGCTCGGTCTGCCAAGACGACCCGAGAGATCAATGCGCACCGCCCAATGGCGCTGACTGCCCGGGGCTCTGCTACCCCAAGTGAGTCGTTCAGCGCTGGCCGTGCAGCCGGGCGAGCAGCGCCTTCACCGTCGTGCTCTGCTCCTGCGCGTCGAGTGCACGTTCGAGCATTCGTAACACGAGCGTCTCTTCGAACGCCTCGACGCGCGCAGCCTGATCGAGGTCGTGCCACGCCGGGTGCGATTTGATCTGCCCGTCGACGCCGCGCTCGCGGTGGGCGCTGGTGACCTGCTCGCGCAGCGCCTGTTCTGCTGGCGTCATGGCGCGAGCTCTCCGTCGAGGTCGATGCCGGCGGCTTTGAGGCACTCCGCGAGAAACTTTCGGGCGCGGGTGAAGTTCTGCAGAAAGGTGTTGAGCGACATGTTGACGCGCGCGGCGAGCACGCTGTCTTCGTCGGCGCCGCTCGAGGTCAGCCGCTGCTCGAGCGCCAACCCGGGCTGCTTCGGCAGCTTCTCTCTGCACACCGCGATCGCCTGACGCAAGAACGGGTCGCCTCTCACGGGCGCGATGTGCGACTCGAGTGACAACCCCTGCTCGAGCACCTCGAGCGCCTCGGTGCTCGGAGCGGCCTTTCGAAGCTCGCTCACCGCCACGTTTCTCGCCGTGGTGACGGTGAAGCGAAGCAGTGCGTGCGCGCGCCCGTCGTGAACGAAGCGCGGCACCACTTGCCAGACCCGCAGAAAAGCTTCTTGCAGCACGGCTTCGGTATCGACCACCGCGGCGAAGGGCCGCAGTGACGTTCGCACCGACGACTCGACGTCGGCGACCCAGCGGCCAAAGGCCTCAGCGTCACCGGCGGCGATTGCGGCCAACATGTCGAGCTCGTGTTGCACGGGTCTTGGGGGCCAAAGCCTACAGCGAGATCTCGGTCGTCTCGCCGTTGTTGACGAGGTGAATGGCCTTCGGCGGCCCGAGGTCAGCGGGCACGTCGAGCACCAAGGTGACTTCGAGCCCTCCACCGTACGAGCCGCCTCCGGTGGTCAGCGCGAGGTTGACGGTCACTTCGACCATCGACCCATCGGCCAGCTCGACCGACGCCGTGGCCCCGGGCGCCCACTGCAACCCGGCGGAGTCGACCTTGAGGGTCGCCACCAGGCGGCGATTCGCGAGTGAAATCAACGCTCCGAGCAAGCGGCGAACCGAGAGCGGAGCCCCTTCGCTCAACCCAAACGCGCGGCGAACCAGGTCTTTGAGCCCGACCGACTTCTTCTTGTTCTCGACCGGTTCAGGGGCCTTTGCGCTCTTCGCCGGCGAAAGCGGTGCATCGAAGCGTTCGCTCTCTGCCTCCTTGGGGGCTTCGTCTCGCGAGATCGAGGCTTCGTCATCTTCTTGGGCGTACCTCGACTCGGGAGCCGCGCCGCCAAGTGGAGCGGCGTCGTCTTTCATCATCTGCTTTCGAGCCGGAGCCGACGGGGGAACCGCCGCGTGACCCGCGCCGGTGCGCGAGCGTTGCATCGATGCCCGACCGGGAGCGGCTCCGACCAGCAGGTTCATCGCGGGCGCCACCGCGACCCCACTCGACGCGGCACGAAGCCCGAGGCCCTCGGCCGACACCCCATACACGGGTGACTGGGGCTGGTTCTCAGCTCGCCGCGGCGCGCGCGGGTCGACGGTTTGCAGCTCGCTCACCGCCACCCACGAGGTCAACCGGGTGGAGATCTGAAACTCGAGCCCTGCCTTCTCGATGCGTGGGTCGAACGCCTCTCCCCTGCCCTCGATGACCCGGTTCTGCTCGAGGTCTTCGACGAGCTCGCGGCCGAACAGCGTGGCGATTGCCCGGCTCCCTTCGCCTGCGTGCAGCGGAGGCACGGCCAGACGTTCTTCCATCAGGCCCTGCGCCGTCTTGCCGCGAATGACGAGCTCACCCCCGCGCGGGTCGAGCTTGACCGAGAGCAGCGCAGGTGAGCCGCCGTAGAGATCAGGCAGCCGCTGAGGCGACACGTCGAGCACCGCCGAGCCGCTGATCGACAGCTCGGTGACCAATGGCGCCGAGGTGCGCGCCAGCAGCCGCTTGACGCCAGTCTCGACGTCTTCGCCGAGGCCAACGATCAGCTCGACGCCCCGGCCCGCTCGCGCCGCGGGCGCAGTGAGGCTGCGATTGACCGAAGAGCCGACGCCGATGGTGTGCACGCGTGACGCCGAGGGGAGCTGGTGGGCGATCGCCTGCAAGACCTCGTGCTCGCTGCCGATCAACCCGTCGGTGATCAACACCACTTGCCGCTGGGCCTGATCGCGTACACCGCGCAACGCCTCGAGAATACCGGCGCGCATTTCAGTGCCGCCCGACGCACGCAATTGCGCCAGCCAGGCCTGCGCGTCACGCCGATTCGCCGGAGTCGCCATCACCGGCGCCGTCTTCCACCTCCGGGGGGTACTCGAGAACTCGATCAGCTCGACTTGATCGTGCGCAGTCAACGTGTCGATCAACGCCGAGGTCACCCGCCGTGCTTGATCGAGCGGCATGCCCGACATCGAGCCAGAGGTGTCGAGCAGCACGATGAGATCGCGAGGCTGCGCCTGCATCTGCGCGTCGAGCTCGGGTGGCACCAGGGTCACCAGGCCGTAGGCGTTGTCAGCGTTGAGCCGCACCGTGTCCATCGAAGTGCCGACCGCGTGCGCCGCCACCTTCCACCGCACGACCACGTCGCGATCGAGCCAGACGCCACGCTCGTCACCGAAGGTCACGTCCATCCGCTGCACGCCGCGGGCGGTGTGCAGGGAGTGGCTGGGCGACTCCGGTCGAACCGTCTGGGGCAGCAGGTCTCGAATCGACAGGGCCAGGGCGAGCTTCACGGGCAACGCCTGATCAGCGACGTCGACGGTGACCTTCGCGTGGTCAGCGACACGGCCGGTCTCGCCGAGGTACCGCGGCGCAATCACCGTCGGAAAGCGCCACTCCCAGCACCCGTCGGGCAGCCAGGCGAGCTTCTGATCGATGGTCACCTCGCACACCACCTCGGTGCGCGGAGGGATGTTGCCCACTTCTTGGGTGAAGAGGCTGCTGCGCTCCTGGTCGAGAATGGCGGCGGTGCGGCCTTCGATGATCGCGTCTTCGAAGCGCTGGCGGGCCTGTTGCTTGGTGTTGACCTCGCCGACGATGCGCTTGTCACCGATGCGAAACGCGAAGCCACTGACGGCTCCGTCGGCTGGCAGCGGCAGGCTGTAGGTGACGCGCAAGGGCTCGTCGAAAGCGTTGGCGAAGGTCTGCTCGAGCGTGACGCGAATGATGCCGCCCTTGGCGTCGGCGGTCAGCGAGGCGCCTTTGAGCGGCAGGGCTCGGCCATCGACTCCGATCAATCGGCCTCCAGAGGTCTCGTACGAGGTCGGCGCAGTGGCAGTGGCGAGCGAGGGCATGGTGTTTTTTTCCTTTGTTCAGCGGGTTCGTCTGCCTCAACGCGATCGCTTCGAGTCTTGTGACAGCGCACGTAAACTGGCGCGAATTCAACGAGTTGTAAGCATTCATGACGCCTGACACGGCTGTCACGGCGCTCAGGCGCACATCTAATGACACCGAGGTCTGGGTTCGCCTGACTGCTGCCCAGGGGCCCGCCTCGGCGCGCGTCTTGCTCAAGGGCGCGACTCACTTTGCCCCCCCGGAGTCACCTGATGTTCGCCACCACCCTGCTCTTCGCCCTCGCCACCATTTCGCCTTCGTCAGCGGTTCGCTTGGCCGACGCGCCGGTCATCGTCGACCACGGCGCGCGCTTGCTCGAGATTGATCAGCGCCTTCAGGCCATGCCCGACAGTTGGTCAATCGGCGCCAAGGTGACCGCGATCACCGCCTTCTCGGTGGCCGGCGTCTGCATCGCGTTGGCACCCGTGCTCGGCGTCAGCTCATTCATTGGCCTGTTCATCGGGGCGGGGCTCGCGGCGTTTGGCGGCCTCGGCATCATCGTCGGCATCGTGGCCTGCAACGACGGCGCGGTCGGGCTGTCACACGAGCGAGATGAACGCGCGAAGTTGCTCGAAGAGCAGGCCGAATTTCACACCACGCCCATCGCGGCGGCACCGGTGCAAGGCGTCGTGCTCGCGAGCTTTTGACCTCACCAGCGCGCATGCGGCACCCCGCTGGACGATTGCGACCGGTTGGTACCTCCGCCATGCCCCGTGGCCGTCGCGGAGACAGGCCGGCGAATATCAGGCCATCGCGGCTGGTGCGCGGCGTTGCAACACGTGCGCTCGCACGGCTTGGCGGGCGCGGTGCAAGCGGGTCTTCATCGCGGCGAGCGGCACCTGGAGTCTCCTCGCTGTCTCCTCTCCTGAGAGCCCCTCGATGTCGCGCAACACGAGAACCGCCCGCGCATCGACATCGAGGGTGGCGATGGCGTCGTGAACTTGAGACACCAGCTGAAAACGTTCGAGGGCGGCCTCGGGCGTGAGCGCCTCGTCGGCCACGTCGAGCGCCTGCCGGCTGTCGCTCAAGCCCACGCGGAGCCGACTGGCGATGGGGCGCAACATCGCGGTGCAGGCGTTGCGCACCACCGTGTACAACCACGGCAGCACCCCGGAGGACCTCTGCACGTCGGGCCTCCGGGCCAGGGTGATGAACGCCATCTGCACGGCGTCGTCGGCGTCGAAGCCGTCGCGACAGACCCGACGCCCAAAACGGTAGGCGCGGTCGTGGTAGAGCCTGACCAGCTCTCGGAGCGCTTCGTCGTCACCTGAGATCGACTGCTCGACCAGGTGGAGCGAGGCCTGACCGTCGGGTGTCACGCCCGCACCTTCTGCTGCTTGATGGGGCAGGTCGACACGCCGATCAACTTATACCCAAGGCAGGTACCGACGAGCGACGTGCCGACCATGTAGACGCCCGTCAGCGCGAGCGCGAGCTGGGCGAGAAACGGCACGGGTGCGGCGACGGCCGCCACAAACAGGGCAACTGCTGTGACGACGCGGGCGATACGGTCTGCATTTCCGAGGTTGTGAACCATTGAGTTGCTCCAGAGTTGGGGTTTGCTGCTCGGAGAGGGGGCCAGCCGGGAGAAGGATTCAAAGAGCTCGAACAAAGTGGGTCGCACAGCGTGGTCGGCCGCACCCGTCGACGCAAGTGCCTCAGAAGACTGGCGGGAAGCACCTGTGGCCCGGCTGTCGCAACGTTGGGACGACTTTTGAACATGCATGTTCAAAAACTGTCGCATCGTTGGGACAGCCCAGAGCGTCAGAGTGCCTTCAGCGCGGACCCAGCCGCGACCAGCCCGAGACCAATCACGACGAGCAGCAGGTAGAACGAAAGGCACCAGGCGATCGCCGTCACCACTTTGCGTTGGTGGGCTCCGGCCACGAACACGCCCACCGCCGCGCTTCGCGCGATCGCAGAGATGACCGACATCGAGAGCAACGAACGGCCCGCGCCGTCGCCCGCGAGCACGCGGTCAGGGGTCAGCTCGGCGGGTGAAATGCCGATTCTTGCACCGATCAGCAGCACACTGACGACCGCTCCCCACGAGCCAAGCGCGAAGAAGATGGCTCCAATGGTGAGCGACAGCCGGGCGTCGGTCTTTCGAAGCATCGCGCGGTGCAGATACAGCCCCATCAGCACGGGGATCACGAAGCTCGGCACCGAGCTCTTGTCTGCGATCGTTTGAGGGCTCTCGTCGTTGAGCAACCATCGGAGCCCACTCCGGGCCGCGAACACACCGCCCACCGTGATGGAGAAAAACGTCAGCGGGTTCATCGTCTGTCGGGTGCCCGACGCCCACTCTGACGCGAATTTCCAGGGGTTGCGCGCGGCGTCTCGAAAGGTGCGTGCGTACGAGAGAGCCTCTGCAATGACCTTCGACTCCGAGACCCAATCGGGAGGGTTTGATGACGGTGATTGCACGTTGGTGATCGCCCCTTCGAATGCGCTAGGAGCTAGCACATGCGCGTCGCCGCAGTGCTCTTGGCCTCTCTGGTGATCAGCGCGTGTCAGTGCGGGCTCGAGCCGGTGCGCGATTGCCATTGGGCGCTCTGCGACAAGACGCAAGGGGTGACCCCTGACGGCGGCTTCGATGCGGGTGCAGACGCCAGCACCGGCCCTGGTTCGACCGACGATGGGGGCACCACCCGCCCCGTCGACGCCGGCGTCATCGTCAAGCCGCGCTCCGACGGAGGCTTCGAGTGGGCCTGGGGCGACCCGTACGAAGACTGCTTCCCCGGGGGTATGGGCTCGAAGGCCGACATCGTCAGCGTGCACGGGCTGGCGGGGCAGCTCGGCGTCGTCAACTACTCGATGCGCGGCGCCTCGGCGGGCGCCTCGGGCGAGTACGGCATTCAGCGCTTCACCAACGCCGCCTACGGCACCACCAACCTGCCCCCGGTCGCCTCGAAAGGTGACTGGGACACGGGCCTCTGGGCCTGGAGCAGCTTCGAGCCAGTCACCGTCGGCACCGTCTACCAGGGCACCAACCTCGACAAGGCCCTCAACAACAAGCCCTTCTTCGACCTGCGCATCTCGACCGACGGGCCCTACATCGCGTGCAAGACCGGCGCGGGCTCGGGTCGCTTCGTCTTCACCCGCTTCGGCAACGTCTCGCGCGAGCACCCGGTCGAAGGCATGTACGAGTTCGGGTGCCCCGATGCCGGCGTCGTGGTGTCAGGCTGCTTTCACTACCAATGACCCGGGTTCGCGCGTTCGACTGGCTGCGCGGGCTGGCCGTGTTGGTGATGATTCAGACCCATTCACTGGGGCTGCTCAAACCCGAGACGCACACCGACCCGCTGTTTCGATGGCTGATTCGAATCGATGGCCTGGTGGCGCCGGCCTTCATCTTCTGCGCGGGGTTTGCGCTGGCGCTGGTGCAGTGCCGGGCGGCCCTCGCGGGTCAGCGGCGCCCGCAAGCGGTCAAGTCGCTCAAGCGCATTCTCGAGGTGCTGGCGGTCGCGTCGTTCGTGAACGCCGTGTGGTTTCCTGTTTTTGGGCACCCGAGCTGGTTTCTGCGTCTCGACATTCTGCACTGCATCGGGCTCTCGCTGCTCCTCGCCTTGCCCCTGTTGGTGGCGCTCTCACAGCGGCCCCTGGTGCTGCGGTGGGTGCTGCTGGGGCTGGCCGCGGCGGTCTTCGCGGTCTCGCCGCTCTTTGAACAGGCGACCGGGTTCTTCGGTCTCTTGGTGAACCCCTCGCCGGGCTTTTTTCCCGACCCGGCGCTGGGCAGCACGTTTCCGCTCCTGCCCTGGGCGGGCTACGTGTTTCTCGGAGCCTCGACTGGCGCGACCATCGCCGCGATGACCTCTGAGCGTCAGCTCTGGCTCTGGCTCTGGCTGATCGCCGGCCTGGGAGCGGCCCTTTGGGCCAACCAAGACGCGCTCAACCGGGCCTACCCGCCACACTCCTTCTGGGTCACCAACCCCGCCAACGCCGCCCAGCGGTGGACGCTGGTGGTCGCCCTGATCGCGCTGTTTCGGCTCGTCGAGCTCAAGGTCGCATCGCCTCCGGTGAAGTGGCTCGCGGTGTTCTCGGCCTCGTCGATGTCGGCCTACGTCTTTCACGAATTCTTGCTCTTCGAGCGTCACGTCGGCGTCTTCACCCGCTTCTTCAAAGAGCAGGCCGATTGGCCTTTCTACGCGGTGTTGCTGCTGGCGTTGATCTTCGCGACCTGGGGCTGCATGCAATTATTTGAGGCCCTGCAATTGCGCGCCAAGCGCATGGTCGCTATCGAGCGGCGATGATTTCGCTCCTCCCTCTGCTGCTCGCTGCCTCGGCTCCGTCTGAGCTGACGGGCGTGACCGATAATCCGCTCCTCACTCGATACGAGGGGTCGGTGCTGGTGAGTGCGTCTTCAGAGCACTACGCCTCGCTGCGAGTGCCCGAGAGCCCAGGCCGGTTCGGCAAGAACGGCGTGCTCGAATTCGATACATCATCGACGGTTGAAGGCCAAATCGACGCCTATTTGTACATCGCACCCAGAGGCAAGACCGCGCTCGAGGTGTTTCGCAACTACCAACTCGCCCTGAGCAAAGCGGGCTTCACGACCCTGTATCGCTGCGAGATGCAGACCTGCGACAAAGAGTTGATCAAGGAGCAATACGCGAATGAAAGTGTCCACTCCCGAAAATGGGGCGAGCTCCAGCCGAACGCGTATGCCGCTGTCTCTCGCGACATTCGCTTCGTCAGCGCCAAGCACCAAGACACCCGGGTCGTCGTGTACGTCGCCGAGCCCAGCTCGATCTGGGACGCGGCGGCGGTCGTGGTCATCGTCGCGCAGCCAACCCAGCTCGAGACCGGCAAGGTGGTGGTCGACAGCCGCGAGCGAAGGCAAGATCGCCCTCTATGGGCTGTACTTCGAGAGCGGCAAGGCCGAGCTGAAGCCTGACTCCAAGCCACAGCTGACCGAGATGGCGAAGGTGTTGAGCGCGGCCGAGCACCCCAAGGTCTTCATCGTGGGGCACACCGACAACGTGGGCACCCTCGACGACAACCTCGCCCTCTCGCTCAAGCGGGCCCAGGCCGTCGTCGCCGCGTTGACCCACGACTTCAAGGTCGACCCCAAGCAACTCGCACCACGGGGCGTCGCCCAGCTCGTACCCGTCGCCTCGAACGCCACCGAATCAGGGCGCGCCAAGAACCGACGGGTCGAGCTGGTCGCTCAGTAAGCGTTCTTACTTCTTGGGCAAAACCGCGTCGATCTGCTTCTTGAGCTCATCGCTGGTGGGCTCGACCTTCGATGACAAGTGCGCGACCACCTTGCCGTCAGGGGCGATCAAGAACTTGTTGAAGTTCCACGACACTTCGCCGCCGTTCTCTTTCTGGCCGGTGAGAAACTTGTAGAGCGGGTCAGCCGCGTCGCCCTTGACCGCAATCTTCGCGAAGAGGGGAAACGTGGTCTTGTACTTGAGCTCGCAGAACTTCTTGATCTCATCGTTCGAGCCGGGCTCCTGCGCGCCGAAGTCATTCGCGGGGAAGGCGAGAATCTCGAAGCCCTTCGCTTTGTACGCTTGGTAGAGTTCTTCGAGGCCCTTGTATTGCGGGGTGTAGCCACACTGCGAGGCCGTGTTGACGATCAAGACCGCCTTGCCCTTGTACTGCGAGAGGGCGACGTCTTTGCCATCGATGCTCTTCACGTGAAAGTCGAACGCCGACATGGGGGCTCCTTGGAGAATGAGTGACACAACGAGTGCTGTAATCATGGGGGCCGGGTCGTAACGCCGCCGACCCGCGGAGGCAAAGCGAACTTTGCCCCTTGGGTCGCCCCGAGCAAACGTGCTTAGTGCCGCTCATGGCTCGCATGCTCTTCGTGGTGTTGCTCTGCAGCTGCCGATTTCTCCCCGCCCCCATCCCCATGGCGAAGATCGTCGAAGCCCAGCAGCCCAACACGCCCGCGAAGTGCCTGTTCATCTTGCTGCCCGGCGCCGGCGACCACGCGGCCACCTTTCGCGAGCAGGGGTTCGTCGACCAGCTTCAGGGCACCGGCTGGTCGGTCGACCTCGTCGCCGCTGACGCGACCATGGGCTACTACTTCAAGGGCATCGCCGCCGAGCGCATCGAGGTCGACGTGGCCGCTCCGGCACGCCTGGGGCAGCAGCACATCTGGCTCATCGGCACTTCGATGGGCGGGTTCGGCACCTTCAATTACGCGATGCAGTACCCCGATCACGTCAACGGCATTCTCGCCATCGCGCCATACCTGGGTGACAAGGACATCGCCCAAGAAGTCTCCGCGGCCGGAGGCCTCGTGAAGTGGGTGCCCGACGCCAAGGCGGTGCCGCTCACCGAAGACAATTACCAACGCCAGCTCTGGAGCTACCTGCACCGGGTCGTCACCGGCGACGAAGAGAAGGCGCCCTCGGTCTACGTCGGGTGGGGAGACGCCGACGGCCTGGGCAAGCCAGATTCTCTGCTCGCTGCGGCGCTGCCGCCTGATCACGTCTTTCACGCGCCCGGAGGCCACGACTGGCCCGTCTGGCGCAACCTGCTCAAGCAATTTCTGCTCACGCCCGAGATCAAGGCGGCGTGCGCGCGCTAGTGACAATGCCGGTCAGTTACGGGGCGGGCGTTTGACCCACTTTTTGTCGTACGCGCTCATTTTGATTTTGACGACACGAGGGTAGCTCCGCTCAGGTCGTCG
>JANLPS010000521.1:0-1810 GCA_031367385.1 Archangium sp. | reverse complement strand
GCTGATCGTGCTCGGCACGCTCAACGTCACCGGCACGCCGTCGATGCCCGCGACCTTCACCTCGACCGGCACCGCCGCGGGCTCATGGGTCGGCGTGCGGGTGTTGGCGGGAGGAGCGTTCACCGGGAGCGGCGTCATCATCGAAGAGGCCACCACCGCGCTCGACACCGCCGCCAGTGTCAGCCTCAGCGGCTCGACGCTGCGAACCAACAACTCCGGCTTCGTCGCTCGGGCAGGCACCAGCACGGTCAGCTCGACCTGGGTGACTGGCAACAGCATCGGCGTCTACGGCGCGGGAGGCTCGTTCACCGTCGATCACTGCACGATCACTTCGAATGGCTACGGCGTGTACTCGGGCTCGACGGCGAGCGTGACCCTGGCGGTGAACAACTCGATTGTCACCGCGAACAGCAGCTACGGCCTCTACCGCTCGGGGAGCTCGGCGGCGATCACCAACGCCTACAATGACGTGTGGCAGAACTCGACCGACTACAGCAGCGTGTCGGCCGGCACCGGGTCGATCTCGACGAACCCGCTGTTCGTCTCGAGCACGAACCTGCGGCTCACCTCGAACTCGCCCGCGCGCAAATCAGACAGCTCCGGCGCCGACATGGGCGCCTTCGGCTACGTCTCTGACGCCACCGTGGGCCTCGTCGGCACGCTCTGGTCAGACACCACGGTCTCGACCAACACCACGCTGGCTGGCGACGTGACCGTCGCCCCGGGAGTGACCTTGGCGATCGCCGCCGGAGTGACGTTGACGGCGCTGGCAGGCGACGTGATGCAAGCCGGCAACGACTCGACGCACATCGAGCTCATCGTCGCGGGCACGTTGTCAGCGGTGGGCACTCCCGCGGCGCCGATCACCTTCACCTCCAGTGGCACGGCGGCGGGCTCATGGGTCGGCATTCGCGTGCTCCCGACCGGTGCCTTCACCGGCAGCCAGTTCATCGTCGAAGAAGCGGTCAGCGGAGTCGACGCGTACGCGAGTGCCTCACTCACGTCAGCCACCCTGCGCAACAACAACAGCGGCTTCGTCGCGCGCGGCGGCACCAGCACCGTCACCAGCTGCTTGATCAGCGCGAACAGCATCGGCGTGTACGGCGCAGGTGGCTCGTTCACCGTCGACCACGGCACGCTGACCTCGAACGGGTATGGCGTGTACTCGGGCTCGACGGCGAGCGTGACGCTGGCCGTGGTCAACTCGATCATCACCGGCAACAGCAGCTACGGGTTCTACCGCTCAGGCTCATCAGCCGCCATCAGCAGCACCTTCAACGATGTGTGGCAGAACTCGACCGACTTTTCCGCCGTCTCCGCGGGCACCGGCTCGATCTCGGCCAACCCGCTCTTCGTTTCGGGCACCAACCTGCGGCTGACCTCGAACTCGCCGGCGCGCAAGTCAGACAACACCGGCGGTGACATGGGGGCGTTGGGCTACGTCTCCGATGCAACGCCCGGTCTGGTCGGCACCCTCTGGAGCGACACCACCTTGTCGAGCGCGACCCTCTCGGGCGACTTGACCGTGGCGCCTGGCGTGACGGTCACGGTGCCTGAAGGCGTCACCTTGACGGCACCCGCGAGCGACCTGATGAGCGCCGGCAATGACACCACGCACACCGAGCTGATCGTCGGCGGAGCGCTGGTCGTCAATGGCAGCCCCTTGTCTCCGGTCACATTCACCTCGACCGGCACCTCGGCGGGCACCTGGTTGGGCATTCGGGTGCTGCCCGCCGGCGCGCTCACCGCGAGCTCGATGATCGTCGAGGAGGCCACGTCGGGCGTTGATGCGTTGGCCTCGGTCAACGTG
>JANLPS010000519.1:0-4445 GCA_031367385.1 Archangium sp. | reverse complement strand
CCTTCACGTTGGTGCGGGGGTGGCAGACCTCAGAGGGCAAGCCGCAAGCCCGGTGGCTGTTCGCGGCGGTCAACGCCGTGTTCGTCTTCGCGGCTGTTCTGTATGCGGTGATGGTCGTCGCGCTGGGGTCAGACAAGTTCTTGCAGACCTTCGATTTTCCCTCGGCGCAGCTGGCCGTCTTCATCGCCGCGGTGGCCGCCGGTGGGTACCTGTTGATGCTGCTGCGCAAGGCAGATGAGGCGACGTTTCGCACGGTCGCTCCGCTGGTGGCGATGGCGGGGCTGGGGCCGGTCATCTTCTACCTGCACTGGCCGTATCTGTGGCACCACCCGGTCGAGCGCACCGCTTGGTACATCACGTTTCACCTGACCCACAACCACTACGCCTGGCTCTATTTGGGCGACCTGCTGCGCGGCCCGCCGTTTCCACTGATGTATGTGTGGGTGAAGACGGCGCTGACGGTGCCGAGCTCGCTCTTCGTGCCGATGGCGTTGGGGCTGCTCTGGGTCACGGTTCGCGCGGTGCGCCGGCAGGTGACGATGCTCGAGGCGTTGTTGTTGGTGAACGCCCTGGCGTCGATCGCGTTGATCAGCGCTCCGAACGTGCCGCACTTCGGAGGCGTGAAGCACTGGTTCCCCTCGATGCCGTTTCTGGCGATTCTCGGCGCCGGAGCGTTGACCCGCGGCGCGGCCGCCATTCGGGCCTGGCTCGAGGCGAAGAAGCGAATCGTCAGCGAAAACACCGTCTTCGGCGCGCTCGCGGTGACCTGCATGCTCCCCGCGTTCATCGCCTCGGTGCGCATCTACCCGTACGGCACCAGCGCGTACTCGGAGATCGCCGGAGGGCTGCCCGGCGCGGCGTCGCTTGGCATGCAGCGGCAGTTCTGGGCCAACAACGTGAGCGGCATCTTCGAGTGGCTCAACGCGAATGCGAGACCGGGCGAGCGGGTGTGGTTTCACGAGAACCACAACGGGCAGACGCACGACCTGCTGCGCAACGGCTTGGTGCGCTCTGACATCGTGTTCGTGAATGGCCCGCAAGACGCCGACATCGTCGCGTACCAGTACATGCAGGAGTTTCGGGAGCAGGAGTTCGAGACCTGGCAAGCGTTCGGCACGACGCGGCCAGTGACGGGGCTGTACGTCGACGAGACTCCGCAGATCATCGTCTACCGCCGGCAACGGTAAGCGCGACCGCTCTCAGGGTTCGCGCCAGGCTTGCGGCACGCCGTGACGGTTCGCGAACGCAGTGAGCGCCTCTTCATCGGCACGCAAGGCGACGAAGCCCTCGGTGAGCGCGGCTTGAGCCGAGACGACCAGGGTATCGACGCAGTCTTGAACCACCGCGGTCGTCTTTCGCGCGGGCTCGGCGGGTACCTGCACCGTCGCCCAGTGGCCTCGGTCGCAGGCCAGGTTCGGGGGGCAATCACGAATGAACACCTGGGTTTGGGTCGGCCCGCGGCCCTCCACGGTCACTTCGACGGTGCGATCGCGGCACTGACGCGAGGTGAGCCCTGAAGCTGCGCTGAGCCTGAGACGCCGCTCCCGCAGCTCGGTGAACTTCGCCCGCCACTCGGGCCTCGAATACGGCCCGCGAACCGGTTCGGGCGCAGGCATCAGGCCGTTCTTCTCAGGTGGCCCCACCTCGATCACCTCGGCCTTCACACCTTTCGGTACCTCGGAGTGGTCAGCGGAGAAGTGCACCGAGCCGCCTGGGTCCTCCCAGCGGTAGAGGGGTGACTGCGAGAGGGCGAAGACGAGAATGAGAGGGGTCATCGGGCGCCCAGACGGGGCCGCCGAGCCCGTATTCACGGCATGACTGCAAAAACATTCGGGAGCACCCACTGCTCGACGTTGGTGTCGTCTTCTCGAAACCCGGTCTCGTAGCTGCCGCACAGGTCGAGGTCGATGCCGGCGGCGTGAATCGATAGGCTGGCTTCGGGGCCACCCTCGAGGTGCATCGCAGCGACCACTCCGAGCCCAAGGCCGAGGAGACGCTCATTGAAGTCATGCATCGTCATCGGCGTTCGCGAGAAAACGACCAGCAAGCGTCCATTCGAGAGCGCGGCCAGGGCGGTCTCGCTCCAGGAGCGCTTGGTCTGTGACCAGACGTTGACGCCGGGCCGGCGAATCAAGCGGAGGTTTTGAACCACCAACGACCCCTCGACTGGCGTGTCGGCATCGAGCAGCTCGGTGCGTGTGCCGTGCTGTACCAGCACCGATTTGTACGCCGGCACCCACTTCTCGCTGTTGCGGTACGCGCCCTTCGTGAAGAGCCCGGTGTGAGTCAAGCGATCGAGCTCGAACATGCCGCCGTTGAAGACGACGGGGGCGTGGGTGCTGGCGCTCCATTGGGCGGCGGTTCTGGCGCCGACTCCCGTTTCGCTCGCCGCGAGGGCCGTGAGCTTCGCCACGTTTGGGTCGATGCGAACCAGGTGAAATGACTGCACCTTTGCGTACTCGACCCCGGGGCTGACGGGCTGCCAGGGCACTGCCGAGAGAATGAGAAGCACGAGCACGGCGCGCCGAACGCATCTGGCTCGAGGGAGGTTCCGGTGTAAAGAGAGCCGAATGAGAACCCTCGCGCTCCTCTGCGTTGCGGTGATCGCCTGCTCGAAGCCGGCCGAGCCGTCGCCCAAGCGCGCGACGCTCAAGCCCGTCACCGGTTCGACCTTCGAGCTGATACCGGCGGCCGAGCAGTGGCCCTTTTGCCTCGCCTACACCGTGTCAGCGAAGGGCGTGATTCGTCAGCTCACGATGTCGGCCGAGAATACCTCGTTCAACTGTGTCGCGGGGCAGCCGATCGGGCTCCACGCGTACCGGGTGCCAGCGAGTGAGCCGTCGGTGAAGGTGTTGGTGCTCTTCACCAGTCAGAGCGTGAATGCGGGCTCGGTGTCGCAGCAGCTGATTGAGCTGAAGACGCCGGCGTCGATCACCGCGATGGAGCTCCGTTTACCAGGGCAGGCCGCGCTCGAGGTGCTCGACTTCACCGCGAGCCCCGAGGTGCCGGCCGAAGAGGGCGCGGTGCTGACCCCAGACTACACCGCGACAGCGCTCGATGGCGGCGGGCCGTGACGCCTCACCCCGTGAGCGCCACCCCTCCCACCGTGAACGCCACCCCTCCCACCGTGAGCGCCGGCTCTCGCACCGTGAGCCCCACCCCTCTCATGGTGAGCTCGTCGAACCACGCCGGTCTCCCACCGGCATTCATCGCGAACCCGACCCACCGCGCCCTGCTGAACGCGCTCCTCTTCCTCACCGTGTGCCTGGCCCTGACCGGCTGCCCCCGCGACCGCCTCACCAAAAAAGGCTGCACGGTCGACCTCGACTGCGGCACCCCCGCGACCGACTACCGCTGCGAGACCCAAACCGGCGCCTGCTACTGCCGCACCGACTCGGCGTGCCCCAGCGCGCAGTTCTGCAACACCATCGGCTTCTGCCAAGACCGCGCCGGCTGCGAGAAAAACGCCGACTGCCTCGACCCAACCCTCGCCTGCGACACCAGCTCAGGCTCGTGCGTGCCCCGGGGCCGCTGCTCGAGCGATCTGCAATGCGCCCTGGGCGAGGTCTGCGACACGACCAAAAGCACCTGCGTCACCGGCTGCCGAAAACACGGAGACTGCACCGGCAGCTCGTGCCGCTGCGGAGACACCGCCTGCACCTGCACCGGCAGCACCCCCGCCGAGCTCGCCCGCTGCGCCATCGGTGTCTGCGACCCGTACTTCTGTGCCGACGACACCTTCTGCCGCTACGGCGAAGTCTGCGGCCCGATACCTGACGCAGGAGACCCGAGAAACCGCTGCTACAGCGACTTCGACATCGACCTGCGCCCCTATTGCGCCCGCTGCACCGGCGGAGGTGGCCTCGACACCTGCGGCACCGGCCCCAACTTCTGCATCACCGACACCCGCACCGCCTCGACGTACTGCGGCGCCGACTGCAGCGAAGGCCAGAGCTGCCCCCGCGGCTACGGCTGCCGCGACATTCGCGTGGTGCTGACCCGCTGGCGCTGCGGCTCAGGCCAAGACTGCCAGCCAGACCCTGCCCTGCCCTGCTCGACCGACACCGACTGCGCGCGCGGAGGGTCGTGCATCAAGCTTGCGGGCCAGCTCACCGGCTCATGCGCGGGCCAATGCATTCTGCGCGAGGGCTCGCAGTTCGGGTTCTGCAGCTGCCAGGTCGACGAAGACTGCGTGCAGCAGCAGTGCAGCACCGGCAAGTGCACCACCAGCCAGAAGAAATGCGTCACCGATGCCGACTGCCGAAAAATTCGCTGCGTCGAGTTCGACGGAGTCGGCGCCTGCGTGATCGGCCAGAACTGCACTCCGGCGAACGGCCTGACCTGCGTCGAAGTGAACTAAAAGGGGCACGATGAAAGCCTGGCTCTGCGAAAACCCCATCGGGCCCCAAGCCCTCCAATGGAAGGAGCTCCCCACTCCAGGGCCC
>JANLPS010000269.1:0-20996 GCA_031367385.1 Archangium sp. | reverse complement strand
GAGGGTGGGGCTGAGGGTGGGGCTGAGGGTGGGGGTGAGGGTTGGGTTCAGAGTGGGGCTGCTCGGGCTCCTGATTCCCTTTGCGGCGTTGGCGCACCCGCAGGGTTTTCACAAGAAGCTGGTCTTCACCTTGACCCGCTTCACCGTGCAGGGCCTAGTGCTGATGGACGTCGATGGCGGCGAGCGCTGTGAGCTGATTCGCAGCGGCGCCGACGCGAATCACGACGGCGTGCTCTCGCCGTCAGAGACCACCGCGCTCAAGCAGCGCCTGGTCGCGATGGCCACCAAGTCGCTCGAGGTCTCGTTCTCGGGCGCCCCGGTGCCGCTCGAGGTGAGCGAGGCGAAGCTCAACCTGCACGAAGACCCGAGGGTCAACCGATCGGCGATCTCAGTCGCGGTGCTGTTCGATCTGCGCCACCCATTGCCCGCGAACCCAGGCATGGCGTTCGAGGTCGAAGACGCCGCGCCAGACTTGTCACCGGTGAATCTCCAGGTATTTCAAGCGCCTGCGACTGACGCGGGTTTGGCCTCGCCGTTCGAGGCAGACGTCGAGAGCGGGCGCAAGACCTCGATTCGATTGGGCGAGTTGGCTGAACATCGTTGATCCTCTTGCTCTTTTCCCCCCGGGTTCTGCTATGCCGCCCCCCCGCCGCACGTCGGGTTTTCCAAAACGAGCGGCGTACCTTTGAAACACGAGGAAGTTCTCAGTGAGCGAACAGAAGAAGCCGAAGGCGACGTTCGGAGACGCGATGTTGGGTATTCCCTCGAGCTCGGGTGAACGCCCCCGCGATCGAGCACCGCGAGATGAGCGCAAAGAACCGCGCCGCGACGAGCAGCGCAGGGGCCCAGGCCCGATGGTCGTCGTCAAGCGCGCTGGCGGCGCAGTCGAGACGCGCAAGCTCGACGGTACTCCGACGGTGACCCCGAACGGCAATGGCGCGCCCAGTGAAGCGGCCAGCGGCGAGGGCGCGGTCGTCGCTCCGACTCCGGTCGAGCCCAAAGGCCCCTCGGTTCACGACGAGGTCAGCGAGGCCGAGAGCTTTGCCGACATGTTCGAGAAGCACGCCAAAGAAGGCGGCCTGCCGACCCGCAAGCTCCCCCGCGTGGGCGAGAAGGTGCGCGGCAAGATCTTTCAGCTCGGCGCCGAGACCGCGTTCGTCACCATCGGCAAGCTCGAGGCGATGATCGAGCTCGACGAGCTCAAAGACGACGAAGGCATTCTGCGCCAGGGCGTGGGCGACGAAGTCGAAGCGTTCGTCACCGAGACCGGTGCCAAGGGCATCATTCTCTCGCGCAAGATGTCGAAGGGCGCCGCGTCGATGTCGATGCTCTCAGACGCTCGCGCGTCGGGCATACCCATCGAAGGCCTCGTGCTCGCCGTCAACAAGGGCGGCATCGAAGTGGCGGTCGGCGACATTCGCGCCTTCTGCCCGACGAGCCAAATCGACGTGCGCCAGGTCTCGAAGCCCGAAGAGCTGGTCGGCCAGCGGTTGACCTTCAGGGTCACCGAAGTGCGCGACCGCAACGTGGTGCTCTCGCGCCGTGCGCTGCTCGAAGAAGACTACAAGGCCAAGGCGGCCGAGCTGCGCAAGACGCTCGAAGTCGGCAAGATCATGCGCGGCCGAATCGTCAACGTGCAGGCGTTTGGCGCGTTCACTGATCTGGGCGGCATCGAAGGCCTGATTCCCGTCTCTGAGCTGTCGCACATGCGGGTTCAGCACCCCAGCGACGTGGTGAAGGCAGGCGACGAGGTCGAGGTCGAGATCATTCGCCTCGAGGCCGCCGAGCCGAATTCACCCGACAAGAGCAAGCGCAAAGAACGCGTGACCCTGTCGATGCGCAAGCTGATGGAAGACCCGTTCACCGCCGCTTTGGGCAAGCTCAAAGAGGGCGAGACGATGAAGGGCAAGGTCGTTCGCCTGCAGCAGTTCGGCGCGTTCGTCGAGCTGATGCCCGGCGTCGATGGCCTGATTCACGTCTCGGCGATGAGCGAGCGACGCATCGCGCACCCGCGTGACGTGCTGCGCGTCGGTGACGAAATCGAAGTGAAGATCGAGAAGATCGACCCGGCCGAGAAGCGAGTGGCCCTTCGGTTGATCAAAGACGGCGTGGCGATTGGCGAAGGCGTTTCGTCGTCATCGTCGACTGAAGCGGCCTCGGCCTCTGAAGGTGCCGCTGGCGCCACGGCGATGCCGGCAGGCGAGAAGAAGCCTGCACGGGCTCAAGCGGTTCGCCCCAAGCGCGGCGCGCTGATCGTCGGCAAGGTCGTTCGCATCGAGCAGTACGGCGTGTTTCTCGAGTTCGACGGCAACCAGGGCCTGGTGCCTGGCGCCGAGACCGGCACCGATCGCGGCACCGACCTGAAGCGCGTCTTCTCGCTCGGCCAGGAGATCAAGGCCGAAGTGGTCGAGATGGAGGGCAACAAGATCAAGCTCTCCATTACCGCCGCAGCGAAAAGCGAAGAGCGCGCCGACCTCGAAGCGTGGAAGGCGACTCAAGCGAAGAGCGTCAAGGGCTCGGGTGGTTTCAACTCCTTGGCCGACAAGCTGAAGGGCTTGAAGCTCCAGTAAGCCGCACTGCACGTAGGCACTCGCGCACATCGATTTTTGAAGGTTCCCCCCTCCGCGCAAGCGGAGCTAAAACCGCCGGACCATGTCTGCCTGCCCCGGGTGCGGTGTACCCCGGCTGAACAACGCTCGGTTCTGTCACGAATGCGGCGCTCCGCTCCCCGTTGAGACGGGCGGCGGCGACCCGATGATCGGCCGAGTCATCGGCAACCTGCGGGTACTCTCGGTCATCGGCCAAGGCGGCATGGGCAAGGTCTACCGGGCCGAGCACGTCAAGCTGAAGCGGGTGGTCTGCATCAAGACCCTGCTGCCGCAAGCCGCCGAACAAGACACGTTGATTCAGCGCTTCGAGCGCGAGGGCCTGGCGATGGCCACGCTCAAGCACCCGAACATCGTCTCGGTCATCGACTACGGCAAGACCGACGACGGCATCTTCTACATCGCGATGGAGTACGTCGAAGGCCGCACGCTGCGCATGATTCTCAAAGAGGAGTCGCCGGTGCAGCCCGACCGCGCGATCAACCTCGCACTGCAGATTCTGTCGGCCCTCGACGAGGCGCACGCGAACGGCCTGGTGCACCGCGACTTGAAGCCCGGCAACGTGATGGTCGGGCGGCTGCGTGACGGCACCGAGCAGGTCAAGGTGCTCGACTTCGGCATCGCGAAGATCGTCGGAGAAACCGGCAAGCAGAGCCTGACCCAGACCGGCATGATGTGCGGCACGCCAGGGTACATGGCGCCCGAGCAGATTCTCGGTGAAGAGCTCGATGGGGCGGCAGACCTCTATTCGGCGGGCGTGCTGCTGTACGAGCTGACCGTCGGCAAACGCTTGTTCACGGGCACCTCCGACGTCGAGCTCGCGCAGCGGCATCTGGTGCAGGTGCCGGCGGCGCCGTCGACGGTGTCGAAAGTGCCGGTGCCTGCGCAGCTCGACGCGGTGATCTTGAAGTCGCTCGAAAAGACGCGCGAGAAGCGGTTCAAGACCGCGGTGGAGTTCAAGCGCGAGCTCGAGCTGGCCCGGCTCTCGATGCGAGGCGGGGTGGTCTCGTCACCTGCGCCCTCGGCGCTCTCGATGGCGGCTGAACCGTCGGCTCCGGTCGAGCTGACCCAAGCGAGGTTGAGGGCGGTGGTACCGAGCCGGCTGCTCGACCACGCCAACGCACTCTCGTCGTTGATCGTTCAGAACGAGAAGCGCGCGGTGCACGTGGTGGTGGTCGACATCGCCGGCCTGGTCGCGCTCGGAGAGACGATCGATACCAGCATGGCCCGGGAGCTCACCGCGGCCCTGTTCAACGACTTCGCCGAGATCGTGAAGCGCTACGACGGGTACGGCGAGCGAACGCTGGGCTCGAGCTTCACCGCGGTCTTCGGGTACCCCGTCTCGCATGAAGACGAACCCGAACGCGCGGTTCGGTGCGCCTGGGCTTTCAAGACCCGGGTGCTCGCGGTCAACAAGGGGCTGCCCCGCGCGTTGACCGTCAAAGTCGGAGTCGACGTCGGCACCGTCACCGGCCTCGGTGCTGACGGCAAGCTGCTCGACAACCCGGCGCTGGGCGAGCTGCTCACTTTGGTGCGCGAGGGGCTGGCCGCGTCGAACGCCAACTCGGTGCGAGCGCCGGCCAGTGTGTTGCGGCGGGTCTCCACGGCGGTGGAGTGGAACAACGCAGGCTCATCGGTCGGAGCGCGTCAGCTCTTCGAAGTGCGTGGGCTGGGTGACAACGAGAAGAAGTCGACGACGCCGTTGGTGGGCCGCAAGAAAGAGGTCGACGGCATCGCTGCCCGGCTGCGGTCAGCGGCGAGGGGCCAAGGGGTGGCGCTGGTGATGACGGGCGCGGCCGGCGTGGGCAAGACGCGCATTCTCGATCAGGCCAGCGAACAAGCGGCCTCGATGGGCTTCACGGTGGCGCGCGCCAGAGCAGGGCGGCTGAGCTCGTCGCCGCACCTCGAGGTGATTTCGCAGTTGGTTCAAGGCGTTGCCGATGGTCACACCGCGTCGCGAGTGCCCGACGTCGAGCGCCGGTCGCTGAGCGGCTTGCACCGGCTGCGGCTCGAGCGTGGAGATCTCGAGCGGCTGCAGCGGTTGTTCGGGCCCACGCCCTCAGTGGCGTCGACCGCCCGCGACGAAGAGCAGCTGCTCAACCGCGGCGCGATCGTCTCGATGATGACCCGGGCGTCGGCCGAGCGACCGGTGGCGCTGTTGATCGACGACCTGCATCAGATTGACCCGGGCTCGCACGAGATTCTGGTCGAGGTGATCAGCCGGGTGTCGACGCTGCGGTTGGTGGTGATCGCCTGCGGGCGCTCGGGCCAGGGCGCAGGCCTGCTGCCAGGGGTGCCCCGAGCCGACGTGGTGCCGCTGAGCAATGACGAGCTGGGTCTGTTCATTCGTGAACGGCTCTCGACCGGCCAGGTGCCGCAGGGCGTGCTCGACTTCGTGCTGCCCCGTGCCGAAGGCAACGTGTACTTCGCGCAGGAGCTGGTCTCGGCATTGATCGAGAAGGGTGACCTGAAGATCGTCGCCGGGCAGTGGGCGCTCTCGCCTCGAGCGGGTGAATCGGTGCCCGACGGCATTCACCTGCTGGTGCGATCTCGCGTCGATCGGCTGTCACCTCAGGCCCGGTTGCTGTTGCGGGTCGGCGCGGTGATTGGCCGCACCTTCCCCGTCGACCTGGTCGTGGCCGCGACCGAGGAGCCGCTCGACGTGCACTTCGCCGCAACCGAGTGCGTGGAGCGCGAGATTCTCTCGCCAGCTGAGCTGTCGGGCAGCTTCGTGTTCAACCACGCGGCGGTGTACGAGTCGGTGCTGCAGTCGTTCGCCAAGGCTGACCTGAAGGCGTTTCATGCCCGGGTCGGCGAGGCGCTCGAGCGAGGGGCTTCTTCGGGCCTCGAGAATGCGGCCGATGCGATGGCGCGGCACTTTCTCGACGCGGGCCAGGTTCGAAAGGCGCTCAAGTACCTGCTCTCGGCGGCCGAGCAGCTGCATCAACGCGGCTCGTTTCGTGGGGCAGCCGACCGGTTTCGACAGTGCCTCAACCTGATGCTCGAAGAAGCGGCGCAGGTCGGGTCGATGACCGAGTCGGTCTCGCAGCACGTGCTCGAGGTGGCATGCGCTGGTGCGAGGGCCGAGCTGATGGTGGCCCCGGAGCAGGTGGCAGGCTTGCTCGACCCGGTGCTGGCGGTGGTGCCGGCAGACCAGGCGACGCCGGTGCGAGCCGAGGCGCTGCGGCAGAAGGCGTTGGCGTTCTTGCGGCTCTCGAAGGTCGGCGAGGCATTGCATGCGCTGCAGCAGGCCCAGCGGTTGTCAGGTGGGCCGCGCACACCGGTGCTCAGCGCGCATCTGGCGGCTGACATGGCGAGCGTGCTCGAAGCGAAGGGTGATGTGCCTGGCGCTGCCCGCTTGCTGATCGACGGCATGGGGTTGTTGGCGCAGGCCGGCGACCGAGACCGCGAGCTGCTGTGGCAATACCTGAATCAATTGGGGCGAGTGCACCTGCGGCTGCAACAAGTGCCCAAGGCCAAAGAGTTTTTCGACAGCGCGCGGCAGAAGGCCAGCGAGGCCGAGAGCCTGGTCGGCGAGAGCAACGCGGTGGCGAACCTGGCCGTGTGCGCGGCGTCGTTGGGCAATGTGACCGGGGCGCTCGAGCTGTTCACCGAGTCGTTGGCGTTGGCTGAGAAGGCCGGCGATGTGATTGGCGCGGCGCGGGTGCGGTTCAACCTCGCCAAGGTGCTTCAGGGGCAGGGCAAAGAGCAGGCGGCGGCGACCGAGCTGACGACGGTGCTCAGTGTGGCGCGCGAAGTCGGGTGGCGAGAAGGTGAGGCGGCGGCCGTTCAAGCAATGCAGGCGATGAAGCCGGCGATGCGAACGGTCAGATAGGCACGAGGTGAGGGCTTTTACCGAGAGACAGAAGGGTCCTTCGAGTCCCTCAGGATGAACGGGGGGGCGGGGCTAGGCGAGGAGGAAGAAGGTGGCTTTGACGCCTTCGAGCACGGGGTCAGCGGTGCCGGTGATTGACAGGTTGGCTTCTTGCGAGAGGTCGACCACGTAGTCGCTGGCCCCTCGCGCGTCGCGAACAACTTTGACCACCGGTTTCGAGAGGAGCAGCGGGTTCGAGGGCACCTCGAGCACGATCGCGATCGCGTCATTGCTCAGCGTCACAGTCGTGCCCACGGGGTAGACGCCCATGACCGAGCGAAACAGCGACACCACGCTCGGGTCGTATTTCGTACCGGCCTGTTCTTGAATCAGCCGCAAGGCCTGGTCGGGCCCCACGTTGTGCGGTGGAGGCCGCGGCATGCTCAGCAGGTCGAACGCACACGGCACCGCGATGAGCTGGGCCAGCGTGCTGGGCGCCATGCCTCCAGGCCGTGGCTGGTGCGGCAGGGCGCACTCGTACGACGCCGAGGCCTGAACGAAGAGCTCTTCACTGGTGGCTCCCGCGCTGTTTCGCAGCAGCGACTCGACCGATGCGCGCGACTGCTCGGCCTCGTTCTCGGGCTGGCCCTTGGCTCGCTTCATCGTGAAGCGCCCGATGTCATGCAGCGTCGCCGCCATGCACACATCGGTGAGCGCGGCCCGCTTGAGGCCCAGCTTGCGGCACATGATCAGCGTCAGCGCGGTCACCGCCGCCAGGTGAAAATGCAAATCACCCACGAAGTTGGGAAAACGGGTCAGCCCGGCGAGCAGCGATTCACGCCCATCTGAGGCCTCGGCCAGCTGCTGCACCGCGCGTCGAAGGTCGGGGCTGCGCCAGGCTGCTCCTGCGTGCATCTGCTCGAGGGCCTTGCGAATCGCGATGGTCAGCGCCGCGTAGCACCGCAGCACATTCTGTCGCGGGTCGAGCCGAATGCTGTTCACGTTCGACGCCACGCGCTTCGAGTCGAGCTTGCGCAGCCGAATGTTGGTCGCCGCAGCGTCGTCTTTGAGCAGCTGCGGGGTCGAGCTGCCCCAGTGCTTCTGAAACACGCCCAAGAATTCGCGCATCGCCTCGGGCGGTTGCGCCCCCGCGAAGATGAGCTCGTCGATCTGCAGCCGGTCGAACACTTTTCGCAGCGATGCCACGCTCGCCACCTGGTTTCGCGTGAGGCGCACCAGCTGACGGTTCAAGAAGATCGACTCGTCGACGAGGCTCAGCGTCACTTCGAGATCGCTCGGGTTGACCGCTTGGTAGTGGGCCGCGAACTGCTGCAGCGCAGGCGTGAAAACCGGGTTCTTCGAGTCGTGAACGGTCGCGAGCCGCAGCAGCGCGGCCGTGCTCTCGACCAGCAGGGCGATCGGCTTGAGATCCTCTGAACCGTCGTCGTGGCTCATTTCTCCGGGCCCTCCGGTTTGACGATGCCGCTCTGTCTCACGACCCCACTCGGGCTGCTTGCGACCCCACTCGGGTTGCGCACGACCCCACTCGGGCTGCGCACGACCCCACTCGGGCTGCTCACGACCCCGCTCCTCCTCACGATGCCGCTCCCGCTGCTGACGCCGCTCGCACTCACCACCCCGCTCGCACTCGCGATGCCGCTTGCGCTGACGCCCGCGGCCTTGGCGATCGCGACTTTGCACGCCTGCCGCAGCTTGGGGTTGCCCAGCAGTTTGCCCCCGAGCTCTGCCACCGCGGCGGCGGCCTTGGGGCTCCAGGCGTGGCCGAAGCAATTGACGATCGCGATGCGCGCCTCGACATCAGTCTGCCGGTTGAGCTCGCTGGTGAGCACATCAGCGGCGGCCGGGCCTCCGATCTCTCCCAAGGCCCGGTACAGCTCGCGCCGCTCGGCGGGGTCGGTGGTCGCGCGCATCAGGGTGCGGTTCATCGGCTCGACCGAGGCCAGATCTTCGGCGTACGCGAGCAACCGAACGACCAGCAGCCGCACCTCACGGTCAGGGTCTCCGATCATTCGGCGAAGCAGGGCGCTCATGCCGAGAGCGACGCTCCGCTCGACGGTGCGCACCGCGACGCGCCGAATCGCTGCGTCGGGGCTGGTCAGCAACACGCTCAACAACGGAGCAGCGATCGAGGTCGGTTGCCGATTGCACAGCAGGACGATTTCTTTCGCCACCTCTGGGGTCGCCGTCTTCACCCGCGCCGCGAGGTCGTCGGCTTTGGGGCTGAGCAGTGCCAAGAGCTTGCTGACGTTCTGGGCGCCATGCTCGGTCTTGAATTTGCCCAATGAATCAAAGATTTTGTCGAGGCAGAGCCCGCCGACGATGCGCAGCAGCGAGATCGCCGCCGTCGCCACCTCGGGGGCGTCGAGCGCCCTCAGCAACGAATCGACGACAGCCGACGCAGCCAGGGCCTGCCGCAGCTGGTTCAACGTTGGCAAACGCTGCGCGGCCACCACCTGGTCTGCGCGCGCCAGCTGCAGCTGGTGGTCGATTGCCCGGGAGCATGGCTCGAGCCGATTCGTCGAGAGCAACGACTCGAAGGTCTGCTGCAGCGCCGCGATCACCTTGGGCTTCAAATCAGCCGGCCCGGTCACCGCTGCGTCGAAGAGCGAGGTGAGCAGCCGCTCGCCCGCATCGGCCCGTGGTTGCGCCAACCGGTTTCGCAGCTCATGCAACGTCTCGGAGTCGACCGCCAGCAACGCATCGCGACCCGAGCTGTCATGCGCGCGCAGGTTCTTGCCATCGATGTCACCGAGGCTGGTCGCCGAGAGCACCTCGAGCTCGGCGTTCGACAGGCTGATCATCGTCGGCAAGTCATCAGAGCCGGTCGAGGCCGAGAGGTCTGGGTTGGTGAAGACGCTCATCACGCCGGCGACCTGCTCGCGCTGGCTCTTCTGCGCCCCTGGAGAATCGACCTCGAGGCTCTCTGAGCCATCTTCGGCGAAGGTCGTCGCGACCACGAATTGAATGCTCGCGAGCTCAGCCTCCCAGAATTCAGTCATCACCGATTGATCGGAGTCGGCGTGCCGAGCCCGGCCCGCGATCTCGAGAAAGGCCGAGAGTTGCGCCACGCTCAGGCCTCGGCTGAAGACGATTTTTCGTGCGCCATCGCCAAACAGCGCTTGCGCCAGCTTGTCAGGCCCGGTGACGTTCTTCGCCAGCGGGTGGCCACCCACCGAGAGCTGGGTCGAGCCCACGTCAAGGGTGAGGCTCGGAGCGGTGGTGACCAGGGTGAACAGCCGCTCATGCAGCTTGCCCAGCGCGGCCCGCGCGTTGGGGTGATCGGGCGCATACTGCGCGCGCGCATCGAGCACTTTGCGCAGCAAGAAGCCGATCTCGAGAGCGCCCTCGGCCCGAAGGTGGGCCGCCGCGTCAGGCGAGTCATTCGGAGGACCTGGTTGGATGACCGATGGCATTTCGGGGCAACGCGACGGCTGCGGCGCGTCAGTGAACTATAGCGAGAGCGCCGAACGAAGGTGCGCCGAGATGGTCGATACACCGGCGCGGGCTTGGGGCAGAAGGCGCTGCATCACCATGAAGCCGTGAATCACCCCCGGGGTTTCGAGGTGCTGTACCGCAACGCCCGCAGCTTTGAGCTGGGCGACCAGGGTCACGCCTTCGTCGTGCAAGACGTCGTACTGGGCTGTGATCACCAGGGTCGGAGGCAAACCCCGGAGGTCTGCCTTCAGCAACGAGGTGCTCGCCGCGAGTGGCCCGGGGGCGTACTGGTGCCAGTACCAGCGCATGCGGGCGGCGGTGAGGGCGTAGCCTGATGCGAAGGTGAGGTGGGAGCCGGTGGTCAGCTCGGCTGCGACCGCGGGGTAGATCAGCGCGAGCGCCCGCACGCGATCTGGCGATCGAAGCGCAGCCCACACCGCGAGGTGACCTCCAGCGCTGTCACCGACGACGGCGATGCGGCTGCCATCGGCCCCGAGCTCGGCAGCGTGGGCATTGAGCCAGAGCAAGGCAGCGACGGCATCGTCGACGGCCGCGGGGGCCCGATGTTCGGGGGCCAACCGGTACTCGAGGTCGACGACGATCGCCCCGGTGGCTTTGGCGAGGGCGCGGCAGAACGGTTGGTGGCTGTCGAGATCGCCGACGACCCACCCGCCACCGTGAAGGTGCAGGATGATCGGCAAAACCCCCAGCGCAGGGCGATAGAGCCGGGCTTTCATCGGGCCGATCGACAGCTCGAGCTCCTGCAAAAGCTTCGGGCCCGGGCCGGTGGCAATCGGTCGCAGCAGCCGCATTTGCGAAGAGAAGGCCTCTCGAGCCGCAACGGGAGTCGGATCTCCCGAAGGGCCATCGCGATCGGCCAGCAACAAGAGCTTCAGCCTCCAGTCGAGGCTCACCGCGGCCAAAACACCGAGCTCGAGATCAGCGCCGCGAAGAACACCAGCACCACCGCCGACCCCCGGCGAATGCGCAGCGGGCTCAACGAGCGACCTTGAAGCAGTGAACCCAACGCGGCCCACCCCGTTGCCACCGCGACGACCATCACCGAGAAAGCCGCCATGAAGGGCAGCGCGGCCCGGAGCTCTCCGTCGATGAGGTGGGGGATCACGCTCAGCGCGAAGACCAGCGCCTTGGGGTTGAACAAGGTCGTCACGAACACCTGCCAGGCCCGAATGCCCTCGACCGCGGCTGGTGGGGTGAGCCACAGCCGCACCGCAAGCACGACCAGAATCACGCCCGCGACCAACCGGAGGTTGAGCGCCAGCCCCGGGTTCGCCGCGAGAATCGGCCGAAGCACCACGGTGATGATCGTGATTGCCGACAGGTACCCGCCGAGCTCGGCCGGTATCAGCCGCACCGCGCGGCGCACGCCCATCAGCCCGCCGGCAGTGGCCAACAGCGTGTTGGTCGGCCCCGGCAACCCCAGCAACGTCAGGGTCGTCGCGACGAAGGTCAACACCACCGCGTTCACGGAGTACCGATGACCTGGCCCAACCCCTCGTCGTCGGTCACCATCTTGGTGACGGCCGCGGCGAAGGCATTCGACAGCGTTTCATTGTAATTCTCGATGCTTTCAGACCGCCCAAAGCGCTTGCTGGACCCCGCGTAGAGCGTCGAGAACGCAGGCTTGCCGGGAGGCGTCGCGGTCAGGCGAATACGCACATCGCCGCGGTAGACATTGCCCTCAATGACGCTGAAGGCCACCAGCTCAGGCGCCAGGGGGATGGCGTCAGGCGTGCTGGCCAACTGAAACCCGGCCTGGGTCAGCAGGAGCGCCAACCGCTGGGAGCAGAACTCGCCGACGTTGTTGCGCACCTTGAGGTCGACCTGGGTCTCCTCGATGACGCCGACGCTGGCTGGCATCGAACGGGCATCGACACACGGTTGCAGGGCGAAGGTGTGCTGGCTGGCGACTCGGGCCATCAGGGCCGACGGCAACGGGGGCGAGCCGGCGCCGCGCCACTCGAGGTCGAAAGGCTCAGATGACTTGTGCGAGGTGGCACACGCCGCAGACACGGCAAGCATCGCAACCAGAATTCGGGGTCGGAGTGTCATGCGCCCGCTATACCCAATACCGGGCTTGGCCGCGATGGGGTCGTCAAGTATGAGGCGCTCGCATGAAGGTGGCAGTTCGCGTTGAACGATGGGCGACATGGCACGAGGGCGATCCCGCTCCGAGGGTCGACTTTTTGGCGCCCATGCAGCGCCGTCGCCTGAGCCCCCTCGCGCGCGTCACCCTCGAGGTGATGTGGCAGCTGGTGCCCCCCGAGCAGCACCTGCCTACGGTGTTCGCTTCTCGCCACGGTGAGGTCATCTCGACGCACCGCATGCTGACCGAACTGGTGAAGAAAGAGCCGCTGTCACCGGCCGAGTTCAGCCACTCGGTGCACAACGCCATCGTTGGCCAGGCCTCGATTTTTCGTCACGACCGAAGCGAGTCGGTCTCGGTCAGCGCGGGCGACGACACGCTGGCGGCGGGCTTTCTCGAAGCTGCGGGCCTGCTGCTCGACTTCGACCAGGTGCTGGTCGCCGCCTACGACGAGCCACTCCCTGAGCCGTATCGCACTGAAATGCCTCAAGAAAATGAACGTTGGGCGGTGGTCGCGCTGCTCGGCCGAGGCGCGCCGAACCTGGTGATCGAGCGTGATGATCGCTCTGGCCCCGCGGCGATCAACGGGGGCGTCGCCACCAGCCGGGCGCTCAAGTCACTGTTGGCGAGCACCGAGAACGCTTCGATGCGGCAAATCGGCGAGCACCACGACTGGGTCTGGAGCCACCATGTGGTCGCTTAACCGGGTCTGGCGGGGCTTCGGCACCTACCTGAGCTTCTTCACCTTCGGCCTCGTCAGCCTCGTGTGGACGGTGCTGTACCCGACGCTCTTGCTCCTGCCCGAACGGCGGCGGCAGCGCGTGACCCGCGACCTGGTGCGCCTGTGGTTTCAGATTTTTCTGCGCTTCATGCGAGCCCTCGGCATCTGCACCTGGGAATCGCATGGGGTCGCCCAGCTGGGCCGGCCGGGGCAGCTGATCGTCGCCAACCACCCGATGTTCCTCGACATCATGTTCTTGTTGGCCTGGGTGCCGAACGCCGGGTGCATCGTCAAGGGCAGCCTGCGGCGCAACATCGTCACCCGGTGGGGCGTGATCTCGTCGAACTACGTCACCAACGACTCGACCGAAGAGATGCTCGAGGGCGCGGTGAGCTCACTGACGCGAGGTGAGCCGTTCATCATCTTCCCCGAGGGCACGCGAACGGTGCCTGACACCGACGTGGTCTTTCAGCGGGGGGCGGCCCACATCGCCATCAAGGGGGCGACGGTGGTAACGCCGGTGGTGCTGACCTGTAAACCGCACACGCTGACCAAGGGCTACCCGTGGTACCGAATTCCCCCGAAAAAGTGGCACTTCACGCTCACAGCGTGCGAAGACATCGAGCTGCAGCCGTTTCGAGCCATGGGTGCGGCTCCAATCGCGTCGCGACGGCTCAACGAGTACCTCCAGACCGTGATGACCCGAGAGCTTTCGACGCATGAGTGACCTGGCCTTTGAAGTGAAACAATTGATCATCGAGGCGTTGAACCTCGAAGACGTGACCCCCGCCGACATCGATACGGAGGCCCCGCTCTTTGGCGAAGGCCTCGGCCTCGATTCGATCGACGCGCTCGAGATCGCGGTGGCGTTGCGCAAGAAATATGGAGTGACGGTTGACTCGAGCTCGCAAGACGCACGCGCGCACTTCAAGTCGGTTCGAGCGCTGACCGAGCTCATTGGTACCGCGAGAGCAACATGACCAAAGATGAAATTTCGGGGCACCTGACCAAAATTCTAATCGACATGTTCGAGGTGCCGGCAGAACGCATTACGCCGAGCGCGAACCTGTACGAAGACTTGAAGATCGACAGCATCGACGCCGTCGACCTGGCGATGCAGATGCACGACTTGACCGGCAAGCGGCTGCCCGCCGACGACTTCAAGGCCGTGC
Organism: Archangium sp.; assembly: GCA_031367385.1. Classification (GTDB taxonomy): domain Bacteria; phylum Myxococcota; class Myxococcia; order Myxococcales; family Myxococcaceae; genus JAEUJT01. The sequence goes on along the minus strand of JANLPS010000269.1, from coordinate 7,120 downwards.
GCACCGTGCAAGACGTGGTCGACGCGATTCACAAATCGCTGCAGGAGTCGGCCTAAAGGTGGTCGCTGCGTCTGCACATGCACTGGTGAGGCTGACGGAGGTGCTGGGGCAGGGCGTACCGGCCGATTCAGCAGTGGCCGTGCACGCCGGTCGCGTCGTCACGTGGGCGCAGTTTCAGGCTGACGTCGGGGCGCTGGTGCGTGAGCTGGGCAAGGCTCCGCGTGAGCGCAAGGCCGTGCTGTACACGACCGATGCGTACCCCTTCGCCGTCGGGTTAATGGCCCTGTGGCACTTGGGGGTCACCGTGTGTCTGCCAGGTCACCCCGGCGGCGTACCTGCGGGCGAGACCTCGCTGTGGGTCGGCGAGGGGGGCATTCCGATCAAGGTTGGGGTACGGGGTGGGGATCAGCCCGCTGGGGATCAGCCCGGTGGGGATCAGCCCACAACTCTCATGGTGAGCCTGTCGAACCACGACCACGACCACGAACCATCGGCCCGCCCTGCAGAGCCCGCCTTGATCGTCTTCACCTCAGGCTCGAACGGCGCGCCGAAGGCCGTCGAGAAAAAGCTCAGCCAAATCGACGCCGAGGTCGCCACCCTCGAGCGCACCTTTGGCCCCACCTTCGGCGACGCCTTGATTCTCGGCACCGCCAGCCAGCAACACCTCTACGGTTTTCTCTTTCGGGTCGCCTGGCCCCTCGCAGCGGGCCGCACCTTCGTGAGCGAAGCGTCACTCTTCCCCGAGAAGTGGTTCGACGAGACGGCCAGGCACGCGCGGGTGGCGTGGGTCTCGAGCCCGGCATTCTACCGCCGCCTGTGGGCTGACCTGCCTTGGGCAAGCGTGACCGGCAAGGTAGTCGCGGCCTGCTCATCGGGCGGAGTGCTCGCCGACGAGGTCGGGTCGAACATCAACCGCTGGCTCGGGCAACCCGTGATCGAGATCTTCGGCTCGAGCGAGACTGGCGGAGTCGCGACGCGGCGAAATCAAGAGCCCTGGCGCGCCTTTGCAGGTGTTGAGGTGCGGCGTCGAGACGATGGCGCGCTGTTGGTTCGATCGCCTCACTTGCCCGTGGCAACTGAACAGTACGCCATGGACGACGCGATCGAGCTGCATGGCGACGCGTTCCAGCTCCTCGGCCGAATGGATCGGGTGGTCAAGGTCGAAGACAAGCGCGTCTCGCTGGGAGATCTCGAAGGCGCGTTGCTCACGAGCCTCTTGGTGGCCGAAGCGAAGGTGGCGTTGCTCGACGCGGGCGTTCGTCATGAGATCGGCGCGGTGGTGGTGCTCAGCCTCGAGGGCCAGACCTTCATGAACGATCACGGCCGGCTCGCGTTGACTGCTGCGCTGAAGAAGACGTTGCCCGCGCACCTGCCGGTGGTCGCCAACATTCGACGCTTTCGCTTCGTGAACGCGCTGCCGGTCAACTCGATGGGCAAGGTGACGCAAGCGTCGTTGGTCGAGCTGCTCACAGGGGCTCGGGCTTCGATGCCCAAGGTGCTCGAGGCGAAGACGACCGCGGCGGGCATGGAGCTCACCCTCGACATCGAGCCCGACCTGGCCGCGCTCGACGGTCATTTCCCCGAGGCGCCGGTGGTGCCGGGGGTCGCGCAGCTCGACTGGGCGGTTCGCCTCGCGCGCGAGTATCTGCCAGTGCCCGCGACCGGGTTTTCGAAGCTCGAAGCGGTGAAATTTCACCGGGTGATTCAGCCGGGCGTGACCTTGCGGCTCTCGCTCGAGTGGAGCGTGCCGAAGCAGCGCCTGTTGTTCTCGTATGCGTCTGCGAAGGGCCCGTGCTCGTCTGGCCGGGTGGTGCTCAACGCGCCAAGCCGCGCGTGAAGACCTGCGTCGTCATACCCGTCTACAACCATGAGCGCGCCATCGGTGCGGTGGTCGAAGATCTGCGGGTGCACGCGCTGCCGGTAATTCTGGTCGATGATGGCAGCAGCCCCGAATGCCGCGCAGTGCTCGAAGAACTGGCCACGCGTGAATCGAGCTGGGTCTGCCTGGTCAAGCTGCCCGAGAACCTGGGCAAAGGCGGAGCCGTCTCTGCCGGGCTGCGCGAGGCCAACACCCGCGGGTTCACCCACGCCGTTCAAATCGACGCCGATGGGCAGCATCGCATCGCCGACTTGCCGCGCTTTCTTCAGACCAGCGCCGATCACCCTGACGCCGTCATCTCGGGGCAACCGGTCTTCGACGCCTCGGTGCCCAAGGGCCGCCTCTATGGCCGCTACCTCACCCACATCTGGGTGTGGATCAACACGCTCTCGTTCGACATCAAAGACTCGATGTGCGGCTACCGCGTCTACCCGCTCGCGAGAGTGGTCGCGTTGATCGACCGCGCCCGCATCGGCCAGCGAATGGATTTCGACGTCGAGCTGCTGGTGCGACTGCATTGGGCTGGGGTCGAGATTCGGCAAATTCCGACTCCGGTGACGTACCCGTCTGACGGCGTGTCGCATTTTGAGATGTTCAACGACAACGCGCGCCTGACGTGGATGCAGACGCGCCTGTTCTTCGGGATGGTGCTGCGCACGCCGGTGATCTTTTGGCGCAAGCTGTTCGGGCAACCCTGGGAGCAGCGCCCGACCCACTGGGCGCGCATGGGAGAGCGTGGCTCGGTGGTGGGCATGCAGCTGATGGTGCTGGCCTACCGCATCTTTGGCCGCGGCCTGTTCACCGCCATCTTGTACCCGGTGATGCTCTACTATTTTCTGGCCGTCAGCCGCGCGCGCCGGGGCTCGCTCGAGTATCTGCAACGGCTCAGCGCGACCGCTCCCGGGCTTGGGCTCAAGCCAACCTGGGGGCTGAGCTTCAAGCACTTCGTCTCGCTGGGGCAGGTGATGCTCGACAAGGTGCTGATCTTCTCGGGCGGCATCACCTTGAATGACGTCACCGCACACGCGCGAGAGGTGATGAACGAGCGCGTTTCACGAGGGCAGGGCGGCGTGGTGTTGACCGCGCATGTGGGCAACCTCGAGGCGATGCAGGCGCTCTCTGAAGACAACCCGAACCTGCGCCTGACGATTCTGGTGCACACCAAGCACGCGGCGAGCTTCAACCGAATTCTCGAGAAGGCGAAGCCGACCCGAAAGCCGACCCTGGTCGAAGTGACCGATTTCACGCCCGATGTGGCGATGAACATGGCCGACCGGGTCGCCGCCGGAGAGTGGATCGTCGTCGCCGCCGACCGCGTGCCGGTGAGCAGTGACCGCAGCGTCGACGCCAATTTTCTGGGCGCGCGAGCCCCGTTTCCCGCGGGGCCGCATGTGCTAGCGGGTGTGTTGGGGTGCCCAATGATGTTGGTGGTCGCGTTGAAACAGAACGGGCGGTACCACGTACACTATGAGCTGCTGACCGAGCGCCTCGAGTGGTCGAGGGCAACCCGCAATGCCGTGCTCGCCGAGTCGGTGCAGCGCTTCGCTGATCGGCTGAGTCATTATTGTGAGCTTGCTCCCCTGCAGTGGTTCAATTTCTTCCCCTTCTGGCACCAGTCATGATTCGGCTCGGCGAAGCACCCATCACCATCGAAGACGTCGTCGCGGTCGCTGAGCGGCGCAGCAAGGTCGAGCTGTCGACCAAGCCCGAGGTCGTCGGGCGCATCGAAGAGAGTCAGGCGCTGCTCGAGAAGCTGCGCGCGCAACCCGGCGGCGTCTACGGCGTCACCACCGGCCTCGGTGACTCAGTGACGGTGCAGATTCCCTCCGAGATGGTTGATGAGCTGTCGCACGCGCTGTTCACGTACCATGGCGTCGGGTTGGGGCCTCCGTTGTCGGCGGCCACGGTGCGGGCGGTGTTGTTGACCCGCGCGACCTCGCTGGCGGCAGGGTATTCAGGTGTGCGGGTCGAGCTCATCAAGCGGCTGCTCGCGTTGCTGCGCGAAGACGTGCTGCCGGTGATCCCCGAAGGGGGGTCGGTGGGCGCGAGCGGTGATTTGACGCCGCTGTCGTACGTGGCCGCGGTGTTGGCGGGCGAGCGCGAGGTGTTCGTCGAGGGCGTGCGGCGCGAGACGCCTGAGGTGTTCGCCGAGAAGAAGCTGACCGCGCTGCGGCTGACGCCCAAAGAGGGCCTTGCGTTGATGAACGGTACCGCGGTGATGACGGCGCAGGCGTGCCTGGCGTTCGCGCGGGCCGAGAACCTGGTGCGGTTGTCGAGCCGGTTGACCGCGATGGTGTCGCTGGCCACGAATGGCAACGCCGCGCACTTCGATGACGCGCTGTTCGCCGCCAAGCCGCACCCGGGGCAACGACAAGTCGCGAAGTGGATTCGGGCTGACCTCTCGGCGCCGAACGGCCAACAGGTTCGGTTGCAAGACCGCTACTCGCTGCGGTGTGCGCCCCATGTGATCGGCGTGTTGGCCGACAGCTTCCCCTGGCTGCGGCAGTTCATCGAGATCGAGCTCAACAGCGCCAACGACAACCCGCTCTTCGACCCAGAGACCGGCCAGGCCTTGCACGGAGGCCACTTCTACGGAGGCCACATCGCCTTCGCGATGGACTCGATGAAGGCCGCGGTCGCCAGCATTGGCGACTTGATGGATCGCCAGCTCGCCTTGCTGGTCGACGCGCGCTTCAACCACGGGTTGCCGGCGAACTTGTCGGGCTCGACCGAAGCCCGCAGGCCGCTGAACCACGGCTTCAAGGCGGTGCAGATCGGCGCCTCGGCCTACGCGGCAGAAGCGCTCAAGTTGACGATGCCGGCGGCGTCGTTCTCGCGCTCGACGGAGACCCATAACCAAGACAAGGTCAGCATGGGCAGCATCTCGGCCCGCGACGCGCTGCAGGTGCTCGAGCTCACCGAGCGAATCGCCGCTTCCCTGGCCCTCGCGGCCGCGCAAGGCGTTGAAATTCGTGTGCTTCGAGGCGAGGCGAAGATCGAACAGCCGGGAATGAAGAGGCTCTTCGAACAGGTTCGAAGCGTGTCCGCCTTCGTGACTGAAGACCGGGCGCTCGAACGCGAATTGCGCGCGGCGATTGAGTGCATTCAAACCCGCCAGTGGGGACCTTGACGATGGCTCGTGTGGTGCTCATCTGCGCGCTGGTGTTTGCTTCAGCGGCGATGGCCGCTCCGACGGCTGCGCAGCAGGTCAACGCCAAGCTGACGCCGTTCGACACGCTGCACGCCACGTTCGTCGAAGAGAAGCATGTCGAGGGGCTCACCAAGCCGCTCAAGTCGACCGGCCGGCTGGTGTACGAGCGAAGTAAGGGGCTGCTGTGGTTGGTCGAGAAGCCGTTGGCGAGCGAGACGCTGATGACTCCGACGAGGTTGGTGCAGCGGGTCAAGGGCAGGGTGACGGTCGCGCTCGACGTCGCCGCGCAGCCTTCGATGCAGGTGATTTCACGGCTGTTCGTTGCTTCGCTCACCGGTGACTGGGCCAAGCTCGACGCTGACTTCGACATCACGGGTGACGTGAAGGCCGACGGGTGGAAGCTGGTGCTGACTCCGAAGGGCGGGCTGTTCTCGAAGATCGCCAAGCGGCTGGAGATCACTGGCAACACGGCGGTCGACCGCGTCGATTTGTTCGAGCTCTCGGGAGACACCACGACGACCTCGTTCGCCGGGCACGCCTTCAACGCGCCGCTGACGCCCGATGAAGAGACTCGGCTTGTCACGAAGTAGCAAAATCGCCTTCACGGTCTGGTTGGTCGTCGCGCTGGCCATGTCGGTGGTGCTCGGAGTGGTGGTCTGGCGCGGCTTGCCGGTCGAGAGTGACTTGCTGGCGTTGCTGCCCAAAGACGAGCGCTCGCTCGAGCTGTCGAAGGCCATCGACACGTTTCAAAACCGGCTCGGCGAGCGAACACTGATTCTGGTGGGAGTGCCACCTGGTGCTGATTTGACCGCGGCGGTTCGGGCCGTCTGCACGTCGCTCAAAGGCTCGTCTGCGTTCGCCGAGGTCACGTGCGCGCGGAACTTCGATTCGTCGAAGACCTTCGAGCTGATCTCGTCACATCGCTGGCAGCTTTTGTCGCGCGAGGCCGAGGCCCAGCTCGAAAAGGGTGACGCGCAGGCATTTCTCGACGAAGCCCAGGCCCAGCTGTTTAGCCCGATGGGCGCTGGGCGTGCGGCGCTGCTGACCAAAGACCCGCTGGGCTTGACCCTCGGGTTTCTGACCTCGCTCGAGCGGCCAGGCGTCTCGGTCGATACCGACACGGGCATCGCCTGGGTCGAAGGCGAAGGCAAACGCTGGGGCATCATCGACGCGCGCAACAAGCAGGGCGCTTTTTCTGAAGGCGGCCCCGAGCACGTGGTCGATAGTTACAACGCCGCGGCGAAGGCTGCTCCCGCGGGCTCCCAGCTGCTCGGCATGGGCATCGCCTTTCACGCCTCAGCCGCCGCGAAATCGGCCAAGCAGGAGATGTCGACCATCGGCTTGGGCTCGTGGATCGGTTCGATCGTCTTGGTGCTCTTCGTCTTTCGCAGCGCGCGCTCACTGGTGCTCTCGAGCCTGGCGATCGGCATGGGCATGATGGGCGGCCTGCTCGCCACCATCGCGGTGTTCGGCCACGTGCACGTGCTGACCCTGGTGCTCGGGTCGAGCCTGGCCGGAGTGGCCATCGACTACGCGTTGCACGTGCTCTCTGACTCGTTTCAAGAGACCGGCCACTGGGACGCTGAAGAAGCCGTACGACGTCTGCGCTGGCCGTTGTTTCTCGGCATGGCCACGAGCGTGCTTGCGTACGCTTCGCTCGCCGCGACTCCGTTTCCAGGCCTGAGGGAGCTGGCGCTCTTCGCGACCGCAGCGCTCTCGACCGCGTTCTTGAGCGTGATCCTCTCGTTCCCCGTGTTGCTCAAGGGCTACCGTGCCTGGAGCACCAAGCCCCGCGACATCGCCTTCACCGTGCTCGTGCGAGTCGACGCCTTCTTCGCCAAGCGCCGCCTGATCATCGGGCTGCTGGTGGTCGGCATCATTCTCAGCGCCATCGGTCTCGCGCGCCTGCGCACAGAAGACGACATTCACACGTTTCAGAACCCCGAGCCGTCAGTGACCGAGGCCGAGACTCGGGCGCGCGCGCTGTTTTCGTCAGTGCCCGAGAGCCAATTTTTCTTGGTCACCGGCAAAGATGCCGACTCGGTGTTGGTGGCCGAGACGATGCTGGCTCCGTCGCTCGAAGCGCTGGT
>JANLPS010000456.1:0-9372 GCA_031367385.1 Archangium sp. | reverse complement strand
GGGCGCCTGTTGCTCTCGTCGGCCCTCAACCCAGAAGGCGTCATCGTCGAGCAGGTGATTTTGGGGGAGCATCGCTTCAACCCCGAGTACGAGGCCGTCATTCGCGACAAGAAGCTCGCAGAGCAGAACGCCGAGAAGCTGAAGTCAGAAGCACTCGCGGCGGCCGAGGCCAGCAAGCGAAACCTCGAGGCTGCGAAGGGGCAGGTCGATCAACAGATTGCGCAGGTGGCGGGCAACCTGGCGCAGGCGAAGCTCACCGCCGATGCGTCGCTCATTCAGTCGTCGAATGAGGCGACCGCCATTCTCATTGAAGCTCGCGCGAATGCGCAGGCCATTGAAAAGCGAAATGCCGCGCTGGCTGGTGCTGGTGGCAAGACGATGGTGAAGCTGAAGATCGCCGAGGCGTTGCAAGGCAAGCCGATTGTGATGGTGCCGTCGGCGAAGGGCGCCAACATTCAGACCATCGACGTGAATCAGCTGATCACCAAGTACGCCGTCGACAAGGCGATCAACGCGAAAGAGTAACGCGCCCAGGCCCAGACACCGGTGTCAGGGGCCTCCGGTGGTTGCGCCTCGAAATCACCCCGTACCCAGCGAGAATGCTGGGCGCACTTCGTGCAGACGCGCCCCGCATGCGACCAATCGTGCTCCTCGCAAGCGTGATGCTCAGTGGCTGTGCTGCCCCCATTCTGCTCGCCGGGCTCGTCGTGGGCGCTGGGCTGCGAGAGGGGCAACCCAACACAGTCCCCATCCCCCCGGAGCGTGACTTCTTCACGAGCGGCCGGCCAGTCGCCGTGCTCGAGCTTCACTGTGCGAGGGTTCAACCGATTCGGGTCAGCGATACCCAATTCATCGTGCAGGGCTGCGACCAACGGGCGACGTATGTCTTGATTGAAGGCCCGGCCGCACCCCAGTGGGCCCGCGACGGAGACATTCAGCGCCTGCCCAGGCCGCCCCGGCCCATCGTCGAGGCACTCGGCGAGTGCGATGAAAATGAGGTCGCGGAGCTGACCGTGGCAGGCGTCTCTCGCTCGGCCATTCAAAGCGCCTGCGCCACCGCCATCTCAAATTGACGGCTCACGCTTGAGCTCGTGATTCTCCTATGAGACTCCTCGCGCATGTTGAGAAACCTCGGTGTGTCGCTCGTCGGCTGCGCCTTCCTCTTGTCCAGTTGTCTGTGCGGCCCCGGGCCTGAAGAGACTGACGCCGGCGCCGCGGGCGCGGCCGATGCCGGGGGCGCGAAGGGGAGCGACGCGGGTCGCGACGCAGGCGTGGTCGAGCACACCGATGCTGGCTTCAGTGACGGCGGTGCGGTCAGTGACGCAGGTCAGGCCAGTGACGCCGGTGCGGTCAGTGACGCGGGCGTCACCAAGAATGCCGACTCCGGTGTCACGCCTGGTGAAGGGGTCGATGCGGGGCGCTCGTCTGATGCCGGAGCGGCACGTGTCGATGGAGGCCCGCTCTTCGACGCCATGTCGACACTCCCCGGGCTCGAGTTGCCGATGACGCTGGGGCCAGACTTCAACAACGACCACCATCTCGACGGCTACCTGGTGCAAAGCAATGGCGTGAAAAGCGCCACGGTCGTCGTGGCGGTGGCGACGGGGCCAGGCACGTACGCGGTCACCTTCGACGCTGGCTTCACTTCTTCGAACGTCACCATCTTCGACGTCGACACCGATGGCATTCTCGACCTGGTCGTCAAAGACCAACAGCCTGGGTGGACCGAGTACCACCGCGGCGATGGCCTCGGCCATTTCACGTTTCAGGGGCGCTGGTACAACGCGAGCTCGTTGCTCGATGTGACCGGCGATGGCGTGCCCGAGAGCGTCGAGATCGTGGGGGCCTCTTCTTCCCCCGGCGCAGTGTACATTTCACGCACCTTTGCCGATGGCGGCGTCAGCCCGAGTTACTCACGCTACACCTTGGGTACTGGCTGGGGCTTGATCGCAGACTTCAACGCCGATCACATTCCCGACTACGTGAGCGTGGGCGACTACCTTGCCTTCACTCGCCAATTTCAGATCTTCTTGGGGCAGGCCGATGGCGGCATTGCCAGCTCGTCATCGGCGGTGACGTGTCAGAACTGCAACAGTGGGCATGTGACGTTGGGCGACATGAATAACGACTCGCGCCCTGACGTCATCGCGCTGACGGGGTCTGCGGTCACGGTGTGGACGGTCGGCGCCGACGGGTCTCTAACCGCAGGGCCGTCGATCGCTCGCGCTGGCAGTCGAATTCTCGCGGCCTACGTGGCCGACATGGACGGTGATGGCCGTGCCGACATCGTGGCGCAGGAGGAGTCTGACGGCGTGAGAATTTACTATTCGCGTCAGGCGGGGCTGGAGGCATCAGATGACTACCTGTTGACCGAGCAGGGCACCATTCGCGGTGTGACTGACGTGAACTATGACGGTCGGCCTGACGTGGTCTTGAGAGACAACTTCTACGCCGAGGGCCGCGCCGGTACGGAGGTGCTGCGGTTGCCGGCTCGAAGCTTTTCGATGGCTTCGTCAGACTCGTGGGGGTGGTACGACATGAACGGCGATGGCCTGCGTGACGGGGTCAGCTGGCTTGCATTTCAAGACCAGATGTCGATTGCCCCAATGGGCCCGCGGCGGCGCTTCGGCTCAGCGACCCAATGCCCGGTTGCGCCACGTCGAACGAACGAATCGCGCGGGTTTTTCGATCTCGATGGCGACGGCTTCGCCGACCAATATTCATTCAATGCCTTGGGTCTCGAGGTCTCGAGGGGCCAAGGCATGTGCGCCTTCGACGCGCGAACGACCTGGCTGCCGGCACCCGCGTACGGCACGTGGCTCGATGTGAACGGCGACCGGAGGCTCGACCTGGCGGGCACAGATGGCACCGTGAGGCTTCAACTCGATGCTGGCGTCTTTGGGCCGCCAATCAGTACCGGCTTGCCGGCGAACGCGACATTCTTCTCGGCCGATTGGTCTGGTGATGGGCATGCCGACATCGTGTTGCTGAGCAGCGACGAAACGCACCTCACCTTCGGTCAGGGCAACGGGGCCGGCACCTTCGTCTTGGGCTCGCCGCTGAGCCTCCCGGCGGGAGGTGTCATGGAGTTCGCGCGGGTCGATGCCGACGGCGACGGTGATTTTGACGTGCTGATTTCAATGAGCGACCCCTTCACGCAGCAATCGCGAGTCGACCTGTGGCGACAGGTTTCGCCGGGCTCCTTCGTCGTCGAGCCGTCGTATCTCCCCGCGGCCTGTAGCTATTGGACCAATTTGCATGTGGCCGACCTCGATCTCGATGGCACTCCAGAGGTCGTCGCGTCGTGCCAGGTGATGACCCAGGTGTGGTCGGTTGGGGCCGTGCCACGGTTCAGACAAAAGCTGATGTTCTTTTCAACCCAAGCGGTGTTCGACACTGACGGCGATGGCGATCTCGACCTCGTCAGCTCGCGAGGCGTCGCGATGAACCTCACGCGATGATGCTCGTCGCTGTCTGTCTGCTCGTCGTGAGCGCGGCACCTTTGCCGAAGCCGACTGATCTGCCTCCATCGAAGCAGGCCGCTGATCGAGCGCTCTCGCTCTTCGAGCAGTGCCCGACTGAGGGTGAGCTCTGTGCCGCGAGCTGGCGCAAGGCCGTGGCGATTGACCCGAGCAATGTGTTCATTCGAGCGGCGATCGCTGATTCCGAGTACGGCGCCGGCCACAGAGACGATGCCCTTGCCATCACCGACCAGCTCGCAAGTTCTGCCTGTCGAGCCTGCTTGGAGGTCTTGATCAAGACTCGCGACCGCGCTTGGGCAAACGACCGTCCGTTCGCAGATCGCGTGAGAAACGGCATCAAGGGTCGCAAATCGAAGTACTCCGCAGCGGCGGCGCTCGTCGTCGCGGCGCTCACCTCGGGCAACTGGGCACAGCTTGCTCCGTTCATTCCGAAAGCGGGCGTTCGGTGGTTGCCTGACGAAGGTCCGATGACCGCGGCGCAGATCAAACGCCTCCTGGAGCCGGTCTCACGCCAGGAAAAATTCATCCTCGCGTCAGGGCTGACGACCTGTGAGGGCGACTGCTGCTCCGAAATCTGGGACACGCTCGGCGGCGACGAGCCGAGCTACCTCATGCAGATGTGCTTCGCGCCCGGGCCGCTCCTCGTCTCGATGACGTGGGACAGCCCGGGTGGCGAGTGAACAGCCGCAATGAACTGAACGCGATGATGCTCCACAGGCCTTGCGCTAGGGTGTGCGGCATGAGAGCCCCGCTCACCGCCGCCCTGTTGCTCACCCTCGGTTGCCTCGGCCGCGTCGACGGCCTTCAAGACGTCGACGCGGGAGGTCGCCTGTTTGACGCCGGCGTCGTTGACGCTGGGGCGACGGTGCCCGACGCCGGGGTCACAGTGGCAGACGGAGGGGTGAACGTGGCAGACGCAGGGACCGCCCCGATCGATGCCGGAGGCGGCGGCACCAGCGACGCCAGCGTCACCTACACGCGCGGAGCGGGCTGCGGGATGATCGACGCAGGCGTCACCATCGACGACGGGGGCACTCCGGCGTGGCTGGTGGGCGCGCCGCTCGGTGGGTTCGTCGCGATTGCAGGGTCTGAAGGCCCCGGCGTCGCGGTCAACGCGTGGGGCGGGTTCACGCTCAAGGCCGACTCGTCAGAGCTCTTCTTTCTCGCGACGGGCGGTCACGGCGACAGCTCTGACAACCGCGTCGTCTCGATTTCATTGCTCGCCGATGCGCCACGCTGGGTTCTGCGGTGCACGCCGTCGACACACCCAATCGTCAACGGCGGGTACTACGACGACGGCACGCCCGGGCTGAACATGAAGCCCGGTTCGACGCACACGTATGACTACACCGCCTGGGTGCCCCAAGCCGCCGGAGGCCGCGGCCGCGTGATGCGCTTCGGCATGTTCGGCACTTGGCCCATGGGGTTCGGCGCGCAGAACGTCGACGGCTTCGACCCCGTCGCCAACGAGTGGGACCCTCCGGGTACCTGGCCCGATACCCCAGGCGTGGGCGGCACGGCGCGCGACGCAGAGACCGGCGAAGTCTACGTGGCCGGAGGCTCGAAGAAGATCACGCCCGATGCCGGGTTGGTCTCAGCGACGGGCGTGCAGACCGTGCGTTTCCCCAATGCGTACGACAGCCAACGCCATGCCCTCTTCGGGCTGATGTACGGAGACGGGCAGGGGTACGACTTGAACCTCGGAGTCGTCGCGCGGTTCAACGACCTGCGCGCACACACGACCGTGAGCATCACCTTCAACCCGAGCGCGGGGCTGACGCAGTTCATTCACGACCAGCCCACCTACGCAGGGATGGATTACGACCCGCTGAACGATCGCTACCTCTTCTATTCAGCGGGCGACAACTCGACCAACCCGTTCACGCCGAAGCCCGAGCGCATCTTCGTCATCACCCCGAACGCGACCACCACGTGGGACATGAGCCTTCTCACGCTCGCGGGGTCGGTCGTGCCGGCGATGCCGCCCACGAGCGGAGCGGGCATCAACGGGCGCTTCAAGTACGTGCCGCGCCTCAAGGGTTTCGTGCTGCTGCCGAGCCAGAGCTCGCCGCTGTATTTTCTCAAGACGTCGAACTGAAGAACGCGGTCATGGCCCCGGCCGAACGTTGGCGACGATCTTGCTAACTTCGGCAGCACCGATGCGACTGCTGCCCCTCGCTCTGCTTGTGTTCAGCGCACTCGCCGGGTGCAGCCAGCCACAACCGGCCGAGGGCCCTCGGGCTTTCTACTTCTGGAGAACCCACCTCGCGCTCTCAGCGACCGAACGAGAGGCGCTGGCGTCGTTGCAGGTCACGCGGTTGTTCGTCCACGTGTTCGATGTGGTGCGGGCACCCGACGGCACCGTGCAGCCGGTCGGCATGCTCACCTGGGCTGATGCGCATGGCGTGCCCGCCGACGTCGAGGTCGTGCCGACCATCTTCATTCGCGAGGCGGTGTTTCGCGGAGCCTCAGAGGGAGACCCGCAGGCGCTCGCACGAAAGACCTGGGCGGCGGTGTCGCGAATCGCGCGGGGCCTCGACAAGCAGGTGCAGGAGCTGCAGCTCGACTGCGATTGGTCAGATGGCAGCAGGGAAGGGTACTTCGCGTTTTTGAGAGCGCTCCACGACGTGGCCGGGCCCCAGGTGCGGTTGAGCGCCACGATTCGGCTTCATCAAGTCAAATACCGCGAGCGAACCGGAGTGCCTCCCGTCGAGCGGGGCATGCTCATGGCCTACAACATGGGCACTTTTGACGGCGACCCCGCGCATCGTTCGATCTTCGATGCCGAGGCGACGGCGCCGTACCTCGCGCGGCTCTCGGAGTACCCGCTGCCCCTCGATGTCGCGCTGCCGATCTGGTCATGGGTGCTGCAGGTGCGCCAGGGGCACGTCGTCAACTTGTTGCAAGACGTTGACCCCGCTGAGCTGAGCAGCCAGTCGTTCTTGCGACCCGGTGCTGATGGCCAATTCACCGTCGAGTCGAGCTCGTTCTTTCACGGCACGCTGCTGCGCGAGACAGACACGCTCAAGCCTGAAACCGTCAGAGTGGAGCTGACGCGAGAGGCCTCACGGTTGATCGTGCCCAAGCTCGCACCGCACCAGCGGCGAACCACGGCGCTCTTTGAGCTCTCCGATCACAGCCTTCAGCGACACCCTGTTCTGACCCTTCGAAACCTCTTTCTCTTCGGTGCGTGATGCGCGCGATTCTCGCCTTGCTGCTGCTGGTCCCAAGCGCCGTGTGGCCGTGCGGTGGGTACACGTTCGCCACCGATACCACCACCTTCGACCCGAGCGTCGCCCTGGCGTTCGGCCCCTTCGATGAAGGCTTCGGCTTCGACCCCGAGCGCTCTGGCTTTGGTGAAGTCGGCGCTCTCATCGAGGCCGAGAACCGAGCCGAGTGGTCGACGTACCTGGGGCCAACCGTTCACCCGGCTGAATGGAACGTCATTCTTCGCGCGACGACCCTGACCGAGCTCGACGCGCTGATCTTTTTTCTGCAGGGCAAGACCAGCACGCTTCCGGCAGGTATTGGCGCGACCATCGGAGCCAAGCGAGCCTCGGGTGATCCGCTCTCACAGAAGCTCATCGCGGCGCTGTTCTTCGTTGGGTTTGCCAAGCGCGTCGAAGCGGTCTCCAACAGCCTCCCCGTCGACCCGTGGGACGCCACGCCCGCGAAGGCCAAGCCGTCGCTGAGCGATGCCGAGGCAGCCGCCTTGCTGAAGAATGGAGAAGCGGCGTTGGCCCGCACCAGCGACGCATTCTTGAAGCAACGGTACGCGTACATACTGATGCGGCTTCGGTTCTACCGAAAGGAGTGGCCGGCCCTTCACGCCTTCGCCGATGCGCAGGGGTCTGTTCTTTCGAAGCCCTCGGCAAGCATCACCTGGCGGGCCCGCGAGTACGTGGCGGGTGCGCTCCGGCGCGAGAAGCGAATCGCCGAGGCAAACCTGGCGTTCGCTCGAGTGTACGCGGGGTCGGCGATGCTCGCTGCTCGCGCGGCCGAGTCGTTTCGTCCCGTCGACGAGAGCGATTGGCAGCAGACGCTCTCACTCGCGCGCGATGACCAGGAGCGGGTGGCGTTGTGGCAGCTCGCCGGTCTGAAGACCGATGGCATGGTCGCGATGCGAAAGATGTTGGCCATCGACCCGGGCACTGATCGCGTTGCGCTGCTGGCCGTGCGTGAGATGGGCAAGGTCGAAATCAACCGCGTCGGCGCTGAGGCCCTCGAGCAATTTGCAGTCGAGAGAATCGCAGAGCCGAAGAGCGGTGCCCGCTGGCTCTTTGAGCTCATCGCGGGTCACTTGCTCGCGAAACGGGGCGACTCCGGCGCGACGGCGTTGTTGGCGGCGGCGGTGGCGGCAAGGCCGGGCGATGCCATCGTCGCTCGCCAAGCCTCGGCGAGCGTGCTGCTGCTGCGAGCCCATGCGTGTGCCCCCGACCCGGCTCGACAAACCGAGTTCGCTGAAGCAGCCGACGCGATCACCCAGGAGTACCCAAAGCGAGAGCCCGTGATGGAAATGGCACTTCGTCTGCGATCAGAGAGTTGCAGCGTGGCTGGCAATGCCATCGAAGCCGCTCTGTTCGCGGTGCCCGGCGAGAGGTCGATCGACCCGGCGACGCTCAAAGGGGTGCTCGCGTCGATGACCCGGCCGGCGAGCACGCCGTACCAGAAGACGTCGAGCCGCCTCACCCGCTGGTCAGCGCAGACGGTGCGCCAAACGCTCGCGCTCGAGCCGCTTAGCCGTGGTCGTGCCGCTGAGAGCCAGAAGGCCTTTGCCGCGTACCACCCCGACCCGATTGAGCTCACCGCCGACCCCTTTGCCTTGCGATTTCGCGACTGCGTGAGCTGCGAGTCAGAAGCGAATCAATGCCGCGGGAGTACGGACGCCGGCTGCTCGCCGCTGGCCTCGGCTGTTCTGCACCCGGCGCTCGCCGCATCGAGCGGGTGGACCTCGACGAGCCTCGTTCAGGCCTTGGCTGCCCTGAGCACCGAGGCCGGCCGTTCAGGCCCGAGCGCCATCGAAGCGGCGGAGCTGCTCGGGCGCGCGTTCTACAACCTGAGCCCGATGGGCAACTCGCGCACGGTGATGCGACAGACGTACGGGCTGTCGGTACGGCCCTCGGTGTCGCTCGAGTGGTTCGTCAAAGCATTCAACGCCACCCCCAAGAAGAACCGTGAGCAGCGCGCCAGGGTTGCCTTCGAAGCGGCGAAGGCGGAGCTCGCCTCGCTCGTGCCCGAGGGGCGGCGATCCCAGCCCGTCAATCCGCTCCCGGTGCCCGCGAAGTGGTTCACTGCCCTCGAGCAGCTCGCCGACACCCAGTACCGTCGCGAAGTGCTCGCGGAGTGTGGTCACTATCGGCGCTGGGTCGAACATCATTGAACGCCGGCACCTCACGCGTTGCGGTAGGTCATGACGTCGTGCCGACCGCGTTTGCACTCGCCATGGTGTTCTCGCTGACCAGCGCCGCGTCTGGTGACGGAGTGCTCGTCGATGTCACGGCAGGGTTCGTGCCCTATGCCAATGACGTGCCGCTGATGATCGGCGCAGGGCTGCGGTTCGCTGAGCGCCACGAAGTGTGGGCTCGCGCAGGGTGGATGACGACCGGCGACGACGTGAAGCACGCCCTCGGCGTCGTCGGGTACCGCAACGTGTTTCGGCCGCATCGCCTGGTGCGCCCCTTCATCGGGGGCTTGGTGGCGGTGTTGCCGGCGACCTGCGGTCATGATGCACACGGGGCCCTCCTGCAGCTGACAGCGGCCGCTCGACCATCGTCATGGTACTCGTCTGGCCACCGCGCAATGGAGCTGCGCCCGTCGTGCGATGAGGTGTCGGTACGGAGCGGGTCTTGCTTTTTATGCGAGCGCCAACCACTTGGTTTTACTGAGTGGG
>JANLPS010000264.1:0-3851 GCA_031367385.1 Archangium sp. | reverse complement strand
CGACAGCATCAAGGTGGCGGCGTCTCGCATGATCAGCGCCAGCGAGGTGTCGAGCACGTCGCTCGAGGTCATGCCCCAGTGCAGCCAGCGCGCGGCGGGCCCGATGCGTTCTTCCATGAAGGTGAGAAAGGCGATCACGTCGTGCTTGGTGGTGCGCTCGATGTCGTCGATGCGGGTGACATCGGCAGCGGTGAAGTCTCCGGCCTTGGCGCGGCACTCGGTGAGCGCCTCTTGCGGGGCGATGCCTTGCGCGACCATGCCCTCGAGGGCAGCGAGCTCGACGTCACGCCAGCGGCGAAGGCGCGCCTCGCTCGACCAGAGGGCAACCATTTCAGGGCGCGAGTACCGGGGGATCATGCGGTCGCTCTAGTCTGGAAAACGAGAGCGGTAATCTGGAATCATTCTGGTCAGGATGAACGGGGGTTACGGCTTGGTCGAGAGGCACACCGAGTCGACCGTCATCTCGAGCGCTGGCGTCTCCTGCGCATTCGGCACGCTCGCCATCACACCACTGGCTCGAACCCGTATCTTCGAGAGCACGGTCGTCACCTCACCCGCGCTGCACTCATACATGCTCGGGGCCCCACGCAGCAGCTCGCTTCGCAGCCGCACGGAGGTCGGCTCATGCACCACGAACCAATCGAGAAAACACTGATTGCAGCATCGCCGCCCATCGCCGCACGCCAACCGGGTGCAGGTTGCGCGAGTCGCCATCAGCTCACCCTCGATCGCCGCCGCATCGCTTGGCCCGGCGGCCTCGCACACCGGCAACGTCTGCGTCCACGCCTCGAGCTTGGCGACGTCAGCCTGAATCACCGGAGTCTCATCACGCGGCCCGAACAGGTGCGCGCAGCCCGCCAGCAACATCGCGCCGTAGAAACCTCGCTTCATGGCTGAACCGGCCGTCGACGCGCCCAGTGCCCCACAGACCCGAGCGTCACCAACCCGACGCCAGCGCCCAGAACCTCAAGCGAGCTCATGCGCTCGGCCGCGATGCTCCGCGCCACTTCGGCTTCGACTCCCTGATCAGGCTCCAGGGCAGGCTGGTGTCGAAACGACACCGTGAGCATCAGCCCGCCGAAGAGAATCATCGGCAACCCGAACAGCGTGGCGAACAAGCTCGCGATCGACACCAACGACCACACCGCTCCCTCACGAGGGGGCGCGAGATGCGGGCGCCCGAAGATCACCCGACGCAGCGCGATCGGCGCCAGAGCGAGCGCGGCGGCCACCGAGCCCCCAATTTTGCCCTCCAGCGGCAGCCCCGCCGACTTGCCAGCGACGACGAGTCCGACCCCGAACAGAAATCCGCCCGCCCCCAAGAGCCCGTCGATCCAGTCCATGGCTACTTCGGGTCGGCGCAGCAGCGAAACCCGACCTCTGATGACTTCGCGAAGGCCGCGCCGTTCTTTCGTGCTGAGCAGCGCACCGCGTAATCACTCGAGGCGTACGAGCCGCCCTTGATCATCTTTTCGGCCGTCCACTCCGAGGCATTGCCCGAGAGGTCGGCCACGCCGTACCCCGAGCGGCACTTGGTGAACTTGCCGCCGCTGACCATCGTGCGTGACTCGCCGGTGTCGTCTTCGGTGTTGCACACGGTGGGGTCGAAGGCGTTGCCGTAGGGCCAACGCGAGCCGCCCGGGCCTTTGCACGACTTCTCCCACTCGGCCTCGGAGCACAGGCGCTTGTTCTGCGCCTCGCACTGCCGCTTGGCATCGCTCCAGGCGATCGCCACCATCGGGGCGACGCCACGCTTGTTCGGGTACTCGTACACGTCGATGCAGAAGCTGGGCACCTCGACCACCGCCAACGGCTTCTCGTCGAACCCCATCATCGTGTCATCGCGCGAAGTGCCCATCTTGAACGGGCCCGAGGCGACCGGGCGCATGTCGCCAGGGCAGCCGTTCTCGGTACGCGGGTTCGCAGGCACCACCGTCGCGGCCAACTTCTCCTTCGCGGCCTTGTCAGCCGCTGCTTTCGCCGCCGCGGCCTTGTCAGCTGCCGCCTTCTCGGCCGCCGCTGCCTTATCAGCCCCTGCCTTCTCTGCCGCCGTCTTCTCTGCCGCCGTCTTCTCTGCCGCTGCCTTCTCAGCCGCGCTCAGCTCAGGTACGCCCTTCGGCGCCAACGCCGCAGCCTTGGCCGCCAGCTCGGCCGCCTGCCGGGCCTCGTCATCACGCAGCTTCTGAGCCCGTGCCTCGGCATCGGCCTTGGTCTTCTGCTCGAGCTCGAGGCGTTGCTTCTCTTCGGTCAGGTGTCGCTGCCGCTCAATCATGTACAGCCCGCCACCCGCACCGACCGCGACGCCCAACACCACCAGCAGGGCCACGTACAACCACGTGCGGCTGGGTTTGACCTCTTCGGCCGAGATGATCGGCTCGAGCACGGCCTTGGTGTTCGCGTTGTCATCGGGGTCGATCGACGCCACGAACTGCCCCGAGTCGATGACGTCAGTCGACTGCCGATTTTCGCCCAGGTCGAGGTCGAGGTGCCCGTTCTTGAGCGGCTTCTCGAGGGCGATCTTCAGCACGTCCGGGTCGACGGGCTGGGTCGCATCGGGCAGCAACGTCTCTTCAGAGATCGGCGGAGGCGGCGGCGGCATCGGCACCGGCAGCTCCGGCGGCCCCGGCTTTCGCGGCTGCAGCTGCAGCATGCCGGTTACGGTGCGCGGCCGCATCGGCGGAGGCCCACCGGTACCCGACTCGGGCTTGGCGACCACCGGCTGCGGCGCCGACTTGCGCGAGAGCTCGATAAACTCGTTGATGAATTCTTCGGCCGTCTTGAACCGCGCGTTCGGGTTCGAGCTGAGCGCCTTGCGGTACATGCCCTCGACGGCCATCGGCACATCGGGGTTGCGCCGCGCCAGCTCGGGCAGCGAGCCGTCAGGGGTCAGGCCCGAGAGCATCTCGCCCAGAATCACGCCGACCGAGTACACGTCGCAGCGAAGGTCGACCTCGTTGCCGTCGATCAGCTCGGGCGCCAGATAGCGGTCGGCCTTGCGCGCCTTCATCGCCTGAACGAAGGGAGGCCGCGGCATTGCGATGCCCAGCCCGAAGTCGGTCACCTTGAGCAGGTCGGGCAGCACCAGCACGTTGTCGGGCTTCAGGTCGGTGTGCGCGCCAACTTTGTGCGCTCCCTCGAGGGCGGCGCAGACCTGGGCCAGAATCGGCTCGATCTCGTGCAGCGCGAAGAACTGACCTTTTTGCAGCCGCAGGTCGATGATCTTTCGCAGCGTCAGCCCGTCGAGAAACTGCGAGGTGAAGTACGGGCGGTCGGCGTCTTCACCCTCTTCGTAGACGCGCACGAGGTTCGGGTGCGAGAGCTTGCGCGCGGTGCGCATCACCTTCGAGAACTGCTTTCGCTCGTCGGGGGTCTGCACCAGCCGCGGGTTGATCACCTTCAGCGCGACTTCGACGTCGATCTCTTTGTCGTGCGCGCGAAAGACGTGACCCAACGGGCCCTGCCCCACGACGTCTTTGATCAGATACCGGTTCGCGACGAGGTCTTGCACCTTGTACGGAGCGCCCTCGATGCTGCTGCTGGTGGCCCGCCGGCGCGAAAACGTACCCGTCGCTTGTCGCAAGCCGCTGCCGGTCAGTTTTTGACCACACGCAGGACACGTCTCGACATTGTCCGGAACGTGGCTGCCGCAACGGTAACAAAGCAACTTGGTTGACCTCAGGGGCGGGGACGTAACAGCTGAAACCGACTCGGCTTTTTACGCCGAATCCGGCCCCACTTCAACGACCAGTGCTGCCGAAGCCCCCCGTGCCACGGGCCGAGTCCTCGAGGGAGGTGACCTCGACCAGGGCCGCCCGTGCAACCGCGGCGACGACCAGCTGGGCGATGCGGTC
>JANLPS010000426.1:0-8827 GCA_031367385.1 Archangium sp. | reverse complement strand
CCTTCAGCTCGACCAGCTTGTCGAACACCAGCGGCTTGGGCTGCGAGATGGTGCTCCAGCCGTGAAAGGTATGGGTGAAGCTCGCGCGAGCCCACGTCCACCGGTCGGCCAGCGAGAGCAACCCGCGCACTTGATTCAGATCTTCGCCAACCAGCGTCGAGCCGAACGCGTCGATGCCAGCAGCCGTGCCCAGCAAGGCCGTTCGCAGCGCCGCCCAGCGCGTCAGCAGCTCAGGCTTCGGCTCTTTGAGCTGCCCTGCGAAGTGCCGCTCGATGTTGATCAACGTGAGCACGGCCTCAGCCAGCTCGCGTTCGAAGTCTTCGGCGTGATGCACATGTGCGTGCGGCGGAGGCTTCGCGCCGAACCCGAGCGCCAGCATCAACGTCATGCGCACATCGAGCGCCGGCAGCTCGTCACGGGTCGGCCGGTCGGTGGTGCCCTTCTTGAACACCCGCCTGGTCACGAACTCGCGTTTGAACTCGAACAGCTTGAGCTCGTCGGTTAGCTCATGGCGCAGGGCCTCGAGCTCCTTGGTCACTCCGAAGAGGGTCGCGATGAACTTCGAGACGTGCTCAGCGACGCGAACCAACAGATCTGATTCTTGTGGCGGCGTCAGCGACCCATGCGGCGCGTTGCTCGCGATGGCGTGACGGTACGCATCGAAGGCCTGACCCAGGGCGGCGTCATCGGCGCGCAGGCGTTCGAGAAACCGCGCATGCAGTCGGGCCAACCCAGCGGGGCGGTACAAGTCGTCGAACGAAAACCCATCGAATCCAAGCGAAAGCATCGAGAGGTTCACCTACCTGCGCGGCCTGCCCACGTAAAGCGACCTGGGTGTGCCGCCTGACAGTTCGTCAACAGCCGCAACAGCTGGAGTGGACGAGCCGATAACCCCACGTCTTCTCACCCGAATTGCCCACTTTTGGAGCCACCATGAGCGTCTCAGAGCTGAAGAAAATGATCGACCCGTACTTGGGCTCACTCAAGACCCTGCCGCACGACGTGGCCGTCAAAGCCATCGAGTCAGCCAAAGACGAGGGCGAGGTCACCCCGGGTGAATCGGCCAAGCTTTTCGACGCCTTGCGCTTCAAGCCGGTCGACAAGTTCGAGGTGGCGGGCGACCGTCAGGCCCTCGGCAAGGCGGCGGTCTCCGAAGCGGCCACTTCGGCCAAGTTCGATGCGCTCTCATTCAGTGAGAAACGCCGCATGACGAACTCGATCTTCAACTCGCGGCTCGACAGCGAGCCGGCAGGCAAAGTGGGCACCTATTCGGTGACCAAGTCGGTGCCGATGCCCGCGAACATGAAGTACACCGATGCGCTGGTCTCGCTCGGGTTTCCGCTCAAGGCAGCACAGCAGACGGCGAAGTACGTGGCGCAGTTTCGGCGCGACAGTGACCCCGACGCGAAGGTGACCTGCCGGCTGGTCAAGCTGGGCGGCAAAGTCGTGGCGACCGAGGCCTTCGCCGACGGCGCTGGCGTCAGTCTGCTGCTGCGCTTCAGCCCCGACGGCGAGCAGTACATGCGCCACACCCCGTGGATTGATTGACCCACTGACAGCCGGGGTTCGATGGAGTACAGCCTGGGCGCTCATGAGCGACGAAGGCAGCCGCGCACTCAACGAGATACCGGTCGGGCACTACCACGAGGTGATGGAGACCGGTCACCCCGTGCGCCGCGCCTGGCACATTCTCAAGTTCACCCGCGTGCTCGAGCTGTGCGACCTGGGCCCCGGCGCGATTATCGATGTCGGCTGCTTCGCCGGCAGCCTGCTCTCTCTGGCGACGCCCGACCGGTTTCCCCGGCAGTTGGGCGTCGACATTCTGCCCGACCAGATCGCGTGGGCGAACGAGCACTTCGGTACCGAGTATCGTGAGTTCAAGCACACGCCGTCGCTCGACTCGCTGCGCGCGCTCAAGAGCACGTTTGATTACGCCACCAGCGTCGAGGTCATCGAGCACCTGACCCCCGCCGAGATTCGCGAGCTGTTCCTTGGGGTCGCCAGGCTGCTGGTGCCGGGGTCGGGGCGCTTCGTGCTGTCGACTCCGAACTATGTGAGCACGTGGCCGGTGCTCGAGCTGCTGCTGAACAGAGTGAGCGACGTCGACTACTCAGAGCAGCACATCACCAAGTTCAACTTTTTTTCGCTCGAGAAGAAGCTGCGCGAGTGCGTGCCCGAGCTCGACCGGTACTTCGAGCTCGAGCTGAAGACGACGACGCACTTCATCAGCCCGTTCATGGCGGTGTTCGGCGTCGACACGGCCAAGAGCGTCGGGTCAATCGTGCCGCACCAGAAGTGGCGCATGCCCTTCGGCAACCTGGTGCTCTTTCGCCTGAAGCGCACCACCGAGCCGTTCAGCGACTAACGCGGCCTCTTTTCACCGACGGCGATCACGTTGGTGGCGGGCCATGAAATGACCTTGCCCGCATCGTCTTTGAGCTCGACCGAGCCCTGGTAGCGGTTCGTCGCGATCCACTCGTTGACGTAGCTCGACAGGTGCAGCGGCTTGAACCCACAGCGGCTCAGCGCCTCGCCCCACCCGCGCATCGTCAGCGGGCCGAATTCTTCGTTCACCTCGATGTGCCAGTTCTTCAAGTACTCTTTTTTACATAGAAACTCGTTCGCGTCGTGCGAGCTCAAGCGCACCTCATTCTCGCCGAGGCGCTCGAACTTCACGCCTTGGCCCTGCTTGAATTCGGTGGCGAAGCGATTGAACGTGTCGCGGGTGGCGGGGTTCAAGAAGGCAAGTCTCCACGTCGCGGGCTCGGGGCTGACTCCGTCGCGAATGAGCACGTTGCCGCCGGTCGCCAGCGAGTCGCACGCATTTCGCAGGGCCCGGTCGATCTGCGTCACGTCGTAGCCGGTGTACGAGTGCACCTCGTGCATCACCGATGAGAAGATCACGCTCGTCGCGCTGTCAGGAGCGATGTGCCGCTCGATCACGTTGCCCGCGATGAAGGCCACGTCTTGCGCGGCGTAGGTGTGCTCGTCGCACATTCGAAGAAACTCGCGTGACAGGTCGACTCCGACCAGCCGCGACTTGGGAAAATGCCGGGCCAGCTCGACCATCAACTGCCCCGTACCGCAGCCTTGATCGACGATGCAGCCAGGCTTGACCCAGGGCATCAGGTCTTCGAGCTTCTGCCGCAACGAAGCGTCCATCTGGGCGCCGTAGCTCTTGAAGTCACGCGCGTGCCCCAGCTCGCCGTCGTCGGTGACCAGCTTTTCACCGAAGATGAGCCGCAGCTGCTCGACGAAGCCAGGCTTGCTGAAGAGCGCTTTGGTCTCATACGAGGCCTCGTCGTGCCAGGGCTTGCCATCGACGACCCGCTGCACCAGCTCCTGCGGCGTCAGGCCCTTCACCTCACCAGAAACCACCGAGAACCCGCGCGCCTTGAACAGCGCTTCGACGTCGTGGTTGGCCGAGAACAGCTGGGTCTGCCCGGGCTCGAGTTTCACGCCAGTCGCCCTGCGAACGCCGTCGATGACGTGATCGACCCACCGCGCGCTCTCGGCGATGTCATTGAGGCGCACCACTTCGAAGGGCTTGCCGGCCTTCGCGAGTGCGGGCCGCAAGAGCTGCTCACGCGTGGCGGCGTCGAACGGGTTTCGCCGGGTGCCGGCGTGGTCGGCGCTGGTCAGCACGCAGATGATTCGGTCGACCGGGAGCTGCTGGAGCCACTGCGCCTGCGCACGCGTGACCGCGTGAAAGCGCCCAATCACCAGTGCGATCATTGCGGCGGAGCTTAGCGTCTCACGAACCGAAACACCGTCGCCGGCTTTGACGCGGTGATCCGCTTGCCGGGGGCCTGTTCGATTACGCCGTCTTCAACCAGTCGATTGAATTTGCGGCGAAAATTGCCGGGGTCCATCGGTTTGTTGAGCACCATTGAATACACATGGCGCAACTCGGGGATGGTGAAGGTCAACGGCACCAGGTCGAACGCGATGTTGGTCGACTCGAGGCCGCTGCGAACGCGGGCCAATGCCTGCGTGACGATGTCGCCATGATCAAAGGCCAGCTCGAGCGCTTTGACGCCCTCGACCGCGAACCAATCGGCCTCGCTGACATCGCCTCCCGCTTTGACGAACGGCGCGAGGTCGGGCCGCACCAACGCCACGTACGCGACCGACACCACGCGCATGCGAGGGTCGCGGCCAGCCCGGCCGAAGGCACCCAACTGCTCGAGGTACACGCGTGCGGGGTCGAGCCCGGTCTCTTCTTGCAGCTCACGGCGCGCGGCCTCTTCGAGGTCTTCACCCTGCGAGAGGGTGCCTTCAGCGACGCGTAAGAAGCCGCCAGGCAGCGCCCACGCCCCCTTGAACGGGTGCTCGCTGCGTCGAACCAGCAGCACCCGCAGCTGCGCGTCGATGATCGTGAAGATCACCAGGTCGACGGCGACTGACGGGCGCGGGTAGTCCTTCGGGCGGTAGCTGGCGAGAAACGCTTTTTCGTCAGCGCCTCGGCTCATGAATCACACCGCCTTGCGCGGGTTGCCCTTCTTCGCGGGCTTCTTCTTCGCAGGAGCGGCCTTCTTGGCGACGGGTTTCGCAGCCACCTTCGCGGCCTTGGCGACCTTCGCGGCCTTGACCGCGGGCGCCTTCACCTTCGCCGCAGGCTTGACCTTCGTCTTCACCGCCGCAACGGCAGGCGCCGCGTCGACCGCGACCTTGGTCTTCTTCGGAGCCTTCGCCGCCGGCTTGCCACGCCCTCCCCGGCCGCCCTTCTTCGCGGCACGTTGAGCCGCCTTGGCCTGCCCCTCAGGAGACGCCATGTATTCACGGCGCTGGGCCATCAGCTCGGCCGCGCGCTCGGGGTTCAAATCGGCCGGCTCGTCACCACGACGCAGCGACGCGTTGGTTTCTCCATCGGTGATGTAGAAGCCGAAGCGGCCTTCTTTGAGCACCATCTCTTTGCCCGACACCGGGTCGAGGCCGAACTTCGCCAGCGGCTCTTTCGGAGCCCCGCGCCCGCGAAACTGCTTGGGCTGCGCGAAGATCGCCAGCGCCTCATCGAGGGTAATCGTCAGCAACTTCTGCTCGGCCTCGCCGCCCAGGTTGCGGCTCTCTTTGGCCTTCATCAGGTACGGGCCATAGCGGCCGTTTTGCGCCGAGATCTCTTCGCCATCAGGAGCGGTGCCCACGATGCGCGGCAAGCTGAGCAGCTCGAGCGCCTGCTCGAGGGTGACGAGCTCGGGCTTCATGTTCTTGAACAGCGACTGGGTCTTGGGCTTCGAGTCGTCGGTGACCTCACCCAGCTGCACGTAGGGGCCAAATCGGCCCTGCTTCACGTACACATTGAGCCCGCTGCGAGGGTCGACGCCGATCGGCGTGTCACCCTTGGGGGCCGCCAGCAGCGCCAACGCCTTCTCGACCGTCACCTCATCAGGAGCGATCGACTCAGGCACCGACACCGTATCTTCGCCGCGCTTGAGGTACGGCCCATAGCGGCCCGGCTTGACGACCATGTCGACACCGTTCGGGTCTTTGCCGATGAAGATCGAGTTGATCTCAGCGGCATCGATCTTCTCGATGTTCTGGTCGACCTGCTTGCGCAACCCGGTGCGCTTCTTATCGCCGAAGTAGAACTCCTTGAGATACGGCACCTTTTCACGCTCACCGGCGGCGATCGCGTCGAGCGACTCCTCCATCTCGGCGGTGAAGGCGTAGTCGACCAGGTCGTGAAAGTGCTTCTCCATCAAGGCGACGACGGCGAAAGCCTCCCAGTTGGGTATCAGGGCCGAGCCCTTCTTCCACACGTACTTGGCCTGCAGGGTGCCCATGATGCTGGCGTAGGTCGACGGGCGGCCGATGCCGAGCTCCTCGAGCTTCTTGACCAGCGAGGCTTCGGTGTAGCGCGCCGGAGGTGAGGTGGTGTGACCCTTGGCCTCGACTTCAGAGACCGGCACCACATCGCCCTCTTTGAGAGCGGGCAACGGAGATTCTTGGTCATCGAGCGCAGCGGTCGCGTCGTCACTGCCTTCGACGTACGCCCGCATGTACCCGGGGAAGAGAATCGTGCGGCCCGAAGCCGAGAACTCGACCTTCTCTTGACCGGTCTCGACCAGCAGCTTCACGCTGAGCGACTCACCCTGCGAGTCGGTCATCTGGCTCGCGACCGTGCGCTTCCAGATCAAGTCGTAGAGCTTGAGCTGCGCACCGCCGAGCTCGCCTTCGAGCTCTTTGGGCGTCTTGAACACTTCACCCGCCGGGCGAATCGCCTCGTGGGCCTCTTGCGCGTTCTTCGACTTCTTCGCGTACAGCCGCGGCTCGGCGGGCAGATAGTCATCGCCGTAGAGCGCCTTGACCTGCGCGCGCGCCGCGTCGACCGCCGTCTGCGACAGGTTCGTCGAGTCGGTGCGCATGTAGGTGATGTAGCCCTCTTCATAGAGGCCCTGGGCCAACCGCATCACCTGCTGGGCGCTCATGTTGAGCTTGCGACCGGCCTCTTGCTGCATCGTCGAGGTCTGAAACGGAGCCTTGGGCGAGCTTCGCGACGGGCGCTTCTCGAGCGACTTGACCACGAAGGGCTTGCCCTCGATGCGAGCGGCGAGAGCGCGCGCGGTGGCTTCATCGACCCACTTCACGTTCTCAGACACCTTGCCGGCATCGTCGAAGTCTTTGCCGCTGGCCACGCGGGCCCCATCGATTGAGAACAAGGCCGACTCGAAGGCCGGCGCGGTCGGGTGCTTGGCGCCCAGGTCCCAATAGCTGACTGAGCGAAACTTCATGCGCTCGTGCTCGCGCGCGACGATCAACCGAATCGACGGAGACTGCACGCGCCCCGCCGACAGCCCGGTCTTCACCTTGCGCCAGAGCACGGGAGAGACGGTGTAGCCGTACAACCGGTCGAGCGTGCGGCGGGTCTCTTGCGCGTCGACCAGGCTCAAGTCGATGTCGCGCGAGGCGTTGACGGCCTCTTGAATCGCCCGCTTGGTGATTTCGTGAAACACCATGCGTTTGGTGGGTACTTTGGGCTTGAGCTGCTCGCGCAAATGCCAGGCGATGGCTTCACCTTCGCGGTCTTCGTCGGTGGCCAGATACAGCTCAGACGCGTTCTTCAGCGCGTCTTTCAGGTCTTTGATGACGTCTTTTTTGGTGACCTCGTAGGTCAACTTGAAGTCGTTCTCGACGTCGACGCACAGCCCGCTCGAGGGCAAATCGACGACATGGCCCACCGAGGCCATGACTTTGTATTCAGAGCCGAGAAACTTCTCGATGGTCTTCGCCTTGGCAGGCGACTCCACGATTACCAGCGACTTCGATGCCATGCGGCCGTCGTTAGGACGATGCGACGCACGAGGTCAAGAAGACTGCGCGAATGGGTGACGATTCGATTCCTCTGGTAGTTTGCGTTTTTTTCTCTTTCGACCCCAAGAGACCACGCCTCACCACCGACGTTGCGGCCTCTTCCACCGCTTGAAGAACGTTGGCGACACCATCATCAAGAACGGCCCCCGACCCTCTTCGTAACAACGCAAGGCGTAGTGCGTGAGCACGTTGGTGCGGCTCATCGTCGCAGCAGGCAGCCGATCGAGCGCCATGGTGGCGAAGGCTTCGGCCCCCGCGTGGTACGGGGCGAGCGCAAAGGCGGCCCGTGAAGCGCTCTGAAACCTCAAGAGGCGGCTGCTGTTCGAGTAGTCGAGGGTGTCGATGTCTGCCCAAAGCAGCGAGTGTTCACGCGTCAAGGTTGTGAAGCGCAGACCTTGTTCGTCGAATTGCATCCGAAAACGCGTCAAAGAGATTGCCAGCCCCAAAACGCCGACGGCGAACACGAACACAAAGACCACGATGAGGCCCATCTGAAGCGTGCGCCCCTCACCGGCCATCATCAGCCGGACAAGCCAGAGCAGAAACGCGAACGGGAGCGGCACCATGACCCACATCGTGATGACCAGACCGGTGGCGCACCGAACCTGGCCCACGGCGTGGGCTCGACCGCGCGTCAGGAGCCAACAGATCGGGCCGAACGCGATGGCCACCACGATGAGAATCTCTTTTGAAAAGGCGTTCATGCGAAGACGAGACCCCTCTGGGTCGCGGTTTGGCTCAGCGCGACGCGCCTTGCCCGGGTTTTCGCAAAATCTAAGAAGTCAGCTCGAGCGCAGCCGCTTGACGCGCCCGCCGCCCACAGGCGAAGAATTGCCCCGTGACCATTCGACTCTCAGACGCGGGCATCACCCGGTTTCAAACCAAGATCGGGTTCGGGCTTCAGGTCTCGCAGAGCGAGTTCTTCGACCTGCTCACCGAGATCATCGACCCGCAGGGCGGCGAGCTGACCGCGTCGCTCAAGAAGATGAGCCGTGAAGAGCAGCTGAACACCCTCGGCCCCAAGCTGAGCGACGAAGAGCGCGCTGACGTCAAGCTGCTGCTCGACGAGACCGGCATGCAGTTCGCCCCTTCGGCGCGCAATTTTCTCGAGGCGTTGATCGGCCGCGCCAAGTTGAAGCCAGTGCTGCCCCTCGAGCTCGACAAGGCCTCGTCGGCAGCCATCTCAGGGCTCTCGACTCCCGGAGCGATCATCGAAGCCGCCAATCTGTCGAGCGGCGCCGCGGTCGTCGGCCGGCGAATCGTCGACACGCTTGAGGTCGGCACCAGTGACGCCAAGGGCCGCTTCTCGATCTCGGTGCCCGACGCGCAAACCGGAGACCAGATTCGGCTGCGAGCACGTTCGGCTGACGGCTCGGTCTCAGACTGGTTCACGACACACATCGCCGACGGCACCAAACCCGACCTGCGCGCCGCTTTCGTCGACCCGAAGCGCACGGTCGCCCGAAACCCGGGCCAGGGCCCGATTCAGATCTTCAACGCGTCGATCGAGCTGCCG
>JANLPS010000259.1:0-9826 GCA_031367385.1 Archangium sp. | reverse complement strand
CTTCGCCAATCGGCTCAGGTCGCTCATTGCGGCGTGGGTCGACCTCACCCACGAAGCGCTCGAGGCGGTTTTGTATGTGAACGAGACCCTGCGCGAATTCTGGCCGCGGGTGTCGGCCACCACGCGCGGCAAGTCGCTGCTCTCGTACCTCGAGCAGCTCGTCTCCCAGGGGCAACGCGAAGGCCTGGTCGAAGCTTCGCTCGATCGCAGCCTGGCCGTGGCGACGCTGGTCGGCACCCTCGGTCAGCTCTCGCGCCAGGTCTTCTTCAAAACCACGCCGTCGCACGCGAGCCACTTCGCGCCTCAGCTCAGCGCCATTCTGTACGCAGCACTCACCGCGAGAACGCCATGACCCTCAGCACCTTCACCGTCAACGAGAGCCAGCAGTTCGCCCTGATTCGCGGCCGGGCCGACGCACCGCTGCTGTTGCTCGTTCAGGCGGGCCCGGGTTTCCCGATGATTCACGAGGCCGATGCGCTCGAAACCCGTCTGCACCTCGAGGCCGAGTTTCGCGTCATCTACTGGGACCAGCGGGGCACCGGGCGTTCGACCGGGTCTTCGCAGCCCATCACCCTCGACCTGCTGGTCAGCGACG
The DNA here is from genome assembly GCA_031367385.1 of Archangium sp. GTDB lineage: Bacteria > Myxococcota > Myxococcia > Myxococcales > Myxococcaceae > JAEUJT01. Next base: position 9,231 of record JANLPS010000259.1, on the reverse strand, counting down.
TGAGCGCGATGGTTGACGCGCTCTGCGCACGTTTCAACGTCACAGCCGTCGATGTCGCCGGGTTCTCGCTCGGAGGCAGCCTCGCCATTCTCGCCAGCGTGGGTCAGCCTCGAATTCGCCGCGTGGTGGCGGCGGGCCCCGACATCGATCTCCCCGAGAGTGAGCGCTTTGCGTGGCAGTTCGCGCGAGACCAAGCCATTCGCTTCGGCCACCGACGCGCCCTCAAAGAGCTCGACGCCATCGGCCACCCGCCACACGACACGCCCGCGCGCTTCATGACGAGAGTGAAGTGGGTCACCAACTTCGGAGGCATCGAGGCTGGCACGACCTTCCTCCGCCTCTTCCTCTCGCTGCTCTTCCGGCTCCTTCGCTCTCCGCACTACTCGCTGCGGCAGGTCGTCAGGGCGTTGCGCGCCATGCAGGCGACCCAGGCGCAGGTGCTCGGCTCGCTGGGCCAGTTTTCACTCCCGGCTCGCCTCAAGACGCTCGGGGTGCCTCTGACCGTCATTCAAGGCAGCCTCGACGCCGCCGCTCCGCCTGAGCTTGCGAAAGCCTTCGTCGAGGCCCTGAGCAGCACCGCGCCCAAGGCCCTCGTCGTCTTCACCGCCAGCGCCCATTCCCCGCACTTCGAAGAACCTCAGCGATTTCGCGCAGTGTTGCTCGAGGCGCTCAGCACTTGATCTTCTTCATCTCCGGGTCGTACAGCGGCTTGAGTGAACAGCGCACCGGGTACGTCTTGTCGGCGATCTCCACCGTCCACGCTCCCGAGTCGAGAAACGCCTGATCAATCGGCTCAGAGTGCTCGATCATCGCCAACCCGACCGCGCCACCCACCGTGTGACCGTACGAAGCCGCGCGCACGTAGCCCAGCGGCTTGCCGTTTCTTCGCACCACCTCGGCGTGAAACAGCATCGGCTCCGGGTCTTTCACCAGCACCTGCACCAGCCGCTTCTTCAGCGGCCCGGTTGCCTTCTTCGCCAGCACCGCGTCTTTGCCGATGAACCCGTTCGGCTTCTTCAAGTCGACCGCGAAGCCCAGGCCCACCTCGAGCACCGAATCGGTGTTGTCGATGTCATGCCCGTAGTCGCGGTAGCCCTTCTCCATGCGAAGGCTCGCCAGCGCCTTGAGGCCCGCGTGCACAAGGCCCACCTTCTTGCCCGCCTCGGTCAGCCGGTCATACACATGCACCGCCTGCTCGGTCGGCACGTAGAGCTCGTAGCCAAGCTCGCCCAGGTACGTGATTCGAATGCACAGCGCCCGCGCGAAGCCGATGTCGATCTCCCGCGCCGCGCGGAAGGGAAAGGCCTCGTTCGACAGGTCGGCGGTGGTCACCGATTGCATCAACTCGCGTGAGCGAGGCCCTTGAATGTTGATCTGGGCGTAGCCCGACGTGACGTCGGTGACGAACGCATGCGACCCGTCGGGAAAATGCCTCCGCATCCACGTCTCGGTGTGACGCAGGGCGGTGTCTGACGAGACGACCCAGTATTTCTCGTCGTCGAGCTTGGTCACGGTGAGGTCGGCCTCGAGCGTGCCGCCTTCGTTGAGCCACTGCGTGTACGTGATCATGCCCGTCGCGCCGTCGACGTCGTTGGCCGAGATCTGGTTCAACAACCGGCCCGCGTCGCGGCCTTGCACCATGAACTTCGACATGAACGACATGTCCATCAAGATCACGCCTTCACGGGCCGCCTTGTGCTCAGCCGCCCACTGGGGAAACCAGTTCTGCCGGCCCCACGAGAGCTTGTCGACCTTGGGCTCGACGCCGGGGCCCGCGTACCAGTCGGGGCCCTCCCAGCCAGAGACGTCTTTGAAGTACGCGCCTTGCGCCGCCAATCGATCGTGAATCGCCGACTTCTTCGCCCCGCGCGCCGTCATCATCGAGCGGGTGGGGTAGTGGCACTGGTACACCATGCCCAGCGACTCCACCGTGCGGGTTCGCCGGTACTCGGGGTTCGACTGGTAGGTGTGCAACCGGTCGATGTGAAACCCGGTCACGTCGACGTCGGCGCGGCCGTTGATGATCCAGTGGGCGAGCACGCGGCCCAGGCCACCGCCGGTCAAGATGCCGATCGAGTTGAGGCCCGCAGCCACGAAGTAATTCTTGAGCTCGGGAGCCTCACCGACAATCGGCTGCAGGTCGGGCGTGAAGCTCTCGGGGCCGCAGAAAAACTTCTTCACCCCCGTCTCCATCGAGATGGGTATGCGCTTCATTGCCTTCTCGACGTACGGCCCCATGCGCTCCCAGTCGGGCGCGAGGTCTCCGAACGAGAAGTCTTCGGGTATGCCGTCGACCTTCCACGGAGCGCAGAGCGCCTCGAACAGGCCGATCATCAACCCGCCGCCCTCTTCGCGAAAGTACCCGTACGAGCCCGGGTCTTCGAGCACCGGCCAGGCGTTGCTGATCTCTTTGATCGCGTCGGTGATGAGGTAGTAGTGCTCAGCCGCCTGGTTGGGAATGTTGACGCCCGACTTGGCACCCAGCTGCCGCGCCCACATGCCGGCGCAGTTGACGACGAACTCGGCCTCGATGTGGCCCGCCGAGGTGTCGACGCCAGTGACCACGCCGCGCTTCTTGGTGACGCCGGTGACCGCGACAGTTTCGAAAATTTTCGCGCCCTTTTGCCGAGCGCCCTTGGCCAGCGCCATCGTCACGCCCACCGGGTCGGCCCGCCCGTCGTCTTTCACGTAAAACCCGGCGAGCAGGTCGTCGGTGTGCGCGAGGGGAAAGAGCTCCTTGACCTGCCTGGGCGAGATCTCCTGCACGTCGACGCCGCAGTAGCGGTTGAAGGCTGACACCCGTCGGTACTCTTCGAGGCGGTCGGCGTCGGCCGCGACCTCGATGAACCCGCACTGCTTGAGCCCCGTCGAGTGCCCGGTCTCTTCTTCGAGCCGCGCGTAGAGGTCGCGGGTGTACTTGCGCATCTCGGTCGAGGTCTCCGAGGTCGAGCCGAAGGTCACCATCAGCCCCGCCGCGTGCCACGTGGTGCCGGAGGTCAGCCGGTCGCGCTCGAGCAGCACGACGTCGGTCCACCCCATGTGGGCGAGGTGGTAGGCGACAGAACATCCGATGATTCCGCCTCCGATGACGACGACGCGGGCACGGGGGGGCAGGGCAGGCTGAGTCATGACGCGCCGTTTTATCGAAACTCCTGCCGCTGCGTATGAAATCGGGCCCGGAGCCCGTCGTACCGGGCGCCCTATGCGAACTGCCCTTCTGTTGCCGATGCTCGCCGTGACCAATGCCTTTGCGTGGGGCGATGCAATCAAAGGCAACGGTGACGTCACCTCAGAGAGCCGAAAAGTCTCAGATTTCAAGGAAGTCGAGCTCTCCGGCGGCTTCACGGTGACCATCAAGCCGGGCGCACCCTCGCTGACCATCGAAACCGACCGCAACGTGCTCGAGTACGTGAAGAGTGAGGTCAAAGAGGGTCGCTTGGTGATCGAGCCCCGCCGCAACACCAATCTGCGAACCTCCAAACCCATCATCGTCACCATCACGGTGCCGTCGCTCGACGTCATCTCGGCCGCCGGTGGCATTGACCTCAACGTCGAGGTGCCCCTCGGCAAGCGGGCCATGCTCGACCTGAGCGGCGGAGTCGATGCGCGCATTGGCAACATCGATGTCGACTCGCTGAAAGTCGAAGCCAGCGGCGGAGTCGAATTGACCCTCACCGGCAAAGCCACCTCGGCCAAGGTCGAGCTGTCAGGCGGCGTGCAGCTTCACGCGGCGAAGTTCTCGGTCAAGACCATGGCCCTCGACGCCAGCGGCGGCTGCGGAGTCGACGTGGCGGTCGCCGACTCGGTGCGCGGTGACATCTCCGGCGGTGTCGACGTTCAGCTCCACGGCGCACCCCACGTCGACCTCGATAAGTCTGGCGGGGCGTCGGTTCGCATCCGCAACTAAGCCGGTCTTTCCCCACTCCCGCCCACATCACCCCGTGCCCGAGCACGGTGGCCACACCGGTACTCACTGGAGTGGCCACGCGTGCGCACAGCTGTGTCTGAATCGCCGCCACGCCCTTTCAACTCGTCGAATTGACGAACCCCCTGCCGCGAAACCGGCTGGCGTACCAGGTGCAATGCCTGACGCCGGAGGTTGAACATGTCGCGAGTGATTCTGACCGCAGTGGCGCTCTTCGGTTTCGGCACCAGCCCGCAGACGGCTCCCGCGGCCAAGCCTCAACAGGCTCCGGCCTGCGCGACCATCAGTGCCCAGGACATCGGCAAGCTCCCGCTGACCCTCGAAGTCGGCGGCGTCAAGGTCGAGCTCAAGGAGTGGAAGACCCGCGCCATCGACTCTGCCGCGACCGAGTCGGTCGGGTTCGGCTTCAGTGCGACCGGCCCGATGACCTGGGTCGCCGAGCTTGGGGCGCACCGCGGCTTCACCGGCACCAGCACCGACTTCATCGACGAGCTGGCGTTGGTCAAGGCCGACGCCCCGACGCTGAGCCGCATCACCTTCTGCGTCGCCTCCACCTAAGCGCCAAAAAAAACGGCTTCAGGTCGCCCTGAAGCCGCTCCCCCTCCGGGGTCCCTCCATGTGACGTGTCAGGGCTTGCTCTTCGCGGTGCCCCCGCGTGGGCTCTCCCGAAGGAGAGCCCCATCATGACAGTGGGTTGAAGCGCCCCTCTTTGTGTTCCGTATCGAAGTGACAGAGCGCGCTCTTCGCATTGCTCCGTCTGGGCCCTCGAAAGGCCCCTTCAAGCTGTGCCTCAAAGAGAAGTCAGAACCGCACAGGGGACACTTGGCACCGCCCCTCAACGGCGCCATTGCCCGGCCTGTTTCTCTATCTGAAGTGACAGGGCTCGCCGAAGCACACCCCGTCTGGGCTTGAACGACGCCCCTCCAGCAAAAGTCGTTGGGGCCTTAGCTGCAGCCGGTCGTCGCGCCGCAGTTGTGGCACTTGTAGCAAGCGCCATTGCGTACGGTGATCGTGCCGCAGACCGAGCACGGCGGAGCGTCGGCCTGGTTCAAGAACGTGGTCTTGAACGCGTCTTCGACCGGGGCCGGCATCGTCTGGCTGCGCAGCGGAGACGGCCGCGGAATCACCGCCGCCTTCACCTGCTTGGCCTCGTACTCCATCATGCTCTCGGTCTCGCCTTCGCCCGGCAAGAACTTCGCCGACAACCACCTGAAGATGTAGTCGGTGATCGACTTGGCGATCGGCAGCTCGGGGTTGTTGGTGAAGCCCGAGGGCTCGAAGCGGGTGTGGCTGAACTTGTCGCTCAAGACCTTGAGCGGCACGCCGTACTGCAAGGCGAGCGAGATCGCGGTGGCGAACGAATCCATCAGGCCTGACACGGTCGAGCCTTCTTTGGCCATGGTGATGAACAGCTCACCCGGCTGACCCTCGTCGTACATGCCGACGGTCAAGTAGCCCTCGTGACCGGCAATCGAGAACTTGTGGGTGATCGCGCGGCGCTCATCGGGCAAGCGCTTGCGGGCCACGGCTTTCTCGACCACGGTGACCACTTCGACGGCCTTTTTCTCGGCGTCTTTCGAGGTGTTCAGCGGCTGGCTGCGCTTGCACCCGTCGCGGTAGACGGCGACGGCCTTGAGCCCGGCCTTCCACGACTCCATGTAGGCCATCTCGATGTCTTCGACCGTCGCGTCGTTCGGCATGTTGACGGTCTTCGAGATCGCACCCGACAAGAAGGGCTGCGTCGCCCCCATCATCTTGATGTGACCCATGTAGTGAATCGAGCGGGTGCCCTTCGAGGCCTTGAAGGCGCAGTCAAACACCGGCAGGTGCTCGGCCTTGACGATCGGCGCGCCCTCGATGGTCTCCTGCTTGTCGAGGAAGTTGAGAATCGACTCGCGCTCCTGCACCGAGTAGCCCAATTTCTGCAGCGCCAACGGCACGGTCTGATTGACGATCTTCAACATGCCGCCGCCGACCAGCTTCTTATACTTGATGAGCGCGATGTCGGGCTCGATGCCGGTGGTGTCGCAGTCCATCATGAAGCCGATGGTGCCGGTGGGGGCCAACACAGTGACCTGGCTGTTGCGGTACCCGTGCAATTCACCCAATGACAGCGCTTCGTCCCACGCCTTCTTCTGCTCTTCGTGCAAGCGCTTGTCGGTGCGCTCGGCGGTCACCTGGTAGGCCGCCTTGCGGTGCTTCTTCATCACCGCCAGCATCGGCTCGCGGTTGGTGGCGAACCCGGCGAACGGCCCGACGTTCTCGGCCATCTTCGCCGACTGCACATAGGCCCGGCCCGCCATCAGCGAGGTGATCGCCGCCGCGTACGAGCGGCCTTCGTCTGAGTCGTACGGCAAGCCAGCCGACATCAGCAGTGCGCCCAAGTTCGCGTAGCCCAAGCCCAACGGGCGAAAGTCGAACGAGTTCTGGCCGATCTTCTCAGTCGGGTACTTCGAGAACCCGACGATGATCTCCTGGCCGAGCAGGGTGATGTCGACCGCGTGCTTGAAAGCCTCGGTGTCGAAGTCGCCGTCGATGGTTCGAAAGTGCATCAGGTTCAACGACGCCAGGTTGCAGGCGGTGTCGTCGAGAAACATGTACTCAGAGCACGGGTTCGAGGCGTTGATTCGCGCGGTGTTGGCGCAGGTGTGCCAGGCATTGACCGTGGTGTCGAACTGCAGGCCCGGGTCGCCGCACTGCCAGGTGGCATCGGCAATCTCGCGGAACATGGTTCGCGCGGAGTACGTGTCCATCACCGAGCCGTCGCGCACGGCCTTGGTCTCGAACGAGCGATCGTCTTTGACCGCCTTCATGAACTCGTCGGTGACCCGCACCGAGTTGTTCGAATTCTGAAAGAAGATCGACGAGTACGCCTCGCCATTGAACGAGCTGTCGTAGCCAGCGTCGATCAGGGCCCACGCCTTCTTCTCTTCATTGACCTTGCACTTCACGAACTCGAGCACGTCGGGGTGATCGATGTTCAAGATGACCATCTTGGCGGCGCGGCGGGTCTTGCCACCCGACTTGATGACGCCAGCGAACGCATCGAAGCCCTTCATGAAGCTGACCGGGCCCGACGCCGTGCCGCCGCCCTTGAGCACTTCTCGCGATGACCGAATTGGCGAGAGGTTCGAGCCAGTGCCCGAGCCGTACTTGAAGAGCATGCCCTCGGTCTTCGCCAACCCGAGAATCGACTCCATCGAGTCTTCGACCGAGTTGATGAAGCACGCCGAGCACTGGGGGTGCTCTTCGACGCCCACGTTGAACCAGACCGGCGAGTTGAAGGCCACCTTCTGCCGCAGCAGCAGGTGGGTCAGCTCTGAGTGAAACGCCGCCTTGTCTTCTTGACCCTTGAAGTACCCGCCCTGATCGCCCCACTTCGTCAGCGTGTCGACGACCCGCGACACCAGCTTGCGAACCGAGCTCTCACGGTCGGCCGTGCCCGGCTGGCCGCGAAAGTACTTCGAGGCGACGACGTTGGTCGCCAGCATGGACCATGACTTGGGCACCTCGACGTTCTTCTGCTCGAACACCACGTTGCCGCCCTCGCCGGCGATCGACGCCGTGCGGAGCTCCCAGGCGATTTCATCGGCCGGGTCGACGCCCTTGGTGGTGAAGAACCGATTCACCGTCAGGCCCTGCTTCTTGCCCGCGCGCGGCACCGCACGCGTATCGAGCGCCGGCATCGGCTGGTTGGGGTTGGTCGTTGAGGCGGGAACAGTCATGGCGGTCAGGTCTTTGTTCATCTTCCCCTCGTGGTCTGACAACTGGTTCTTCGCGGCGATTGGTCGGGTTTGCTGCTTGTCTCAGTTCAAAGGCATGTCGGTCGCGCGCCCCGGGCTGCGGGCCGGGAGCTGAAAAATGCCGAAAGGTGGGATATTTCGCGCCCCTCCCAGGGTTCGAATCGACCACTTGGAGCGCCCGGCAACAGCGGAAACGTCTTCGTGGTGGGCGCTTAATGCCATCGGCAACAACATGGTGTCAAGCCTAGAACCACAACATCTAGTGTCAAAAAAACGACCAATCCCCAACACTTAGGGGTTGTTTTCAGTGGCACGAGAACCCTGAAACGCTCCCAGGCCGGTAAATCGGCCTTTGCGGGCGGTTAGGTGGAAAGGTCGCAGATCAGGCGCATAAGAGCCCCTGCTGCATATGGTCACCGCCCTACAATACTATTCATCAAATACGGCATTCTCAGAACGTGAGATTGACTGAAAGTACGTCAGTTTGACTGATCAACTTTCCCTGTGGGGCATGTGATCCTAGGCCGATTTTCAGGCGTGCGCGGTGATTTTGCGCGGCCCGTACAACCAGCGAGGGCTCACGTGAGGCGATGCGAAAGCGCCGAGAAATTCGCTACAAGCGCTCTCCATGCCGCCTCCCTATGAGAGACATCTTTTCGTTTGCACCAATCGTCGCCCTGACGGGAGCCCGCGTGGCTGCTGCGCGACGAAAGACGGTGAAGCGCTGCGCGTGGCGTTCAAGAAAGAGCTCGATGCGCAGGGCGTGACGGGCGTTCGGGCGAATGCCGCGGGCTGCCTCGATGGCTGCGAAGAGGGCGCGGCGGTCGTCGTGTACCCCGACAACGTCTGGTACGGCCGGGTCACCACCGCTGACGTGAAAGAAATCGTCGAGCAGCACGTGAAGCAGGGCCGCCCAGTCGAGCGGCTGCGCATGAAGCTGCCGATTCAGAGGAAGAAAGAGTAGCGCCCGTCCTTCGACTTCGGACCTGAAGGTCCTGCGCTCAAGATGAGCGGGCTTCGAATTCTGCGGTTACGGCGTGAGCGTGGGCTGCCAGGTGATCAGCGCCTTCTCTTGCGTCTCGAGGTACTTCGCCCTGCGCCGCACGTGCGCCAGCGCCGCCTCGACCCGTGAGGCCGCAGGCCGCTCGGTCATCGCCCGAAACCCGCTGCCAGTGGCCGCGGGCAATTGCCCAGCAAAATGCAGCGTACGCAGCGAGCGGGGCAGGCTCGAGGTGGTCAGCGCCTCGACCATCGTCACCGCCGGAGCGGTCTGATCTCGCAGCGCAATGGGCAGCATTTCGAGCGTGAGCGACGAGATGAACCGGGCCGCGGGCACGTCGTCGAGGTGCCGCATCAGCCACAGCGCGTTCGGCAGGTCGCCCAGGGTGTGAAACTGCATCGTCAGGTGAGAGACGAAGCCAACCTTGTTCCACGTGCAGCTGAGCTCACGGCCTTTGAAGGCCCGGGCCAGGGGCCCCAGAATCGCCGCCCTGTAGTCGCTCAGGTCATCCAGACGGACGAGGCCGAGGTCAACCGAGATGCCGGAGGCGGCTAGCGCAGGAC
>JANLPS010000403.1:0-18538 GCA_031367385.1 Archangium sp. | reverse complement strand
CCCGTAATTCTCGGGCAGTGCGAGCGGAACTGTCACCAAGGCATCGGCAAGGCGCATCGGGCGATCTCCTTACTTCGAGATCGCCGCACTATGATCCTCCCTACGGCCCGCACAACCGTTCCGTTATCTGATCGGCATTGGGGTTAAATCTTCGCGCCCGGCGTCTTCACGAAGGCTGCGTTGAACTCGGTCAGCGCCTGGTTCAACTCGGGGTCTGAGACCTGCTTCTTGTCATTCACCGGCAGCTCGCGCTTCTCGGCGATGCGCTTCGCGATACCGGGAAACTTGGCGGTCGCGAACTCCAAGAATTCTTTCGCCCACCGCGTAATGTCAGCCACGGGTATCTCGCGCAGCCAGCCGCGCTTGCCCGCGTCGTCTTTGTTCATGCCCGCGTACATCTGCATCACCTGGTGACCGACCGGCAACGGCTCGTACTGGGGCTGCTTGAGCAGCTCGGTCAATCGCGCGCCACGGGCCAAAACGTCTTGCGTGGCCTTGTCGAGGTCTGAGCCGAACTGCGCGAACGCTGCCAACTCGCGGTACTGCGCCAGGTCGAGCTTGAGCGACCCTGCGACCTGCTTCATCGCCTTGATTTGCGCCGCCGAGCCCACGCGCGACACCGAGATGCCGACGTTGATCGCCGGCCGAATGCCCGACATGAACAAGTCGGTCTCGAGAAAAATCTGCCCATCGGTGATCGAGATCACATTGGTGGGGATGTAGGCCGACACGTCACCGGCCTGGGTCTCGATGATCGGCAGCGCGGTCAACGAGCCAGCGCCCTCGGCGTCTGAGACCTTCGCGGCGCGCTCGAGCAAGCGGCTGTGAATGTAGAACACGTCGCCCGGGTACGCCTCGCGGCCGGGAGGTCGGCGCAACAGCAACGAGAGCTGGCGGTACGCCACGGCCTGCTTCGAGAGGTCGTCGTACACGATGAGCCCGTGCATCTTGTTGTCGCGAAAGTACTCGCCCATCGTGCAGCCGGTGTACGGCGCGAAGAACTGCATCGGCGCCGGGTCTGAGGCGTTGGCGCAGACGACGATGGTGTACTCGAGCGCTCCGAAGCGCTGGAGCTTCTCGACCACCTGCGCGACGGTCGACTGCTTCTGACCGATGGCGACGTACACGCAGTACACGCCCTGGTTCTTCTGATTGATGATCGCGTCAATGGCGACGGCGGTCTTGCCCGTCTGCCGGTCTCCGATGATCAGCTCGCGTTGGCCGCGGCCCACGGGCACCAGCGCGTCGAGCGCCTTGATGCCGGTCTGCATCGGCTCGTGCACGCTCTTGCGCTTGACGATGCCGGGGGCCTTCAGCTCGATGCGGCGAAACTCGGTTGATTGAATCGGGCCCTTGCCGTCGACCGGCTGGCCGAGCGCGTCGACCACGCGGCCGAGCAAGCCCTTGCCGACTGGCACTTGCGCGATCTGCCCGGTGCGCTTGCAGGTATCGCCTTCGCGAATGGCGCGAAAGTCACCCATGATCGCGATGCCGACGTTGTCTTCTTCGAGGTTCAGCACCAGGCCGCGAACGCCGTTCGAGAACTCGACCAGCTCGCCCGACTGCGAATTGTCGAGGCCGTACACGCGCGCGATGCCGTCGCCCACCGACAACACGGTGCCGGTCTCGGCCACGGTGACCTGCTTGCCGTAATCTTGAATCTGCTCGCGGAGAATGCGGCTGACTTCATCGGCGCGAATCTGCATTTGGGTGTTTCCTTAAAAGTGAAAAAAGTGAACCGAAAGTGTCGCGCGCATACCACGGGGGTCTGGCGCCTTGTGAGGCAAATTTCGCCCAGGCCATCAGTCGGGCTACACGGTGTAATTCAGCCCTGATTTCAACGAGCTAGAGCGTTAGAAGGCCGGGGTGATGATGTCAAAAACCGAAGGCCGTTGGCCCGGAGCGTTTGGGTGGGGCAGCGCGTGGTGATGCGCTTTGGCCCGCTCCAGGTGACGCTGCGCCAGTTGCAGTACGTGGTCGCGCTCGCTGAGACCAAGTCGTTTCGCAAGGCCGCGGTGCTGTGCGCGGTCTCACAGCCGGCGCTCTCGGCGCAGATCGCGCAGGTCGAAACGGCGCTCAAGCTGACGTTGTTCGAACGTGACACCCGGCGCGTCTTGCTCACTGCGGCCGGAGTCGCGTTGGTCGAACGCGCTCGCGCCCTGCTCAGCTCGGCCGATGCCTTGTTCGATGAAGCCCAGCGCGCCACCGACCCTTTTGCCGGGAGCCTGCGGCTGGGCGTCATCCCCACGGTGGGGCCGTACCTGCTGCCCGAAATCACCGCGCCCCTGCGCGCCAAGTTTCCTGCGCTGCGCTTCACTTGGTCTGAGGGCCGCACCGCCGAGCTGATGGCAGACCTGCGCGAGGGTCGCCTCGACGGAGCGCTGGTCGCGATGGAGGCAGACCTGCTGCCCGACGCGGTGTCGTTCGTGGTGGGCAAAGACCCGTTCGTGCTGGTCACGAGCAAAGAGCACGCATTGGCCAAGAGCACCAAGCCGGTCGACGCGATCGCGCTCGAGAATGAAGAGCTGCTGGTGCTCGCCGAAGGGCACTGCTTGCGAAATCAGGTGCTCGACGTCTGCGGCCGCCGCACCGGTGCCGATCTCGACGTTCGCGCGACCAGCCTCACCACGCTCTCGCAAATGGTAGTCAGCGGAGTCGGAGTGACGTTGCTCCCCACCTTGTCGCTGCGGCTCGAGAACCGGTTGGGCACGCTGCATGTGCGGCCGTTTTCTCCAAGAGTGCCCGAGCGCACGCTGGCGATGGTCTGGCGAAAGGGCACGCCAGCGCAGCCGGCGCTGCGGGGCGTGGGAGCAGTGATTCGTGACCACCTGCCTCGGGCGATGTGATTCGAGTCAGATCGCCCCGGTGCGCTGACCTCTGGAGTTCACACTGGCGATTCTGTTGCGCAGAGTCGTTTTGGGCAATGTTCAATGAGGCATGACCACTCCTGTCTCGCGCAGCACGACCTCGAACGCGCAGCCTGCGACTCAAACCGAAATGCGTGAGGTGGCCAAGGCCGCCAAGATCTTCAACCACGCCGACCTGGCCACCCTCACCGGCCACGGCGTCGTCAAGGTGACCGGCACGGTGACCTACCGGGTCAAAGACGCGAAGATCGTCGTCGCGACGGCGCGCGCTTCGTACGACGACCTGTGGGGCGGCAAGGGCAAGGGCAAGCTCGAGGTCACCATCAACATCAAGACCGGCAAAGCGAAGGGCACCCTCGAATAAGGGCTTTGGTACACTTGCGCTCGTGAGCGCGGCGACTCGGTGCGAGGGCTGTGGGCGACCATTCAACGCGAGCTTCGACGCGTGCCCGTTCTGCCTGCGGAGCGTGAAGGCGATCGCGGCTCCGCCTCCGCCCGAGCTGCTCACCGTGGCGCGGGCCGCCCTCGCCTCACGCGATGCGACTGCGGCGATTCGCGCCTACGCTGCGCTGCTCGTGACTGAACCGACGCACACCACGGCGTTGATCGAGCTTGCCGTGCTGCTCGCGGGCCAGGGTGAGCAGGCTGGAGCGCTCGAGATGGCCGGCCGTGCCATCGCCTCGGCCCCTGATGACCCCTTGATGTATGACCACCGCGCGGTGATTCAGGCGCGGGCGGGTGACTTCGAACATGCGCTCGCCGACGTCGACCGGGGCCTCGCGCTGGCGCCGTCGCACCCGTCGATGCTGCGGCGCAAGTCGAACTACCTTGGCCGCCTGGGTCGGTACCCCGAGTCGATGGCCGCGATTCAGAAGGCGCTTTCGCTCGAGCCCCTCAACACCGAGGCCCGGCTCACCGAGGTTGAATTGATCATTCGGCTGGGTGACTCGGCTGCGGCGAAGACCGCGTTCGACAAGGCGATGCGCGAGGTCGAGTTGACGGCCCGAGACCGCACGGTGACCGACCGCATCAGCGCGAAGCTCGCCGCCTCGAGCTGAACGCAGGCATTCAACGGTCGGTCACGTGAGCATGCCGTCGACCTGGGGAAGAAGCTCACGCGCGCCTGGAGCGAGCACGGCAGCCGTGCCGAGCGCTCGACGCCGACTTCTTGCCTGCCACGGCGGTCGACTTGCCGACGAAGCTCGGATGCCTTGCAGCAAGGACGCAAGCCGCTTGAGGGCTCCAAGTCGCCACCCACGCCTGTCGCCGCGGTTGAGCGCGACGTCGACCTCCCCTTGGAGCGATCACGGAAGCCGCGCTGAGCGCTTCAAGTCGACATTTCTGCCTGCCGCGTCAGCGCTCGAAGTCGACACCCACACCCGCGGCCGCCGTCACGCCGCGATTGAGTGTGCCATCAGCTTGAGGAAAGAAAATCGTGCCCCCTGAGGCGAGCACGTAGAACGAGCTGAACAGCCGCAAGCGCATGCCGGCGGTGACCGCGTAGCGGGGTTGCACGCCCAGGCCCACCGCGGTGAAGCGCGCGTTCATCACGAGCCAGTGCTTGAGCACCGACACACTGACGGTTGAGTCCAAGTCGGTGCGGCCGAAGGTGAAGTACTCGGCCATCGCGTCGACTGTGACGAGCTCTCCGACCCGGGCGCGGCCCTCTGCGTAGAGTGAAAACGCATCGGGCAGACGCTCCTGCGCGATCGGCGCTCCGGTCAGCCCCAGCCCGGCGAATCGGCTCAGCTCATAGGTCGGCCCGAACATGCCCTGGCGAAACCCACCGGCCTGCTTACGACCCTCGAGCTTCACCGAGAACGAGATCTCTTTCACGTTCGCGTCGAGCGCCAGACCGACCAGAAACCCCAAGTTCGCCTCGAGGTTGAATCGCGACCCGATGCCCGCCATCGCCATGAAGCGCAGGCTCTCGTTGCGTACGAGCACGATCGACCCGTCGATTTGCAGCATCGTCAGCTGTTGCAGCGCAGTGAAATTCAGGCGCCCATCGGGTGGCTGCCCTGCGAACGCCGCGTCGTGCACGAGCTGCAATGAGACGACGTAGCGGTCGAACACCTCTGCTGAAGACGAGAACGTGCGCCCCAGATCCCACGCGAGTTCACCTGCGAAGATGCGCGCGCCGAACAGATCTGAATCGAAAAATTCTGCGCGAATCGGGCCCAGCGCGAGCACCGCCGTCGCCGAGGCCGGGTGGTAATCGGGGTTCTCTTGATTCGAGTACCGGTTGATCAGGTGCCCCAACCCGAAGGTCTTTTTTCGCACCGGGCCGGCGCGCACGTAGAACGGGCTCGACTCGGGCGCGATGCGCAGCACCGAGATCAGCTGCCCGAAGTCTGACGCCTGATCCCAGTCGCGGCGGCGCAGCACGGTGCCGAAGTCTTCGCTGCGCTGCTCGGGGGCGCTGTCGATCAACCGAAACCGAAACAATGGCCCGAGCTCAGCTGCGAAGCTCTCGCCGACGTTCAGCCCGAACACCGGCCGCAGTGAAATGAACCCGTCGTAGCCTCCGCCGCTGGGGCCCGACGGCATGGCCTCGACCTGGCCTTCGAGCGCACCGTGAATCGAGACGTTGCTCGCGGCCTGAGGGCTCGAGACGCCCCCATCGGCCTGCGCCAACACCATGATCACCGCGAAGATCAGCACGCGACCGTGAGGCTACTTCGGTTGATGCCCCCAGCCGAATTCATGCGCCTACTTGGGTTGCGAGAGCACCAGCCACAGGTCGTCGCCGTCGTGCGAACCGGCCTGAAAGTAGAGCGACTTGTCTTTGGCCAGCGTGTACGTCGCCTTCGCCGGGGGAACCTGCACCTCGAGCGTGGCGACTCCCTCTTTGAGCTTGGTCAGCGACAGCTCGGCCTGGTTCTTGTTCGGCAAATCGACCCGCTGCGGCACGCTCTTGAGCTCGAGCTGCTTGGCCCACAACACCTTCATCGACCCGTACTTCACCCGCGCGCTCAACGCGGCCTGCATCTTCTTGAGCGAGGCCGGCACCTCACCGGGCTTGGCCGAGGCCTGCACCACTTCGACCTGCACGGGCACCACCGGCTCGGCCGCGAAGACCAGTGACGAGACCAGCGCCGCGGTGGCGAGCACGAAGCGCATTTAGAGCGGGCCTTCTTGTTTCGGAGTGGTGATCAATTCTTCTTCGCCCTCTTCACCCTTGGCCTTCTTCTTCTTCTTCTGCGCGTCGCTCTCGGGGGGCGCCGGGGGCTTGGGCTCCTTGATGCCGTCTTTGCTGCCATCGGGCGCAGGCGCGCGCGGGTCTTTCGCATCGAGCGTCCAGATGATCGCGTCGCCCTGATCGGTCTCCATCACCACCGGGCGAATGTTGGAGGTCTCTTCGACGCTCACGGTCTGCACCTCGACCTTGGAGTTCGCATAGCCGTCAGGCGCGCCAGCGGTGAGCTTCCACAGCACCGGCACCGTCACCGCGATGGCCAGCGCCGCACCGGCAAACCCCGCGATCAACGGGCCCCGCTGGTACAAGAACATCTCGCTCAGCGTCAGCTTGACCCGCTCGAAGAACGGCAGCTTCTCGGGGGTCACGCGCGCCATCACGTCATCGGCGAACTGCTTCCAATCGACGTCATCGGCCTCGACGTCGAGGGTGTGCCGAAGTACGGCTCCGGCGGCCCGAAAATCGGCCACCTGGGCGGAGCTCTCTTTGCTGTTTTGGAGGTGTTGCTCGACTTGCAGGCGCTCTTCGGGCGTCAGCTCGCCGTCGACGTAGGGCGAGAGCAGGGGTTCGAACTTTTCGCGGGCAGGGTTTTTCATGAATGGGTCTCCTGTGCGCCCTGACGCGAGCCCCTCAGGCTTAATTCACACCGATTATTCATTCCCAATCCCTGATTTTGCGTCGTCTAACTCTACGTAATTGTTCAACTTGGTCTGCATCTTCAGGCGGGCATGAAACAGCCGAGACATGACGGTGCCCTTGGGCACGTTGAGGGTCTGGGCGATGGCCTCGTAGCTCATGCCCTCGACTTCACGCAGCAGCAGTATCTGCCGGTGGGCCTCGGGTATCTCTGAGAGGGCCTCGTTGATCTTGTCGCCCAGCTCTTTGCGCAGGGCCGACTTCTGCGGGTTGGTGCCCAACAGCGACCCCAGCGCGCCGATCTGCGCCTCAGCCGTGTCTTGTTTGACCGCCTCGTCGAACTCCACGTGCGTCAGGCCTTTGGTCTGGCCGCGCTTGCGCATCAAGTCGATGCAGATGTTGCTGGTGATGCGAAACAACCAGGTCGAGAAGCTGGCCTCGCCCTTGAAGTACTCGAGGTAGCGGTAGACCTTCACGAAGGCCTCTTGGGCCACGTCGCGCGCGTCTTCTTTGTTGTGCATCATGCCGAACGCGACGCCGTAGACCTTGCGTTGGTAGCGCTCGACCAGCTGCTTGAAGGCGCGTTGGTCACCGGTTCGAACCCGCTGCACGAGCGTGATGTCGTCGGTCGCCAAAGCGCGCGAAAGGTACCACGCAAGTCGCCCCCCGCTTCAGGCAAACTGCGCCGCGAGGGCCATGCGTTGCTCGTTCGAATGCGCGAAGTCGACCTGCGCCGAGACCCGATATTCTGCTGGCGCGAGGGCCCCGAGCATCGAGCGAGGCACGAAGAAGCCAATCACCGTTGCGTCGACACGCTCGGCCCGGGTCACCCGCTCGAGGGCGACGGGCTTCGCGCTCTCTGGCGGCGCCGTGACGGGCGTGAGCAAGGTCGGTTTGACCACCATGCGCTCACCGGTCGAGCGGCTCTCGAAGGTCACCGCCAGCTTCGAGAGTGATGAGGCCTGGTCGACCGGCACCCGAGCCACGCCGACCACGGTGACCAGCTCATACGCGCCGGCCTTTTCCGGAGTCGAGATCATCACGCCGACCCAGCCGGTGTTGGGTGGCACCCGCGGCATGCACACGTGCTCGAGCGAATCGGGCGCGTCACTCCACGGCCCGCTGGGCTGTATCGGAGGCGCCAGGTCGAGCATCACCGGGCTGGTGCGTTTGGCTGCAGCGGGCTCGCGGTTGTTGATGACCAGCAGCAGCGAGATGCCCACCATGCCGCCGAAGAAGAGCAGCAGACACAGCGCAGACGTCATCATCATGGGTCGGCCCCCGGGGCTAGAGGTACTTCGAGAGAATCGCTCGCACCGCGTCGATCTTCATCGGCTTGGTCAGCGAGTCGCTCGCCTTGCACTCGCGCACCGTCTCGAGGAGGCGCTGCTCTCCCATTGCCGAGAGCAACACCACTGGCGTTCGGGTCAACGAGGGGTCGGCCCGCACCGCCGTGCAGACCTGCAAGCCGTCGAGGCCGGGCATCAGCACGTCGAGAAAGATCAGCTTGGGGCGCTCGTGCTTGATCATCTGCAGCGCGGTGTCACCGCGATCGGCGCGAATGACGCGGTGCCCGGCGGTGGTGAGCACGCGCGCCAAGATCTCGAGAATCGCCGGGTCATCGTCAGCGATGACGATGGTGTGGCCGCTGGGCAGCGATGCCTCGGCGCTCAGCTTCTGATCTGCGTCGAGGGCCCGCTTGATTCGGGTCAGCGCCATCGGGTCGAGCGTGCCCACGCGCAGGCCGATCAGGTTGAGCTCAGGGCGCACCCAGCTGACGACCGCCGAGACCTGCACCTCGCCATCGGGCAGCTGCAGGGCAATCACCACCGTCTCTTCGAGCGGCAATTGCACTGGCGTGGTCAAGGTCATGCTCGAAGTCGACAGCGTCTTGACCGAGCACCCCTCAATCAACTTGGGGATGACGACGCGCGCGGCGAACTGGCGCTCGGGCCGCGAAGCCACCCGCACCTGCGGCAAATCGGTCGGCGCGACCTCGTGCAATGCCGCTTGCACGCGATCAACCGCGTTGGTGTTGAGGTTCACGACCACTCCGGCGGGGGTCGAGGGTGTCGCGGGCCGAAGCCCCGAAACCGTCGCGGTCACCACCAGCGGCGAAGCGAGCTCAGGCGACTCGAGCGTCAGGGCTACCACCGCCCCCAGCTCGAGGGGTTCTGCGGTCGCGACGAAGACCCGGTCGCCCCGCGGCAAGACGATCTCAGCCCAGAGCTGGGCATGCCCAGCAAACGTCAGTTTCAGGGCCATGGGCCTATGGTGTCAGACGTTGAAGCGGAAGTGCATGCAGTCGCCGTCTTGAACCACATATTCTTTGCCTTCGATGCGCAAGAGCCCCTTGTCGCGCACTGCAGCTTCACTGCCCAGGCGCATCAGGTCCTCCCACCCCATCACCTCGGCTTTGATGAAGCCCTTCTCGAAATCGGAGTGAATCACCCCCGCCGCCGCCGGCGCCTTCCACCCTTTGCGAATCGTCCACGCGCGGCATTCTTTCTCGCCCACGGTGAAATAGGTCTGCAGATTCAACAGCTTGTAGCCCGCGCGAATGACCTTGTTCAGGCCCGGCTCGGTCAGCCCGGCCGACGACAAGAAGTCGGGGCGCTCTTCGATGGGCAGCTGCT
This sequence comes from Archangium sp., assembly GCA_031367385.1. GTDB lineage: Bacteria > Myxococcota > Myxococcia > Myxococcales > Myxococcaceae > JAEUJT01. The sequence goes on along the minus strand of JANLPS010000403.1, from coordinate 9,200 downwards.
GAATCTCGGCCTCGAGGGCCGCGGCCAGGTAGACCACCTCGGCGCCTTCGCTGGCGGCGATGTCGTACACCTGCTTCACCAGGGGGTCGCTCTCGGCCTTCGAGAGCTGGGCCTCTGAGACGTTGGCCACGTAGAGCACCGGTTTGTCGGTGAGCAAGAAGAGGTCTTTGGCGAGCTCTTTGTCTTCGGGGCTCAGGCCGTGCGAGCGAACCGGCTCACCGTTGTCGAGCTTGGCTTTGAGTTTTTCGAGCAGCGCCATTTCGGCACGGGCCAACTCGCCCTCTTTGCCCGGCACTTTGACCGAGCGCTGGGTCTTGTCTTTGCGCTTCTCGACCGTCTCGAGGTCTTTGAGGCACAGCTCGGTGTCGACCACGTCTTTGTCGCGCTTGGGGTTCACGCTGCCTTCGACGTGGGTGATGTTGTCGTCGACGAAGCAGCGCAGCACGTAGAGCACCGCGTCGACCTGGCGAATGTTGGCCAAGAACTGGTTACCCAGGCCTTCACCCTTCGACGCACCGCGTACCAGGCCCGCGATGTCGACGAACTCCAGCGACGTGGGGATGGTTTTGAGCGGTTTGATCAGCGACGAAATCTTCTCGAGCCGATCGTCGGGCACCGGCACCACGCCGATGTTGGGCTCGATGGTGGCGAAGGGGTAGTTCGCGGCGAGCGCTTGGGCGTTCGACAGCGCATTGAAGAGCGTCGACTTGCCGACGTTGGGGAGCCCGACGATGCCGATTGAAAGAGCCATGCGCGCGCATTAGCGGAAGGGGCGACGGGTGTCACTCGGGCAGAAATGCTTCGCGCCGCTTGGTGAGGTCGTGTCTGATGGTGCCTCATGACGCGAACGCTGTTGGTGGCCTCGGCCTTGGTTGTGATGGCAGCGTGCGCTCCGCCGCCAGAAACCCACGTCGTTTCTCCCGTCGCGACCAGCGCGGCCGGGCTGACGACGGCGCTGATGTCCACTCCGAGGGCGTCGGCAGCGATGTCGCTGTTGCCCAACGGCAAAGTGCTGATCACCGGTGGGTATGTCGACACCGGCAGTGGCGCGAGCGCGACGGCGTTGGCCGATATCTACGACCCTGAGACCGGGCGGGTGACGCCTGTCGGGCCGATGCTTCACCCTCGGGCCAGGCACACCTCGACCGTGCTGCGAACGGGCAAGATCCTTTTGATCGGGGGCGGCGATTCGACTGCTGAGCTGTTCGACGCCGACTCCGAGCAGTTCACGGCGGCCGGTGCAATGGTCATCGCGCGCGCCGACCACACGGCGACCCTGCTCCCCGACGGCACGGTGATGATCGTCGGAGGTTCGGGTGACACCAGCACCGAGCGCTACAACCCGACTTCGAAGTCATTCGTGCTCGGCAAGACCTTGGCCGTCATTCGCAATGGCCACACCGCTACGCTGACTGCCAGTGACCCGGTACAGCTGGTGATTTCGGGCGGCCTGGGTGACGTCACCGACGGCGGGGTCGATTTCCGCGTCACGGAGGTCTTCGAACCCGCCATCAACCAATGGAGAATCAGCGGCTCTTTGCTGCCCACCAACTCAGCCACCGGGGGCCAGGAGGGCTCGACCATCGGCCTGAGTGACGGCCGGTTGTTGATGACCGGGGTGTCACCCGGCACGCTTGGGGCGGTGACCCTCGGGCAGGCGCACAGCTGGGTCTTCTCAGGTGACACGTGGATCGATCACGGCGGGTGTTTGAACATTTCGACCGGCTTGCAGACCCTGGTGCTCCCTGATGGTCAGCCCTACGCGTTCGGGAGCCTCGAGCCCACTGGCGGGAGCGGTTGTTACGGCCTCATTCCCACTCCGAACTTGGTGCGGCTCGAGACCAAGGCTGGCTCGTCGAGCGCCATCTGCACGCCCTTGCCCCCGGTCTCGACAGAAGTCGTTCGACGCGAGGGTACCGGCGCCGTGCTGCCCAATGGCTCGGTCTTGATCGCCGGCGGGCTCAACTTGAGCGACGCCTGCAATTGGGCGATTCAAAAGACGATGTCAGTGGTGCGTAAAGACGGCCCCATCACCAGCGCTGGTGGCGGCCTCGGGGCCAGTGGTCGCTTCGACGCTGCCGCCTCGACACTGGGGTCGGGCGCGGTGCTGGTCTCGGGCGGTACCGACGGAGGGGTCGGCGCGCTCTCGAGCGCAGAATTTTACTCCAACGGTCGCAGCAGCAAGAGCTTCGCCCTCACTACCGGGCGTGCCCATCACACCTCGACGGTGCTGATCGATGGTCGGGTGCTGCTGGCCGGAGGGCTCGATGTGAGCGGCGCCCCGTTGGCCAACGCCGAGCTGCTCGACTTGTCGTCGGGGCAGCCCGGAGTGCTGATTGCGTTGCAACATGCACGCGCGTTTCACACCGCGACCCTGCTGCCCGACGGCCGGGTTCTATTGACCGGCGGCGTGACCGACGGCGGCGTCGCCAGCAGCAGCGAGCTGTTCAGCCCCACCACGCTTCGCACTGCCTCGGCGGCCGAGCTGGCCGTGCCTCGTTCACATCACGCCGCCGCGATGCTGGGCAATGGCTCGGTGGTGGTCGCCGGAGGCCAGGTGGGCAGCTCGATTTTGAACAGCGCCGAGGTCTTCACCAACGGGTCGCCGTGGAGCGCGGCCAAGAATCTGAACGGCCCTCGCACTGATTTCACACTCACCGAGGTCGGAGACAAGCTGATCGCGATCGGCGGGCGGGGCACCGGTGGGGTGCCACTCGCCGTCACCGAGTTGCTCGATGGCCCGGCCTCGAGCTGGGTGCCTGGTCCGCCGCTCGCCGCCCCGCGGTTCAACCACACGGCGACTGTGCTCACGACGGGTCAGGTGGTGGTTGCGGGCGGCTATGGCCCCGCGCTGCTCGATACCACCGAGATCTACGATGTGCAGACCGGTCAATTCACCGGCGGGCAGGTGCTCAAGACACCTGCTGGTCGCCACGCGAGCGCTCGTACGACCGGCGGGGCATTGCTCTTCGGAGGCGAAGGAGGTGCCAACGCTGTCAATGCGATCAGTGACGGCATCGTGGTGCTGCCTTCGCTGCAGCCCGTTCTCTCAGCGGTGCCCCCAGCTGTCGCGCCCGCAGAGAGCTTTCAGGTGACTGGCGTGGGGCTCGAGGGCTACGGCGAGAACGGTGGCGGGAGCCGACGGAGCGTCTCAACCAATCAGCCCATCTTCTTCGTCACGCGCTTCGATGGTGAGGGCAGACGGTTCTTGTCGGCGTCTGATTGGTCGGGCACGTATGCGTTGGTCACGGTGCCGGTCGACTTGCTTGGTGGCGTGTACTGGCTTCGGGTCTCGGTTGGTGGCGCAATCAGCGAACCCGTGGTGCTGCGCGTCGGAGGTGGCGACAGCACTGCTTGCAACGAGCCCACCGAATGCCTCAGCGGGTATTGCGTCGCACATGCGTGCTGCTCGCCACCACTGTGTGGCCCCAGCGGCGATGCCGGCACCGACTCCGGCACCGGGCTCGATGCGGGCCTTGATGCTGGGAGCAGCGCGGTTGATGGGGGCGTGAGCACCGCGGGTGATGGGGGCGTGAACGCCCGTGACGGTGGGGGAAGTATGCCGGGTGACGCGGGGGACGTTGCTGCCGACGGCGGCGTGCCCGCGCGGGGTGCAGACCTGTATTCGTGCGGCTGCTCAGAGGGTGGGGCGCCCGGTTCGCTGATCATCTGGGCCTTGGCTGGTGTGCTGCTGTTTCGTCGACGGGGCTCGGCGGGGCCGCTGGTGCTGGTGTTGCTCGCGTTGCCACTGGCGGCCCGAGCCGAAGCCCCGGCGAAGGTCGCGGTGGGTGAGCTGCGCGGGGGCGCCGGCGTCTCGAAGGAGCTGCCTGACGTGGTGGCTGATCAGCTGATCGTCGAGCTGCAGCAACGAGGCTTCGAGGTCACCTCGAGCAAAGACATCTCGGCGCAGCTGGGTCACGAGCGCGAGCGGCAGTTGATGGGGTGCAGCAGCGACACCTCGTGTCTCGCCGAGGTCGGTGCCGCGCTCGACGTCGCGTTCATCATCACCGGGTCTATTTCGAAGGTGGGCAACTCGCTGGCGCTGAGCATCAACGCGGTCAATACGCGCAAGAGCTCGGCCACCAAGCATTACGCGACCCGCATCAAGCCAGCGACTGAAGAGGCGGTGCTCGATTTGCTGCCCACGATCGTGAGTCAGTTGTTCCCCGAGTCGAAGCGGGTCGAGAAGGGCGTTGAAGCAGCGCCGGTGCCGTTGCCGCCGCCGGTGGCCGCGCAGATCGAGCCCAGCGCCCCGCCGCCGTTGATCACGACGGTGCCGATCGAGCCGCAGCAGCGGGTTCGCCACTTCGCCGCCTGGGTGCGAGGGCAGCTCTCGCCGCTCGGTGCTGCAGGCGCGTTGCACGGGGCGGTGATGCCCTTCGTCGGCTTTCGCTTCGATGAACGGTGGGCCGTGTCGGCCGGGTTCGTCGCCGCCCAGCCGCTGGGAGTGACCGTGCGGGCCAGCGCCGTACCGTTCTTCGTCGAGTCGCGCATTCACCCGCTGGTGGCGCTCGAGGTGCCCGTGCTCTTCGCAAGCTCACTCGCCCTCGGCATCGGTACCTCCGTCGGCGCGGAGTGGGTGCCGTTGGATTGGCTGTCGATCGCCCTCGAGGTGCCGGTGCAGTACTTCATCGTGGCCCCCGAGGCTGCGACGCGGTTCTGGGTCTTCGGAGCGCTCTCGGTCGGTGTGCGCCTGTAACCCGGGCCGCGAATTTCCTCAGGTATTCGAGCAACTGAACTAATTCGGTCAGCCCGAGCACTAAGTGTGCGTCGACGAATGGTTGTTTTTGTGCCAAATGCGTCTCGCTACTTTCTCCTTCAGGAGCTCGACATGACGACCCCCCCCGCCGCTGGTCTGCGCGACTTTCTCGAAATTCCGTACGAAAAACTCGAAGAGCTGAACCTGGGCGTGAAGCAAGCCCGGCTCACCCGCGTCTCGCCCGACAAGCTTCGCGAAGAGCGCATGAAGTACCTCACCGACGAGCGCGGCATCAAAGCGGTCACCGTGTGCTTCACCGACCTCGAGGGTCGCTTGCACATGCTCGACTACGACAAGAAGTTCTTGCTCAAGAGCCAAGACAACCTGACCTTCGACGGCAGCTCGGTTCGCGGCTTCTCGGCGCAGCATGAGTCAGATCTGCGGCTGGGCATCGATTGGGGCTCGTTCTACTGGCTGCCGGCCGACGTGTTCGGGCCGGGCAAGGTGCTGGTCTTTTCAGAGGTGCTCAACCGCGACGGCACGGCGTATTCGAGCGACCTGCGCAGCAAGCTCAAGCAGTACGCCGACGCGATCTTCACCAAAGACAACATGGTGTGCCACGTCGCTCCGGAGATCGAAGGCTTCTTGTTCAGCGGCCGCGACGCCGAGCGCCGCTACCCTGAGCTCGGCAAGTTCGAGTACGTCTCGACCGGCGGGTACTACCACTCGCTGCCGGGCGACAAGCTGCGCACATTCATCGACACCGCGGCCGAAGTGCAGCGCGCGATGGGGTTCGGCAACGAGAAAGACCACCCCGAGGTGGCGCCCAGCCAGTTCGAGATGAACTTCACGTATTCAGAGGTGCTGATCACCGCTGATCAGGTGCAGCTGTACAAGCTGCTGTGCCGCCAGGTCGCGGCGAACCTGGGCATGACCGCCTCGTTCTTGCCCAAGCCCGTCACCGGCATCAACGGCAACGGCATGCACACCAACATGTCATTCAGCAAAGGCGGCAAGAACCTGTTCTGGGACCCCAAAGGCCCCGACGGTTTGGCCAAGGCCGGCTGGGAGGCCATCGACCGCATTCTCACCGCCGCCGACGACGTGTGCTTGATCTTGAACCCCTCGGTCAACGCGTACCGCCGGCTCGACCCCCACTTCGAGGCGCCCAACCAGATCAAGGCCAGCGCCAACAACCGCGGCGCGATGGTTCGCATACCCACCGGCAATGAGCGCTCGGCTCGCATCGAGGTGCGCTCGGTGGCGCCCGATGCGAACCCCTACATGGTCTTCTACACCTTGATGCGCACCGCCCTCGAAGGCACTGGTGGAGACGCCACCCCTGACGAGTCGAAGCGCAGCCGCACCCGGTTCTTGCCAGACAACATCTACGACGCGATTCGCCTGTTCAAGGGCAGCAAGCTGATGGGCGAAATGCTGGGCGAGGGCGTGCAGGGCAAGTTCGCCGAGCTCAAGCAGCAGCAGGCTGACCGCTGCGCCAAGGCGCTCGGCACGCAGATCAAGGTGCCCGAGATTCAGTTTCACCACGAAGTGACGAACCAGTTCTTGTGGAACCAATTCTAAAGCGGTTCGCCGTGAGCTCGGTCGGGCCGGCCTTCGCGGTGTCGGCCCGATCTTTTCGTAATCATGATTATAATCATGACTATGATATGCATGGCTCTTGAATCGGCATGAGTCGGTTTCGGCCCAAGGCCCTGCGGTTTCGGCCCGACCAGCTGTACCGGGTGCCGACCGATGACGGGAGCGCGATCGCGCTGGGCCGCTACCTGCCGAGGGGGCAACGCCGCTTCGTCGAGCCGGTGATTCTGGCCCATGGTCTGGGCACCAACCGCTTCGGCCTCGACTTCGATGAGCGGTACTCGGTCGCCCGGGGCCTGGCGCGACGCGGCTTCGAGGCCTGGGTGCTCGAGCTGCGAGGGCATGGCCTGGGCGGTTCAGCCGAGGGCAGCACCTTCGACCTCGAGGCGACCCATGACGTCGGCGCGGCGATTCGGGCGGTACGCTCAGCGACCGGGGCGGCGAAGGTGCTCTGGGTGGGCCACTCGCGCGGCGGCATGTTGGCGTACGCGCATCTGGCCCGAGACCCCGCGGCGCCGATTCTGGCGATGGTCGCGCTCGGCGCGCCGGTGACCTGGGAGGCCTCAACCGGCCTCAAGGCCTTCGTCGGGCTGGTGCTGCCGTTCTTAAGCATGGCGATGATACCCATGGCGCTCTTCGGCAAGTCGATGGCCGCCGGTGGGCTGCCGCCGAACCCGGTCGGCAAGTACCTGGCCCGGGCCGAGAACATGGAGCCCCAGGTGATTCACCAGGCCATCGCCCATGTCACCGCTGACGTGCCAGGCGGGGTGGCCCGGCAGTTCGCTCGCTGGGTGATGAACGACGTCTTCGATGGCAATGACGGCTTCGACTACCGCGCCGCGCTCAAAGAAGTGCAGGTGCCCGTGCTGGCGCTGGCCGGAGCGGCTGACTACCTGGCAACGCCGGCGGGGGTGCACGCCGCGACCCGCTTCGTGTCTGGGCCGGTCGAGCGCGTGACGGCCGGGGTGAGCACCGGCTTCTCGGCTGACTACGGGCACGGAGACCTGGCGCTCGGTCGCAACGCACCCGAGGAGATCGTGCCGCGCATCGCCGACTTCTTGCGACGCCACGCGACCTCGCTGTAACGAGGGGGTTTCAGCCGGCGGCCAGCCGTACCCCGAGAGCGCGCAGGGTGACCACGAGCAAGCCTCCGCCGAGCCACCCAGCGAGCACCAGGCCCTTGTACCGGTGGTCGAACTGCTTGAAACCATAGACGAATTGGTAAATCGGCAGGCACAGCACCATGAACCCGGTGCCCAGGCTGCGTTGAAACGCGTGCACCAGCACCAACACGAAACAGCCGACACAGAGCAGTTGGAGCAGCAGGCTCACCACGACCAGGACCATGAAGTGGGCTGTAGAACAGGCGCCCGGCGTTCACAATTCTCGAACGCGGGTGATTTTGGCCTTCTTCGCGCGAATCAGGCCCTGCTTCTCGGCCCGGGTGAGTTGTTTGAGCCGCGCCTCGACCGAAAGGGCCCGCGAACGATCTCGAACCCGGCGGCTGTAGACCAGCGCGACCGGCAGCCGCGAGCGCGTGTACCGGGCGCCGCGGCCGGCGTTGTGGGTGGTGACCCGCTTTTGAAGGTCATTGGTGGCGCCGGTGTAGAGCGAGCCGTCTTTGCAGCGGACCATGTAGACGTACCACCAGGCCATTTGAGCAAACTCTCTCACACCGGCACTTGCTTGGCGTCTCTGCTGTCTTCACAATCGGCCGACATGGCAGACACGTTTGATGACCGCGCCAAAGAAGTGCTGCGCGCCGTCGTTCAAGATTTCATCGCCGATGGCAACCCGGTCGGCAGCTCGCAGCTGACGCGGCGGGGCGAGTTCGAGGTGTCACCGGCAACGATGCGCAACGTGCTCGCCGAGCTCGAAGAGCTTGGCTACCTCGAGAAACCGCACACCTCAGCAGGGCGCATACCGACCGATGCGGGGTTTCGCTTCTTCGTCGACTCGCTGCTGCAGCTGCGAGAGCCGGCGGCGAAAGACCGCGAGCTGATCGAGCAAGGCCTGGCGTCGAGCGGCTCGGTTGAAGAACGCCTCCAAGAAGCGGGCAAGGTGTTGCATTCGCTCTCGCATCACGCAGGGGTGGTGCTGATACCGCGGCCCTCGTCGGCGATGATTCAGCGCATCGAGTTCGTGCGGTTGCGCGATGAAAAAGTGCTGGCGATTCTGGTCGGTGCAAATGGCCAGGTGCAGAACAAGCTGCTGGCGATCGACTTCGACGTGACCCGTGACGAGCTGGTGCAAGCCGCCAATTATTTGAACGAGCTGCTGCAGCAAGGCATCGCGGTCGAAGAGGTGCGCGGCCGAATCTTGCAAGAGCTCGAGAACGAACGGGTGCAGTACGACGTGCTCGCGACCAAGGCGCTCAAGCTCGGGGCGGCTGCCACCGATGTGCCGTCGATGGAGCGGGTGGTCATCGAGGGCACTGGCAGCTTTCTCGACACCCGTGAGTTCGCCGAAGACGTGAAGCGCATGCGGTTGTTGTTCAAGGCGCTCGATGAGAAGCACAAGCTGCTGCAGCTGCTCGACCGGGTGCAGCGCGGCCGCGAGATGCAGATCTTCATCGGGGCCGAGAGCGAGTTCAGCGCTCAGGGCGAAGTGGCGGTGATCGCCAGCCCCTATGGTTCGGGTGATCAAGTGCTCGGCACGGTCGGCGTGATTGGCCCGACCCGCATGAATTATCAGCGGGTGATACCGCTGGTGAACTTCACCGCGCAGGTGCTCAGCCGCGTAGTGCGAGGCGACGACTAAGGGCAATGCCGATCAGTTAGGACGGCGCTTGTGCGGGCGTCGCGGGAGGATCATAGAGGGAGCTCTGGTTTGCGGGGAGCTTTCATATGCGGCTCGAGGATTCGTTCGCGGTAGTTCCTCTGGGGTTGCCGGGCGACTTCGA
>JANLPS010000397.1:0-2075 GCA_031367385.1 Archangium sp. | reverse complement strand
GTTGGCGACGTTCCTCCTCGGCGCGCTGGCCTGGACCGAGACAGCCCTCGCCGCCGGGCTTGCGATCACCGTGATCGTGCTCCTCTCAGCGAAGGGTCAGATCCACTCCTTCGCCCGCAACGTGGTCACCGACGCTGAGGTCGAGGACGCAATCAAGTTTCTCGTAATGGCCTTCGTCGTGCTGCCTCTCCTCCCGAATCGCGACGTCGGCCCATACGGGGTGCTCAACCCGGAACGGATCTGGCAATTGGTCGTCGCGCTCACCGGGATCTCATGGGCGGGCTACATCGCCACTCGAGCGCTCGGGGTGCGGCGTGGCCTGTTAATCGCGGGACTCGCAGGCGGATTCATCTCAGCGACCGCGACGACCGCGTCGATGGGTCGCCTTTCACGAACCCCGGGCCGGCTACGTGCAACTGTCGCTGGTGCCCACCTCGCCAGCGCGGTGACGTTCGTCCAACTCGCAGGGATCGTCGCCGTTGCCGACAGCGCACTGCTCGTCCACCTGTGGCCAGCGCTCGTTGCAGGAGGGGGGACTCTGGCGGTGATCGCAGCGGCAACCTCCGCACGGCACGACCCCGAGGTTGGCGGAGACGTCACGGGCGGCCTCGGCCCACCTGTCGACCGGCCTTTCGGCGTGCGGCCCGCAATTCTGCTGGCCAGTGCGCTGACCCTCGCGTTGCTCGTCGGCCGCTGGGTCGTCGACGTCATAGGTCCCAAGGCGACGATGCTCGCCTCGGGCGCCGCGGGTCTCGCCGACGCTCACGCCGGCGCGCTCGCGGCGGCCACATTGCACCAACAGGGACAGGTCGGTCTGTCGTCCGCACTGCTCGGCGTCGGGGCTGCGCTGGTCACCAATACGGTCATGAAGTGCGTCCTCGCGTTCACCGCAGGCGGGCGCCAGTTCGGATGGCGCTTCTGTGCCGGCGTCGTGCCTGCGTTCGCAGTCTTTCTCGGCGTTGTAGCTCACGCCGCCGCCGCGGCGTGACCACCTCAGTGTCAGACCTTCACGCTGAAGACCGTGGCGCTGAGGCAGGTGAACTTGCGGGCGATGCCGAGCACCACGGCAGGCGCGAAGAGCGTCTCGGCGAAGGCTCTAAAGTAAGCAAAAGGCACGCAAGTCTGGGTATGAACTTTGCTCCAGAACCGGACCTATGGTCGCAACAAACCGGGGCCCACTTCCCGCCAGGCCTCGACGAGCCAGAGAAGATCGAATAGACCCGAACGGCGGCGCACGCCCGCTCGTGATTGGGCGGCAACTGCAGATTTCGGCATACAAGGCTATTCGCTCCGCGCCGACGATATGCGACACGAGAAACTCCCGGCGATCCAATTGGCCGGACGAGACAGACACACAGGGAGTAGCACGCTGAGTCCGACGAGCAGGCTTCTTTCAAGTCAGGGTGCATGGATTGTTAGCGCCCAGTGACCCCATCAAGGGTCTCACGGATGATGTCGGCGTGGCCGGCGTGACGGGCGGTCTCCTCGATCAAATGCATCGCAACCCACCTCACACTCCGGTCTGACATAGGCGCAAACGCGCATGGCCCTTCAAGGTCGGACATACTCAAGATCTGGTTTGCTGCGGCAATCTGTTCTCGGTACTCAGCAACCACCGTCTCGATGCTGTCCGTCTCATCCAGACGAAACGTCGCCTCGTCGTCTGCATCTTCGACCTCCGGCCATTCGCCCGGGCAACTCCGCCCCGCGACGATCACTTGGAACCAACGGCGTTCCCAAGTGGCCGAGTGCTTGACGATGCTCAGTAACGACAATGCACTTGCGGTCGGCCGCATCCGCGCCTGCACGTCCGAGATCCCGTCGACCTTCTTGATCAACGCCTCGCGCTGCCAGTCGAGAAACATGCGAAGCCCTGCACGTTCTGACTCAGAAGACACCACTTGCGCGAACGTAGTTGAATCGGCCGATTGAAGCGTCGTTACGAAGTGCCTGGGCCGGAATCGATTATCGGGGTGGCCATTCACCCAAAGGTCGGCCGATTTCCCACTCATGGCCGAATGGGTCGACGACCCGCCCAAGCCTCCATCCGTGTTCATCTTGGACCGGGGAAGCTT
>JANLPS010000389.1:0-11415 GCA_031367385.1 Archangium sp. | reverse complement strand
AGATTCGCGCCAAGGCCAGCCACCACGCCGCCAAGAACCCGATGGCGCTCTTTCGCACCGAGGTGACGCCCGAGCAGGTGCTCGACTCCCCCGTCATCTGGGAGGGCGTGATGACCCGCTTGATGGCGTGCCCCCCCACCTGTGGCGGCGCCGCGGCCGTGCTCGTCTCAGAGGCCTACGCGAAGAAACACAACCTCAATCGCAAGGTCGAGCTCGCGGCGCAGGCGATGACCACCGACACCGCCTCGACCTTCGAAGCGCGCGACATGCGGCAGCTGGTCGGCGCCGACATGGCGAAGGCCGCGGCCGACAAGGTGTACGCGATCGCCGGAGTCGGGCCGAAAGACGTGCAAGTCGTCGAGCTGCATGACTGCTTCGCTCACAACGAGCTGATCAGCTACGAGGCGCTCGCTTTGTGCCCCGAAGGCGGCGCCGAGAAGTTCGTCAACGACGGCGACAACACCTACGGCGGCAGGTACGTCACCAACCCCTCAGGTGGGTTGCTCTCGAAGGGGCACCCGCTCGGCGCGACGGGCCTGGCGCAGTGCTACGAGCTGACCCAGCAGCTGCGCGGCACCGCGGGCCCACGGCAGGTCGAAGGTGCCCGGTTCGCCCTCCAGCACAACCTGGGCCTCGGCGGAGCGTGTGTCGTGTCGCTCTACAAAGCAGCCCAGGCCTGATCGCGATGCTTCAGTTTTTCGCCAAGGCCATCTGCGAGACCGACCCGGTCTACTTCGATGAGACGGCTGCAAAGGCGGCGGGGTATCGGTCGCTGCCCGTACCAGCGACTTTTCTCTTCTCGCTGGAGCTGGATCGCCCTGATCAATTCGGCTGGTTCTCAGACGTCGGCCTCGACCTGAAGAAAATTTTGCATGGCGAGCAGTCGTTCGTGTACCACCAGGTGCCCGTCGCTGGAGACACGCTCACCTTCGCTTCGAAGATCACCGACATCTACGACAAGAAGAACGGCGCGCTCGAGTTCGTCGTTCGCCAGACCACCGTGACCGACGCCAGCGGCGCTCCCGTCGCCGAGCTCAAGTCGACCATCGTGCAGCGCAACTCGTGAACGAGGCCGCCATGCCAACCATCGAAGCGGGTCAAACGCTGCCGCCCCTGACACTGCCTGCGATCAACCGCACCACCTTGGCGCTCTTCGCCGGAGCCTCGGGCGATCACAACCCCATTCACATCGACCTCGACTTCGCGCGCGAGGCCGGCATGAACGACGTCTTCGCCCACGGCATGCTCAAACGGCCAATCAGTACGGCGAAGTGAAGATGCTCGGTGAAGCGCTCGTCGCCCTCCGTTGACGACGAGGTGAATTTACGCGGCCGCGCCACGGGTGAGGTCGTCACCGATGACTTTGCCGTCGGCCAGCCGCATCAGACGATCACCCACCTCGGCGGCCTTCGGGTCGTGGGTCACCATCACCACCGTCAACTGACGCTCCCGGGTGGCTTCGCGAATCAACCGCAGCACCTCGGCGCCGGTCTTCGAGTCGAGGTTGCCCGTCGGCTCGTCGGCCAGCAGCAGCGCCGGCTCTCCCAGAATCGCGCGCGCCACGGCCACTCGCTGCATCTCGCCACCCGACAGCTCGTCAGGCCGATGCCCCCACCGGCCTTTGAGGCCGACTTGCTCGAGCAGCAGCTTCGCTTTGGGCTCCATCTCGTCGCGCGACTTGCCGGCGAGCAAGGCGGGCATCACCACGTTCTCCATCGCGGTCAGGGTCGGCAACAGATTGAAGAATTGAAAGATGAACCCCAACCGGTCGCGTCGAAACTTCGACAGGTCGTTGTCGGGCAGCCGGGAAATTTCTTTGCCGTCGATGGTGATGCTGCCGCTGGTCGGCACATCGAGCGCGCCGAGCAGGTTGAGCAGGGTGCTCTTGCCGCTGCCCGAGCTGCCCATCACCGACAAGAACTGGCCCTTGGGCACGCTGAGCGTGACGCCCGCGAGCGCGGTCACCTCATTCGCTCCGCGGCGGTACACCTTCACGACGTTCTTCACTTCAATCACAGCTCGACCAGCCCTTCTTTTTCCGTCCACCCTTCGAGGGCGTTGGGGAGTCGTATGCGCACATAGCGCCCCGTCTCTTCCATGACGCGAATCTTCAGACCTGCGTGTACCTCGAATGCCACCCGCGCGCGCTCCCCGGGAAACTCGCGAACCTTCACCGTCTCGGGGATGACGACCGCTTCGATGACCGTGCGAGCGACGTAGGCGTGAACGCCCACCGCCGCGCCAAGCAAGCTGCCGACCAGCAAGAAGATCGACGCCGCGATCGCGAACCACCAGCGTGAAGCGGGGCGACGCCAGGCCAAGAACGCCAGCAAGAACCCCAGGTACCAGGTCAGCAGAAAGGCGAGCGCGACGACCTGAACATTCATCGCTCCGGCCAGGCGCTGCAAAAAGGGCTCGGCGGTGTCGGCACCGACCACCTGGTCTCCTTGTTTCTGACGGGCCACCGCGAGGTTTGCTGCGATGTCTTCGTCGTGCGACTGCGCGTAGGCGCGCTCGAGGTACAGCACCGCCGGCCCGAGCTGATTGGCGCCGAGGTGCGTGGTGCCCAGGTTGAAGAGCACTGCGGGGCCACCCATGCCCGCCTTGATCAGTTGCTCGTACTTGGCCTGGGCGGTGGCGAAGTCTTTCCGCGAGTAGGCTTCGCTCGCTTCATTGAACAACGACTGCGCCTCGGCCTCGGTATAGCGAGGCGCCGGAGCATCTTGGGCCAGCAGCACCGCGAGCAGCAGGGCAATCACGGCCAGGCCTCCATCGCCGCCGCGGCATCATCGAGCGTTCGGTTGCGCGCCGAGGCTTCGCCCATGCCCGGCGCGTACCGGCCCAAATCGCACCTCTCGAACACCGCCAATACCCGGGCACGCTCCGACGCGGGCACCGTGGCGGTCGCCATCACCGCGTCGAGCGCCTCACGGGTCAGCCCCGTCACCGGCACGTTGAGCTTGGCCTCGAGAAAGCTGCGCAGGGCCCGCTCGACCTCCTCGTAAAACGCCGGAGTCGACGCCGAGCCCAGCAGCTTCTCGGCCGCCGCCAACCGCTTTCGCGCCGCCTTGGCCTGCGCACGCTTCATCGCCTCGGGGCTCGTCTTCGAGACCGCGCCGCGTACCAGGCCAAAGCCCAGCAACATCATCGACAACGCCAAGGGGGCCACCGCCAGCGGCAGGAAGAACCCGCGCGACCACAGCGCAGGGCCTTGTGGCTCGAAGCGCGCCGTCGCTCGCAATTGCCGGAGGCCACCCGCCACGAGTTGATTCTTGATCGGCCCGTCAGCTGTCGCGCTCGAGGGTTGGCCATTCGACGGCATGCTCGTCGCACCACCCGCGCCGGGGCGAACGGTCACGGTGATGTTTTGCGTCGTCGACTCTTCGAAGTGTTTCGACTCGGGGTCGAAGTACTGCAGCACCAACCCGGGGATGACGAAGGTGCCCGTCTGCTGCGGCACCATCACGTATTCAACCGTGCGGGTGCCTCCCACCTGGCCGTTGCGCGCCACGGTGGGCTTGTCGGTCGTTTGCGGGTCGAACTTCTTGAGGCCCGCCGGCACTTGCAGGGCAGGCACTTGCACGTTCTGCAAGTTGCCACGGCCTTCGAGCGTCACCTTGAGCTGAATCGGGTCGCCCAACATCACCTCGGTCTGGGTCGCCTCGACAGAGAGCCGCCAGTGCCCGACATTTTGCACCGCTCCGGTACCTGGCAACGGCTTGACCTTGAGCTTGAGCGGGTTGCTCTTGCGGTGCACGCGGCGGCCCGCGAACAAGAAACCGGTATTGATGTCGGCCTCAGCGGCCTCGATCTGCGACTCCCCCGCCTTCATGGGGAACATCGCTTTTTGCCGCAGCACGTAGGCCCGGTAGGGCACTCCTTCGATCACCTTCTGCTCGGGCGAGAGCTGCGCCGGCGACTGAATGTCCTGCGTCCAGAAGCCTTCGAACTTCGGCATCGTCACCGTGTCGACCGACGCGAGATCGACGCGCGAATAAATCGTCAATGAGAGCATCACCTGCTCGCCGACGAAGACCTCGCTCTTGTCGACCGCGGCCCGCAAGAACAAATCGGAGTCGCCATGCGGCACCGCCACGCCCTCGTCAGGCACCACGTCGTCGTCTTCGAAGGGGTCATTCAGGTGCCCAAACCCGGGAGGAAACCCGAGCGGGTTTCGCGGCCGCGGCCGGTCTTCACGGGTGCGCCCCGAGACCACTTCAATCGTCAGCTGCTCGGTCTTGTACGACTTGTCTTTCGTCTTGAGCACCGCGGGAGGAATCGTGAGCGCCCCGGGGCGATTGGCACGCAAGGTGAGGGTGTAGCGACGCAGCTGCTTGATCACTCCGGCGCCGCCGTTGCCGACCGAGTAGCTCATCTGGGTCGATTCGCTGCGGCTCAACACCTCGAAGTCGTTGCCCGCGGGCAGCGCGATCGAGGCGCCGTCGGGAGCGTTGCCGACCAAGATGTCGACGTGAAACGTGTCTTCGGTGCCGACCTTGGTGCGATCGGAGGTCATGTGAAACTCGGGCTCTTGGTTGGTCAACGCCGCCGCTGACGCAGCCGCGAGCATCACGAAGAGCCCACTGATGGCGCTACCAGTCCTTGCCATGGTTGTCGTTCTTCTGCGTCTTCTGCCTGAAGCGCCAGAGCTGGAGGTTCTTTTCGCCGTTCTTCATCGAGTCGAGGGCTTTTTCAGCTTCTTTCTTCGACAAGCCGCCGTCGGGTTGCATCTCGGGTTGCTGACCCTCGTCGTCGGTTCCACCATCGCCGCGCGCGCCACCATCGGTGCCCGCATCGCCTCGCTGGTCCTTGTCGCCCTGGCCCCCGTCGCCGCTCTGGGGCTTGTCGCCTTGCCCGCCGTCGCCCGAGCCGCCGTCACCCGCGCCCGCATCACCGCTCCCGCCATCGCCCTTGCCGCCGTCGGTCGGCGCACCCGAGTCAGCCGCGCCACCATCATTGCCCCCGCCATCGGGCCGGCCCGCGTCGCTGCCGCCGTCTTGCGATTTGCCGCCATCGGCGTTGCCACCGCCGTCTGAGGCGCCGCCATCGCTGCCACCGTCGGGGCCAGGCTTCGGCTTGGGAGGCAGGTCGCGCAGCACCACTTCGAGGTTGTGCCGGGCGAGCTCGTCGTTGGGGTCGGCCCGGAGGGCGCGGCGATACTCTTTGATCGCCTCTTCTTTCTTGCCCTCGCTGGCCGCGATGGTGCCGCGGTTGTAGTGAATTTGATTGGTGAATTCGTGCTTCGAATCGAGCTCTTCGGCCTTGCTGAGCGCTTGGTTGGCGTCAGCGTTGCGGCCAAGCTTGTGCAGCACGGCGCCCAAGTTGAACTGAGGGCGTGGGTCGTTGGGTCGCTCGCGGGCGGCGGCCTCGAAGCTGCTCAACGCCTCGTCGTACTTTTCGGCCTTGAACGCCGACGTGCCCCGGTCGGTCAACGGGTCGTTCTTCTCGAGGGGGCTCATCGCGAGCAGCAGCGCGAGCATCGCAGTCGTCATGACGCGCGCCTCCACGAAGGCAGGAGCGCGAAGCCGAGAATCATGAAGAACACGCCGACCGCCACGAAGGGCTGGTATTCTTCGGCGTACCGCATCATCAGGTGGCTCTCGAGCTCGCTCTTCTGCATCGAGTCGATGCGCTTGACCACCTCGCTCATCGCCACGCCGCGCGGCACGAAGAAATATTCGCCGCCGGTCTCTGAAGCGAGGCGCTGCAACCCGGCGCTGTCGAGCTTGGTGATGACGGTCGTGCCGTTCTCGTCTTTCTTGTAGCCGACGACGTCGCCGCGCTTGTTGAGCAGCGGTATCGGCTCGCCTTGCTCACTGCCGATGCCGATGCCGAGAATCTTGGCGCCGATTTCTTTGAGGGCCGCGAGGCCTTCGTCGATTTCTCCGGTCAGGTCTTCGCCATCTGAGAGCAGCACCACGACGCGGTCTTTGGCGCCTCGATCGGCGCTGTCGAGCACCTGGCGCGAGAGCAGCAGGGCGGCTCCGATGTTGGTGCCACCTTGGGGCATCTGCTCGGGGTCGACCGCGCGCAAGAACATCTTGGCGGCCTGGTAGTCGCTGGTCAGCGGGCACTGAATGAAGGCGTCGCCGGCGAAGACCACGAGGGCGACGCGATCGCCTTTGAGCTCGTCGAGCAGGGTCGAGAGCTCGAGCTTGGCGCGCTCGAGGCGTGAGGGCTGAATGTCGCGGGCGTCCATCGACTTCGAGGCGTCGAGGGCGACCACCACGTCGATGCCGTGGCGCTTGACCATTTCGGCACGCTCGCCGCACTGAGGTTGGGCGAGGGCGATCGCGAAGCAGAAGAGCGCGAGGCCGTAGGCGCCGCTCTGCAGAGAGGGGCGTACCCTCGAGACTCCGGGCGCCAGGAGTGCCGCCAGCCGGTTCGGCACTGCGCGTGACAGCCGCTTCGAGCGGCGAAGTGAAAAGACGAGGGCAGCGCCGCCGATCGCCAGCGCGACCAACGTCGCGAGCAGGTACCAAGGCTGCGCGAAGCCCAGCTGGTACCCGAGCAACGAGAATCGCCAGGGGTTCATCGCAGCACCTTTGAACGAAGCCGCTCGTCCTGAGGCACTCGAAGGGTAGAGCCCGGGTGACCTAGGGCATGGTTCGACAAGCTCACCATGAGAGTTCGGGGTCCCATGAGAGTTCGGGGTCCCATGAGAGTTCGGGGTCTCAGAGGAGCCCTGTTGCTCAACGCGCTCATGGGTTCACCCGAAGCAGCGTCGACTTGAGCAACAACTCGAGCGCCAGCAACGCAAACGCCCAGAGCAGCCACCGGTGAAACAGCTCGCGGTACGTCGCCGACGCGCCGCCCTCGATGATCTTCGAGCGCTCGAGCGAATCGAGCACCTTCTGCAGCCCCGCCTTCAAGCTCTCGCGGTCGGTCGCCCGGTAAAACTCACCGCCGGTCGTCGCGGCCATCGACTGCAGCAGCTCCGGGTTCACCGGTATCTCGACGTCACGCCAGGTCGTATTGCCGAACAAATCCGTCCCCGCGGGGAAGGGTACCTTGCCGCCCTTACCGACCAGAATCGAATACACCGGTATGCCTATCGCCTTGGCCATCGCCGCCGCGTCGATCGGTGACAACTTGCCCGCGTTGTTGTCGCCGTCGGTAATCAGCACCACCACTCGGCTCTTCGCGTCAGAGTCTCGCAGCCGGTTCAGCGCCGTCGCCACCGCGTCACCAATCGCCGTGCCGTCTTCGAGCACCCGCGTGCGCAGCTGCGAGATCACCTCTTTGACGACCCCATAGTCCAACGTCAGCGGCGCCTGCGTGTAGGCCGCTCCCGAAAACACCACCAAGCCGATGCGATCATTCGACCGGCTCGCCAAGAACTCGGTGAGCACCTCTTTGGCCACGTGCAGCCGGTTCTGCGGCTTGAAGTCGGCGGCCTCCATCGAGGTCGACAGGTCGAGCGCGATCATGATGTCGATGCCCTCGACGCTCAGGTCACGGGTGCGCGAGTCACGCTCTTGCGGCCGGGCCAAAGCGACCACCGCGCAGCAGAACGCCAGCACGCGCAACACCGGCAACACCCACAAGAACCGGGGGCGCAGCCCACGGCCTTGCTTGAACAACTCCGAGGCCGCCGAGAAGCGCAGCACCGCGCGCCGCCGCCGCTCGACCACCGCCCAGCCGATCAGCACCGGCACCAAGAGCAACAACCCCAGCGCGCGCCAGTTGGCGAACGCGTTGAGCGAGGCCTGCAGGCCACTCATCGTGGTGGGGTCAACTGGCTGCATTGGGCGGAGCGGTCACGGTCGGTGAGGGTGAAGCCACGGCCGTCGTGCCGTGAACGATTCGGTAGGCCAGCTCGAGCGCCGCCTTGCAATCATCGGGAGACACGTCGGCCTTGGCGTAACGAACGAAGTCTGACTGATGCGCAAAGTCTGAGAGCTCTTTGAAGGGCAACCCCGGCGTCGCTCGCGTGCGCAACGCGTCGAGCAGCTCGGGGGTCGTGCTCTCGCGTGCGTCGAACGCATACCGCTCGCCCAAATAGCCGCGCATGATCTCCGAGAGCCGAAAGTAAAACTCTTTGATGCGCCCCTGCGCCGGCAGATTCTCACGGCCCAGATTGTCGAGCGCCGACAACGCCCGCACATGCAACGCCGCCACCGGTCTGACCACCACTGGCGCCGCGGCTTTGGGCCGCCTCAGGTACCGAAGCAACGCCCAGGCACCAAGGCCCAACGCCGCCAACGCCAGCAGCGCGTAGAGCACCCGCCAGGTACGTACCGGCACTTCGAGCGGAGGTCGAATGTCGTACAGATCGGCGCCGGTCGCCTTCGCGTCGGCCGGCAACGACGAGACGATCTCAACCTCGGTGCCGTTCACCGTCATGCTGGCCGCCCCAGCTGCCTCGCTCACCTCGAAGACCAGCAGCGGAGTCGTCTGCACCCCAAGCTCGAACGCCTGCAGCTTCACCAAGAACGTCGTCGTCGACGACTCGGCCCCATCGCGCCGAGTGCGCTCGCTGGTCACGAAGTCGAAGGCGCCCAGGTCACCTGGCGGCTTGAGCTCGTACCGCTGACCGCTGTCGTGGGTGATCACCACTTCGACGCCGAAGACTTCGCCCACCTTGGCGCTCTGCGGCACCGCGCGGAGCTTCACGCTCAAGGCAGGCGCGATGCCTCCATCTGCGTCGGCGAAAGCCGTCGCGCTCAGCAAGGTGAGAATCAACACAAAGGCACGCACCGGGGCCGCACACTTTCCCGAGAAAACGCTAGGAATCAAGGGAAGTTGCACGGGGGAATTCCACTTGGATGGGAAGGGTTTCAGGCTGCCTGTGACCACCGCTTGACCAAACGACGGCGGGGTGGGCACTGTGGGCGGTCATGAATCAGTTCCCCGTCGATGTCGATGCCGAGGCCGTGCTTCTCGATAACGCCTGGTACACGCGAGAAGATCTCGCGCGGCGCATCAAGACGATGATCGACCAGGGTGATTTCGCGATTTCACGCCCCAGCGCCGCCCTCGAAGAGCTGACGCAGACCATGCAGTCGGTGCGCACCATGATGTTTCGGGTGACCCCTGACCTGGCCGATGCGCTCAACCAGCTCGCCACCCGGTCTGACAAGACCGTCGGGCAGCTGCTGCGCGAGGCCGTCAATCACGTGCTCTTGACCCCGGTGTCACTTCCCCCGCCGGTCCCGACTCCACCGCACCATGACCCTGCACACCACGAAGCGCGCGCCGAAGCGCCCGCAGTTGCTGCCATTCCTGAGCCCAGAGTGACCGCGCCGACTCCGGGGGCTGCCGCCGCGGCGTCTCCACCATCGGCTCCGATCGCCGGCCCGGGCGCCCTGCGCGCCGCCGGAGTGGCCCGAGATTCTGAGCCCACCGTCGAGGTCAACGCCTCCGAGGGCCGCTGGTTCAAACAGTAGTTTTCACGAGGGGGAGCGCAGGACATGTCGTCGCTTAGCCTGGCCATTTTTCTGGCCCTGACAGCCGTTACGCCCAGCGAGCAGGCCGACCCGCCGCCGCCGCCAGATCTGCCGCTGCCTCCACCGCCGCCAGATCAGCCCGCCCCAGCCGCGCCCGATCGGGTCACCCCGCCGCCGCAGCCAGAGCCGGTCAAGACCCCCATCGTCACCAAAGAGCACCGCTTCTCACTCACCTTTTCGCCGCTGCTGCTGTTCTTGCCCATCGCCGAGGTGCTCACCGAGTTTCGTCTCGCCGACAAGTTCGGCCTCGCCGGGGTCTTCGGCCTCGGTGCCCCGCTGAACCTGCTCGAGTTCGAGGTCGGCACGCAGTTCAAGTACTACCTGCTGGGCACCTTCGACCACGGCATGGCGCTCGGCGCGCAGGGTCTGTTTCTCTACTACCCGGTGGTCGACGCGGCGGGCTTCGCGATTTCACCCTTCGTCGCGTACAAAATCGCCACCAACATCGGCTTCACCTTCGAGGCGCAGGTCGGGCCGTCGTTCAACCTCTACGGCGCGTCAGCGACCCTCACCGGGCAGAGCGCCTCGGTCGATAATGGGTCGATCGGCCTGTTGTTGAATCTCAACGTCGGGTGGTCTTTCTAAGACGCCATGCTGCTCGCTCCCGCGCTGGTTCTCGCACTGAGTCTCGGTCAGGTCTTACCCCCGTGGATGACGGGCGAGAGCCACCCAGACGACCTCGTCATCTGGCTCGTGACCTTCAGCCCCGGCGACGAGGTCAATGACCTGTGGGGGCACAGCTCGCTGGTCGTTCAAGACACCCGGCTGGGCCACGCGCGCCTCTACAACTACGGCATGTTCAGCTTCGAAGACCCGGCTGCGTTCTTGCGCCGCTTCATGAAGGGGCGGCTCGAGTTCTGGGTCGGAGAAGCCAACGTCGACCTCACCTTCGAGTTCTACAAACGACTCAACCGAGACGTGCGCATTCAAGAGCTCAACCTGCTGCCCGACCAGGCACTGGCAGTGGCCAAGGCCCTGGGCACCAACGTGCTGCCCGAGAACCGCGGCTACCTCTACCAGCACTACGACGACAACTGCTCGACCCGGCCCCGCGACATCATCGACGGCGCCATCGGAGGCCAGCTCGCCCAGGCCAGCACCGCGCCCGCGCGCATGAGCCTGCGTGAATTGACCCGGCTGTACTCGATGGTGAACCCGCCGCTGAGCCTGGTGCTCGACTACCTGCAGAACGACTTGCTCGAGCGGCCGATCACCGTGAGAGAAGAAGCCTTCTTGCCCGACGAGCTCGAGCGGCAGTTGGCGAACCTGAGCATCACCCGGCCCGATGGCTCGAAGGTGCCGATGATCAGGCGCCAGTTCAATTTCTTCACTGCCAAGAACCGCCCTCGGCCGCCCGAGACCCCCCCACGGTGGACACCTCTGTTGTTTGTGATTGGCCTCGCCGTCGGCGCGTCGGCCCTGGGTCTTCAGCGCTGGGAGCGGGGGCGAAAATCGACTGCGCCCCGGGTGCTGCTGAGCCTGCTGACGATGGCGATGGGGCTCATCGGCGTGCTCGGAGTGGTGCTGTTCTTCATGGGTTTTTTCACCGATCAGCAGGTGACTCACCGAAATGAGAACCTTTTTCTCATCAACCCGGTGACTTTCATGGCCTTGCCGTTCGGCGCGATGCTGACGTTTGGCTCGAAGAAAGCGCGAACCTTTTTGCGATGGACGTGGACTGTGCTCGCCGCGACGGCCATGCTTGGGGTACTCCTGAAGCTGTTACCGCCGTTCAACCAAGACAACTGGAACCTGATCGCCCTCGTACTCCCCATCAATGTGGCAATGGCCGCGCTGTGGTGGTCCGACTACCGTCATTCAAAATCTCCATGAAACCCCGTTTCACAAATCGCCAGACGCCGAAGCTTGAGCAGCTCACCGAACTCCAGACGAGGCAGTTGGCCATCGCGTCTCTGCGGCTCGACAACAACGCCGACGAACCCAGTGCTGGGTTCGGCGTCGACCG
>JANLPS010000349.1:0-4695 GCA_031367385.1 Archangium sp. | reverse complement strand
CGCTCAAACCACCCCCCCCCCCCCCCCACAATGACATCCACCCCGGCCGTCGCGGCGCCCCGGCTTTCCCATGCACGCATCGACCGTCCAATCGGCGCGGCACTATTGTGCCCCGCCGATTCAGACGCCTCGAATTTTTTTCAGATGCAGGCACTCGTTGCGCGCGCATTTTGGTCTTCCACGCAGCTGCCTGAGGCCCCACCCTTGACCTGCGAGTTTTGAACATTCGAGAGATTCTTCAGGACTGCGAGGTTGAGCGAAATGTTTTTCTTCATGGTGCGCTCCGGTGCGAGGTTTATTCAGCTCGCCTCCTTGGAGCAATCGGTGGGCCAGCTGAAACGCCTTTGATTTCACGTCGCGCACTCCACCCTTTGCGCTTTGGCTGCACACCGCGTGAACCTCGCGACTCGCGCGGTAACCATTAAAGGCCCCAGAACAGCAGACCCTCGTTTGTGATGGTGAGGAACTGTGGGCGCGTTCGGAGCGCGGTCAGTTGAAAGAGCTTACCACCCACCTTGTGTGCACCGATCTGCTCGAAGGGAGCCACATTCCACACTTGGACGGTGCCTCCACTCTCACCAAGTACAACCAACTTCGAGTCTGCCGAGAACCCCACCATCGTGCCGCTGATGCTGGTCAAGCCGCTGCCCACCTCCTCGAGTGTGTCAGCGCGGAGCAAATGAAGCCGCTGGTCAACGGTCGACGCTGCGACCAACTTCCGGTCGGGTGACTCAGAGACGGCGATGACCGCGGCCCGCCCGAGCGATTTGCGTCGCACCGGGCCTCGCTCCGGCCAGAAGACCACTTCGCCGGCGCTGGTACCTACCCAGACGTCGCTCGTGTCACCGTTCGAGAAGCTCGCTGCGATCGTCTTCACTCCAGGGAGCTGGCGTTGCTGGCCCGAGCGCCACTCGTAGAGCAGAGGCGCCTCTTGGTTGCCGGTGGCCAACACATGCGTGCCGGCTGCGTTGAAGTACACGGCGCCTTCTCCTGCCGGGTGAGCGGGCAGCGATTTGAGTACCCGATTCGCCTCGTCGATGACGGCGAGATCCGTGCCGCGGTCAGTGGCGATGAGACCCAGGTTCGACGCGTAGGCAAATGCGCGATCTTCAACCAGCTTGGCTGCCAGCGGCACGGGCTCGGCCGCGACGCCGAGCCGATACTGAACAAATGGGCCGTCGTAGTTGCCAACCAGTACCCCGGTCTCCTGATCGAAGAGCGCAGCGCCAGCGGCGTCGTTTGGCACCGGCACTTGATCTTCGAAGTCGACCGCAGAGAGCGAGTAAGCCCGGGCGGTGCCTTCCAGACCCCCCGAGATGATCTGGTCCCCGCCCAGGTCGAGGGCCAAGGTTGGCAGGCCTCCGGGCTGGGGCGGCAGGCTGGCCCGCAGCTGGCCTGTGGCCGACCAGATGCGAATGACCTGGTCAACGCCGCCGGTCACGATCAACCCCCTCGGCGTCGGTAGCAGATGCCGAATGGGGCCTTCGTGGGCGGGCGAAGCCCACACCGCCGAGCGCTTCTCGGGGTCCCACTGCCGCAAAGTGCCATCGACGCCGGTGCTCAGAATCGACTTGCCGTCGGCGGCCAGGGCCAACCCGGTCACGGCGCCCTTGTGCCCTTTGATCTCGCCTCGTTTTTCTCCTGTGCGGCCATCCCAAATTGCAATGGTCGCGTCCTCGCCTCCGGTCACCACCCACCGCCCATCGCCCGACCATTCGGCCGCGAGCACCGGCCCGCTGAGGCCGTTCAGCCAAACCGGAGTCTGGCCCAAGGACTCAATCGGGTGTCGGCGAGTAGGCGCGGCCGGGCCAACCGCCTGTGCCATGAAGGTGATGAATCGGGTGCCATCTGGGCTCCAACGAATGCCGGCGACGGCCGAGCCGTCGTACTTCGATTCAGTTGCCTTCGTGAGCGATCGGCCGTCGAACGAGACGAGGTGCAGTATCGAGCTTGCTCCGCCGACGGCGATCACGCCCTTTCGCTTCGCATCGCAGATTAGAATGCCGGGCTCCAATTGCATGGAGTCAAGGAGCGCGAAGGTGGTGGTGCTCCAGACCGAGAGCGCCCCGTCGGCGCTACAGCCCACCAACGCGTCTGCCTGCGCGGTGAATTGAAGGCTGCGAACCGAGGCGCTCATCGGCGGGAGCGCCTGTTGAAGCGAGAGCCCATTGGGCTTGTAGAGGCCGACCGTTCCATCCATCGAGCCGATCGCGACCAGGGCGCCCGAGGGGCTCAAACCGAGGGCCGTGATGTTGACACCAAGGTCGACCGCGGTGCGCTGGGCCGCGACTGCCGCCGTCGCCTTGCCGATCATGTAGCGCATGCCGCGGTTGTCGAGCCCGGCATCGGCCGCCGAGGTCAGCAGCCGCAGCGCCTCGACCGGGTGGCCGGCCAAGAACGCCTGACGGCCTTGATCAGCCGTCATCTTGAGCAACCGCTCTGCCGATTCGCGCGCGTTGGCCTCGGCCCTGCCATTGGCGCGTACCAACACCGCCATGCCAACCGCCAGCACCACGAACGCACTCACCAACAGCCCCCGTCGAATGCGCCGGCCCCGCTCGAATTCGCGCACCGAGGCATCGGCGAAAGCCTGCTCGACCGCGGTCAAGCTGCCTGGGTACTTGGCGCGCCAGAACCGGTACTCGGCCAGCGTCTCATCGCGCCACAGCATGCCTCGGGGGCGGCCCTGCTCGTTCCACTGCCGCGAAGTCGCGCGCAAGGTGTCGCGCACCCGCGCAAGCTCGGCGTTCTCGCGCTGCCATTGCACCAAACGGGGCCAGCTCGACAACAGGGCCTCGTGAATGATCTCGACCCGGTCGTCGCCGTCGCTGCCTTCTGAGGTCACCAGCAAGCGTGCGTCGATCAGCTTTTCGAGCACCTCGGCGCCAGGCCCAGCACCGCCCAACAGCTCGCTGGTCTCGGCGCGCGTCAACACCGCGCGGGTGCCAGAGCTCGAGACCAGGTGGCGAAAGGCCTCGCGGGTGATGGCGCGGGCCTGCTCAGACATCGACGAGAGGGTCTCTTCAGCGTGCCCCGCGAGCGCACCGCCCACGCCGCCCATCGCCTGGTAGGCCTGTCTCGTCAGCCGCCGAAAGTGGGTGTCACGGGCCTCCCACAGCCGGGTGGCCGAGAACGAGAGCAGGGCGAGCGCGCCGGGCTGGCGAGCGACCTCTTGCACCATTTGCTTGGGCAGCTCGGGGTCTTCGAAGGCGTAGCCGAGCCGCTTGAGCGGCTGGGTCAGAATGCGCACCAGCTCGTGCTCTTGCGGAGTGCCCAGCAGGTGCAGACCGGTCGACAGCGAGTCTTTGAGCGCCTCGAGGGCCTGCGCGCGAATCAAGAAGTCGTCGCGCATCGTGAGCATCACCCGCACCGGCCCGTCGAGCGAGGCACAAGCGCTGACCAGGGCCGCGGCATAGCGCTCGCGCTCGATGACCGACGGGCAGAGGGTGAGCACCTCTTCGAATTGGTCGACCAACAGCAGGTATTGGGTGCGCTGCGCCAAGGCGAACTGGGTCAGCCGCTTGCCGAACGCGGCCGGGTCTTTCTCGATCTCCGTTGCCAGCCCCTCGATGTCGACGCCCAGCGTGGCGATCTTCTGCAGCAAGGTGGGCATTGGCGTGTTGCCGGGCCGCACCACGATGACGGTCAGGTCTTGCGAGAGCAGTGGCCCCACGCCGGCCTGCACGAATGACGACTTGCCCACGCCCGAGGGCCCGACCACGGCGAGAAACGGAGCCACCCTGAGCCGGTTGGCGACCGTCTCGGCCTCGGCTTCGCGCCCGAAGAAGTCTTGCGCATCGACCGCGGTGAACGAGGCCAGGCCGCGATACGGAGGGCGCTGCCGTTCGCCGCCGCGCGAGGTGCTGCTGGCTTGTGGAGGCCACTGCTGATCGAACCAGCTCCAAGTTGACTCGTCTTGGCGCTCGAATTCACGAGGGGCGGCCACGAATCGGGCGCCATGCCGGCCAGCGCCGTCGAACAAGAACACCTCGCCAGGCTCGCCGGGGCTCGGCGAGAGCAGCTGCAGCAGCGGGTTGAGCCGCAGGCGTGGAGAGAGCGCCTCATCGAAGAAGAACAGGTCGCCCTCGACCGCTGACGGCATTCGCGCGTTCACCGTGGCGCGCACCGGCCGCCGGCAGCCCTTGTAGCTCTCGAACACGCCGGGCTCGCCCGATGCGCGGGCCATGGTGAGCCGCACCAAGAAGCTGCTCGCCCGCATGATCTGCGCGAGCTCGCCGAGCACCGCGTCGTAGCGCGCGTAGGCAGCCTCGTCGTCGGTGGGTAGCTGCTCGAGGTCGAGGTTCTCGAGCAGCTTGAACGCTTCGCTCTTTTCCTTCCCCGTCACGCAAAAATCGAGCAGCTCCGGTATCGGGTAGCGCTCGCGCTTCGCGGCCCAGGGGCTGACCGTGTTCCACAGCAGGGTGAGCCACCCGTGTTGCTCGAGGCGCCCATTTCGCAGCGCGGTCACGCTGTTGGCGATGAGCTGCTCTTCATCGGGGGCCGCCTGCCCGATGCGTTGCCGGCACAGCAGCCCGACCAGGCCCAGAAAACGCGGCAACAGCTTGGTGATCTTGCCGACCACCTCGAAGCCTGCCCGCGGGTTGCGAACGGCCTCGAGGAGCGCCACGGTCTCGGCCAGCGGTTGGGGCGCCGAATCGACCCATTCTTGCCGGAGCGTCGCGGGCAGCGAGGGCA
>JANLPS010000335.1:0-9861 GCA_031367385.1 Archangium sp. | reverse complement strand
CCAACGACTCGCGTGGAACGCACTGTCGCTCGGCACCACTCTCGAGCTTCAATTCATCGGAGGTGCTGCGATCAAGCCGATGCTTGCCGATCAGCCCCCTCAAGCGCTTGCGTCATAGGGCCCGATACGGATCGCGTGGGTGAATGGCGCCCGGGATTCGAACCTGAGACCCACGGTGATTAGATTTTGACGACTTCCGAAGGCTCGTGCGATAGTTAAGCTACCCTACTTCTTCGATGTCGCATAATAAGGATTATGTATATTCGCCGAGAAAACGGCAACCAGTTCAAGTGGTTGCGTGACCCTTTGGCCTGCCGCTTTGTTCAGTTCGCTGATCGCTTTGGGGGCACGGGTTTTCAAGAAGTAGCGCCCGTCGGTCGCGAATGAACCCGAAGCGGCCGTGCGATGCCAGTGTTACCCCCGGTACCTGCACAGACGCTCGAGGCCGACTCTGTCATTGCCGTGCACGGCGGTGTACGGCGGTGTCGGCGTGCAGCGAAAACCCCTCGGCGACGGCCACCCGCTGCCGACGGTGACGCGACCGAGCCACCTCAAGCCAGGCGCGCCTCAATGGCTTGTTGCTGCAGCTCCTCGAAGTCGTCTTCGGCCCAGGCCGCCGAAAGCTCGCCCCAATCGGCTTTCGCGCGCAAGCCGAGGCCGACCAGCATCGCGATGCCCAACAAGACCCGTGCGGCCATCGAACGCGGCATTGCGCCGACGTGTAGCGGAAGGTCTGCGCGCGAACCAAGACTTTGCCATCGGGCATGTCGTAAGTGATTGATTCCTGTCGGGTTTTCGCTTGAACCGAAGAAATCACGAGGTCGCGGGTAACAAGCCCAACCCCGTTTCTTCAACAAGAGAGAGCCCAATGAAAAAGCTGATGCTGGCGATGATGTGGATGGTGTTGTCGAGCTGCGAAGAGCGCGTGCACGACCACGCAAAAACCGACGAGAAGGTGCTCCGGACCTACGAGGTCCCACCGGGCACGGCGCGCGAGCTTGTGCTCGTTCTGAGGCAGCTCGGCAATGGCGGCAAAGACGCCGCTCCTGAGGTGAAAGCCGAGGAGTTGCCGGACGGGAAATTGGCCGTCTTCGCCAGTGAGCACGTGCAGTCGGGCATCGCGCCGCTCCTCAAGTCAGCGAGTGGAAAAAGTGCCTTGGTCACGGTCGACTATCGGGTCTGGCAAGTCATCGGCAAGCCAGCGACGAAAACGTCATTCGGCCCAGGGCTGGGGGCGATTCAAACTCAGCTCGAGGCCGCAGCCAACGTCTACGGCCCGATGGATTTCACCCTCTTTTACCCAACCCAGATTCGGTTGGTCGCTGGAGAGCGCGGCGAGGTACGGAACACGCTGGGCAACGTTCAATTCGCCGGGAGCGTTGCCGCCGACCACATCTTCGCCAAGATCACCATTCAATCGAACTTCGAAGACTCGTCGATTCACTTCGAGACCTTGGTTCAGCTGGCCCCGGGCCAATCGACGGTGCTTGGGCAGAACGTCACGACCTCGAAGAAAGACCCGCAGCCTCAGACCATTTTCTACGTCGTGAACGCCGACCTCGTTCGCTAACCGACTCCACCCGTGCCCTCGTCTTCGAACACATCGCTCGCGCGCGCGAGCCTCGAGGCGGCTTACCTGCGCCTGGAGCGACCTCTCTTCAACGTGCTGCTGCGTTGGGTCTGGAGCCGTGAAGAAGCGATGGACGTGATGCACGAGGCGTTTGAAAAAGTATGGCGTCGCCGAGCCTCCGTCGATGAGACCACGTTGGACCCGTTGCTGTGGACCACGGCTTTGAATCTGGCAGCGAACCGAAGGCGCGCGAACAAGCTGCGAACGATGTTGGGCCTCGATTCGCCGTCAGCACCGCTCGAGTCTTCACAGAAGTCGTCTGACGAGCAGGTGGGCTCAGCGCAAGTTGATCAGCACGTGCGCAAGGCGATCGACGCGTTACCCGAGAAGCTCCGCGTGGTGGTCGTGATGTGTGAGCTGTCGGGCTTGTCGTATGAGACGATTGCGAAGACACTCGCGATACCGATTGGCACCGTCGGCTCACGACGCTCTGCGGCGATGCAGCGCCTCGAGCAACAGCTGCAGCACTTGAAGGAGTCACCATGAGCTACTTCCCCGTCTATCAGCCCCCGCCGGGTGGTTTGACCCGCTTGAGGGCCCGACTAGATGAGCGACCCGAGCGTCGGTGGGCCTTCGTGGTGGGAGCAGTGATGGCCATGCTGTTGGCACTGGTGTTCGGGCTTCGCATCGTACGCGCGTCGGCTCCGCTCGAGGTCGAGCCTTCGACTGCCGCGTTCGCGCTCGGGTTGGCGAGGGTTGGCAGCGGCGAGGTGGTGATCAGCTCGAGCGCGCCGGTCGCGGCTTTGAACGGTGTTGACGCCCAAGTTCGTGTTTATGCGTTGATGGCAGAGGTCACCGCGGTGCCAACATCGCGCTGAGCGCATCGATGAGCGTCGCGTAGGTGTGATTCGACGTCGCGAAACGCGCGTTGAGCTCGGTCTGCAACTCGAGCTCGTACCGGCCCTCGAGTAGACAACTACGAGTACACGCCGAAACGAGGGTGACGCTCTTCAATCGATGGTGAGTGTTGAGTCGCATGTAGGGCAGAAGCGGTCTCAGCCCATGCGCTGGCGAAGCTGTGCACCCGAGCAACGAGCGGTGCGGCGCCGGCGCTCATCGATCTCGCGGTGCTGCTCCAACTGCAACAGACATAGGTCGCTCTCAGAACTGGGCGGCCGTTGCTCCAAAGTGCGTGATCGGCCGCCAAAACCACCCGACGACCGACTACTCGTGCGACGCATCTCGAAACCGATCGGTTTCGACAAGGCCGACTCGAGCGTGCGACTGCTTCGCGGTTGTACCAAGATGGCGCGACGCTTCGAAGCATCGCGGGGCAGGTACACGTCAGCCGATTCGGCATCCTTGCCGCGGTCAATCTGACGAGTCGCTCGGAGGTCGTTTCGATGGTGGTTCGCCGCGAGCTGATGGTGGCTCGACCGTCGACGCAGGCGTCGTCGACACGGGTGCGCTTGACGCAGGCGCGTTGAGGCCAGATGCGGGCTACAGCGTCGATGCTGGCCTACCGACTCCAGGCACGAGCCGCGAAGACGGGGGCGATGGAACACTCGAGGGCAAATCAACTCAACGCGGGTGCGGCTGCAACGAGACCGCGACCCAGTTACCGCTTCTCTTGGGGGCGCTGGTCGTGACGTTGCGCCGTCGAAACACCAAGCCCAAAAAAGATTTTTCTGACGGCGCCGAGCACCCCCATCGGTGGTGAGGTGACTCTTCGCTGGAGGCCATGTCGCAGAAGAGCAGACGCTTGGCTGGCAGCGTTCGGCCCGTCGCGTCGACCTTGCCGATAGCGCTCGCGCAGTCGGTGGCGCCAGTGATCAGCTGGCAGTCATAGGTGTTGGTGTTGTAGTCGACCGACACGGGCAGAGGTATGTCGGCGCCGTCTCGGCACACCTTGGTCGCAGGCTCGAGCTGCGGGTCTTGCCCACTGAGGTCGGTAACCGGCGTCAGGCGAACTCGAAAAGTTGACGCGTTTCGAGTGGCCGTGAGATACTTAAGTTACCCTACTTTATCGATGTATGATAATAAGAATTACGTAACCTTCTCAAGAAAACGGCCGCGAGTTTAGGTGGTTGCGCGGACATAGGGCCTGCCGGTTTGTTCAGTTAGCGCACCCGATACTGGCGCTCCGACTTGGAGGCCCCCGTCGTGGCGCATGGCTTCCATCCGGATCCTGTCTGAACCTGAAATTCCAACCCATTGATCCAGCTAGGTGAGATCGATCGTGCGGTTGCATTGTTAGAATCGTCACCATTATCCTGTTAATGGAGGCTAACGATGGATCATATCTACCAAGCAAGTGACCTGGCATCAAAGCGTCGGGAGTTGATGGACGCCGCGCGAATCGGGTTCGCGCAGATCCGCGACACCGACGGCACCGGGCTCGTGATGTTGCCGCAGGGTCGCTTCGACTTTCTGCGCGCATTGCGCGAGCAGTTTGGCCGGTTCATCGCGCTCGAGGGCACGTTCGAGCGGCCAGCGAAGGAGCGGCGCGCCACCGACTTCGGTGAGTTCGCGTGGCTAACGACCTTTGACGAAGACGACCAACGCACCTTCCGTCGCGAGCTCCTCGACGCGCTCGTGCAGTCCCTGGCCGGTGACAGCGTGGAGCCCGCCGAGCGGTGCATCAGCGAATGGCGAACCACCGCCCGCGCGCTGTCGAACGAGAAGAGCCGCCGCATCTTGACTGGCGCTGGTGACGACGCCGCGTTCGAGGAGGTCGCGCGCCCTGAGTGAGACGGACCCGGCGCCGGGCGGGTACCGCCCGTACGTCTCCGCGCGTCGGCCTGGCGAGAGGCCCGCCGACAAGCCGCGCTACCGCGTGCTCGTTCACCGGGAGTACCTCGAAGAGTGGAAGTCACTCCCTGGACGCGTCGGGCTCCCCAACGCGCAGCAGTTCTGGGACCACGTCGCCAACACGCCAGGACAGCCACCTCGAGTTGGGACGAGCACGGTCATGAAGGGCAAGCACAACGGCCCGAAGTGGGCGGGCTACTCGAAGACCATTCACTACGAAATAACCGGTGCCGGCCGCATCGACTACCAGTACGCCGACGCCACGACGGAAGGCGACAAGGGCGATGCTCACGCTGTAGTGAAGATCCTGTCGATTGACCTGGGCAGCCACTGAGGTCGGTAACCGTTGCACGGAGCCTGTGTTGAGTGGCGCCGAGGGTTTGTCGCCTCAGCAGTGGATGACCGGCCAAGCGGAAACCTGTGGGTGCGACAGCTGAAGCGGTGGCGACGAAGCGGGCTGTCGAGTGAGACGTTCGGCGCGAGAGTAGGGTGCCTCCTTGAAGAGGCTCGCGGCTGAAAGGGCGGAGGCAGCGAAGCAAGCGGCAGCGAAGGCGAAGACCGAGTCAAACCCTGGGCCGACCCGGCCATAGGAGGAAGTACGCAAAGAGCTGTTCACGCCCGAGCAAAACGCGCGTATCGATGCAGAAGCGGCGTTCGAACTCACATCCGCAGCGACGACGGCGTGCACGAAAAGACACGGCGAATTTGAGGGGCTCGCCAGCCCGATTTGGAGAAGCGCGATGCCCATGAACATCAAAGCCCTGCGGCAGTTGAACGACGCGCCTCCGTGGGATTGGGCCGATGGTACTGCCCCTGCGCTGCTCGAGGTGCTTCGAAACCCAGCTGCGAGCGAGCCTGAGCTGGCCCTCGCCGTCGAGTTGGCGGGCAACTCGGTCGTCATCGACGACGAGCTGGTCATCGCACTGCTCGCAGTCGTGCGCTCTGCCGATGCGCCCGAACAGACCCGAGGGCAAGCGGCGCTCTCGTTAGGGCCCATCCTCGAGCTTGCTCAAACAGACGGCTTCGACGACGCTGATTCGGTTCCGATTTCCGAGCGCACGTTCCACGAGATCCAAAGAGAACTGCGCGCGCTCTACCTCGACGCGAAGACCCCGAAACTGGTACGGCGCCGCATTCTCGAGGCCTCGGTTCGAGCCCCTGAGGCCTGGCACGCCGGCGCAATCAGCGCCGCCTACGCGAGCGGCGACGAAGAGTGGCAGCTCACCTCGGTCTTCGCCATGCGCTATGTCGGTGGTTTCGACGAGCAAATCGTCTCGTCGCTGAGCACGACGAGCCCACAGATTCACGCCGAGGCGATTTGGGCCGCAGGCGCGTGGTCAATCGACGCGGCATGGCAGCATGTTGTCGACCTCGTCAGCTCGGAGCGCACCGACGAATCGCTTCTGTTGCCAGCCATTGTCGCAGTTGGCGAGATACGCCCCACCGAGGCGCCCGAGGTCCTGGCCCACCTCGAGGATTCTGAGGACCCCGACATCGCCTTGGCGGTGTTGGAAGCCACGTCGATGACAGGCGAATGGAGTGGGGGCGACGACGAAGTAGACGACCTCGACGAGGAAACGCCGGCCTGAACTGATGCCCAACCCCGAAGTTCATCACGAGTGGTGTGTACCACATGAAAATCGGCAGAAATGAGCAGTGCCCCTGCGGCAGTGGCAAGAAATCCAAGAAGTGCTGCCAGGCCGAACGGCCGCTGAGCTACACGCGGGCCGAACGAACGTCGGCGAGAACCAAATTGCTGGAGTACGTCGACCAACACCTCGTCGACGAAGATGACCTGGCGCTCGATGAGTTTTGGGAGCCTTTGGACGACCTTGAGGACACGAACCTCAATGAGCACTTCTCTGCTGTGAGCGAGCAGGTGCTCGACGACTGGTTCGTCTTCGACCGGCAGCTTGCGACCAACGAGACGGTCGTCGAACGTTTTCTAGCCGCAGAGGGCCCTCGGCTCACTCGCGGAGAGCGTGCCCATCTCGAAGCGCTCGAGGCTTCGGCGATGCGCCTGTACCGAGTCGAAGAGCTCAGCCCCGGTGAGTCACTGACGCTCGTCGACCTCATCGAAGGCGGACAAGTGACGGTTCAAGAGAAATTGGGCTCACGAAGTCTACACCGCTTCGATGCACTCGTGGCCCGCGTCGTCGTGCCTGGGGCATCGGGCAAGCCCGAGCTCGAGGGGCTGTTGACCATTGCCCAGCCCTGGCTCGAAGGCCTGCGCGCGGCCGTCAAACAAGACAGGGCCGACCATATCGCCCAGCACCCTGGGGCGAGCCTTGACCCATTTTACCGCTCGATGCCGCCTCATTTTCACGAAGTGTGGGCGCGCTCGATATTGACCCCGGCCGTACCTCAGCTCGCCAACACCGACGGCGAAGAACTGGTCGTGACTCGCATTCACTTCTCGGTGCTCAATCGTGGGGCGCTGGTCGATGCGCTTGAGCACTCGAAGCTCGAACGCGGGCAGGGCGAGACGTGGAGCTGGTATGGCCCGAACGTCAAAGGTGAGCCGGTTTCGCTGGGCTTGCTCAGGCTGAGGGGCGACTCGCTTGAACTCGAGGTCAACTCGGTGGCGCGGGGCACCCGCGGCCGGGCGCTCATCGAGCAACTTGGCGGCGACTCGATTCGTCACCAGGCGACGACGCATGAAGACATGCAGCAGCTCGTTCGGGAATCGCTGAAAAGCGACAAGGCGTCTGAAAGTCGCGAGACCGGCCTTTCGCCTGAACTCCAAGAGGCCCTCGTTCTCGACCACCTCTCGAAGCACTACCGCGACTGGCTCGACATTCCCGTGCCCATGCTCGACGACTTGACGCCGCGTGAGGCAGCGAAGCGGCCTCCGATGCGGCAGCGCACGATTGAGCTGCTCCAAGGCCTCGACGGCATGTACCAGCGAGCCCTCGAAGAAAATGCCCCGGCCTTCGACCCCTCTTGGCTGTGGGACGAACTCGAACTCTGCGATGAGCCCGCCCAGCACCCACCGCCGCTGGCTTTTGAGCGCCTGATTGCGGCTCAGCCGGCAGCGGGCGCCCTGATTCGGAGTGTCGCCGAGCAGACCCGAAAGGCCGCCAACTTCAACGAAAACGCCATCACCGCTGACGAGCTGCGTTTGAATTTCGAAGTACAACGGTACGTGCGCGAAGCACCCGAAGACGCACCCACCCTGGCGCCATGGTTGCCCACGCTGGTGAACTTTGAGCTTCATCGGCGCAAGGCTTTCTGGGTCGATGAGGCCCTCGCCTACATGCTGGCGGGCACCGACCTCGACGTGCGAGCACCCGAGCTCAGAGTGCCGTTTGTATCGTTCGCCCTGGTTTTTACAGATCGACATGTTCTTTCGATGGGCGAACGGCTTCTCGCCCGCCAAAAGGTCTGCCCGCTCAAGGGCCGGTACCTTCGCGTCTTGACGGTTTTTGTCACCGAGCGGAGCCACGGCGACGAGCGAACGCTTGACGTCTGCTTTGCGTTCGACGCTTTGGGCTCCGACCTGCCCGTGCACTTCGAGCACACTCTCGAACTCAAGGGGGACGAACCGGTGCAGGTCTCGCTCGACCACGTCGCACCCTTGGCGCTCGAAACGGCGGCGGCGTACACCAACCCCCTGCGCGGTTTGCTGCAGGTCGCACTGAACTCCGTGCTTTACGCCACCAGCGCAGGGGTCGAGGCCGAGTCAAGGCCACCGCCAACGAAACCGACCTCAGAACCCAGAACCCGCGGTGGGCCGCCGCTAACGTTCAGCTCAGATTCGGTATTCTTTCTGCCGGGGGCTATTGAAATCTCCCAGGTGCGTGCCCTGCAGCAGCTCGACCGTCAAGCCCAGGGCCGCGGAGTGCTGCGGCGCTTCATGGTGCGCGGTCACTGGCGGCGCGCTCGGGTCGGTTCGCTCAATCAGCGATTGAGCTGGGTTCGCCCTCATTGGAAGGGGCCCGATTTGGCCACCATCATCGAGCGAACCTACAAACTCAAACCCTAAAGCACGCCCTTCAATGACGATGGTGAGCCCCTCGGTTGGTGGGTGCGGTTGCTTCGATAGGCGCGAGCCGTTGCCGAGAATTTGACGACTTCCAAAGGCCCGTGAGATACTTAAGTAACGCTACTTCGTCGATGTCGCATAATAAGAATTATGTAAACTCGCCGAGAAAACAGTAGTTAGTGTAAGCGTTTGCGAGGACGAGGATCCTGCTAGATTGTTCAGGGGCGGCCTACCGAGTCGTAGGCATCGTCGAGCGCACACGCGAGAATCGACGACACGGCCTTTTCGCTCCCAGACCTTCGTGCGACTCAACACGCTCGGCCTGCCGGGATCGTGTTGCTTCGTCCATGCCCTGCATCGCCATCTCCTTCTCGTACTAGGGGGTCCCGGAGGAGAGTTGCGGGGCAACGCGTAGGCGACACATGTAGACTCTTCGGGTCGTCAGGTCTGCGAGAAGTAGAACCACTGGCCGCTCTCAAGTTCGGCTTGTCCGTCTCGGGACATGAGGACGGTCCGTCCTCCGCCACGGGTGGCGCGCATGTTCTCTGGTCCCCCGCAACGAATGACGAAGGCTAGGAACCGCGCAATGCCAGCCGCCTTGGAGTCCGCGTGGATTTCGAGCGGGATGCGCGGGCCAGTGTGCATGTCGGGCACCTCCGCCACCACCCAAGTGCGACCGCCATAGGTCCCGATGTCGCCCACTACGTCTTCATTCTTGGCGACTTTGAGCCAATTGCGAAGACGCCGGACCAGCTCGACGAGCGACGACGCGGGGCCCGCGGGAAGGTGAACGCCGCCATGTCGTTCAAGGTTGTGCCGGACCGGATGCTCTTGAGCGACCGCCAGAAGGAGCTCAATCTCGTGCCCGACGGCGGCCGTCTGTTCGTACCGAGTCCAGTGGGACACAAAGGCCCGACGCTGTTCATCAGAGAGCCGGTTCGACTCGAAGGGCAGTTCCAGCTCGGACTCCTCGACGAAGGCGACCAAGCCAAAACGAACCGTCTTGCCGGCTTTGTCGAAGGCGACGTTTGCTCCGTCGTGCAGACCCATCTCCACGAGAAGCAGCAGACCCTCATGCCCCTTACGCCGCGCCACGAACACTGTGTCCATCTGCTCTCCGTCCCTTCAGTCTACGTCGTCATGAGGTACGCGCAAACACGACGAATCGGCGCGCGCGTTCGGCCCCTCAGCCTGCTCAGGCCCACTGCGCGCGGTGCTGACGTCGTCCGCCGCGACTCCCTGCCTCGACCTCGAATTCACCGCTGACAAGGACGCGTTCGCGGCGTCAACAATGCGCCGCAGAGCGTCCAGGAGAAGCCTTTCGCCGACTCGTTTCACCTTAGGTGCATTGGTCTGCGCGCTCCGACCGATCGTGATCGCCGGTTCCGGGGCATCGTGGTCACCCATTCCGACGCATCGTGGTCAACCATTCCGACGTCGTGATCACGCGTTCCGACGCATCGTGGTCAGCGCAGCCGGAAGGGGGGCGTCGGGT
>JANLPS010000332.1:0-2237 GCA_031367385.1 Archangium sp. | reverse complement strand
CTCTTACTGCTGCCGCCACGCCGTCCGAAGCGCAGTTTTCCACGCGTCGTGAAGATCAAGATGAGCGCTTACGACAAGAAATGGGTCCAGCGCCCCGCTGCTAAATGACCAGCATTGCGTCTAAGCGGCCCCAGCTGGGTGCGGGCTGGTCACTCTGGCGGCCGGTGCTGCTGCGGGGCGCGGGGTTCTCATTCTCGTGGCTCGAGCAGACCTTGGCGGCGCCGGGCACCGAGGCGTGGCGAGGGGTCGCGGCGCACCCGCGGTTTCGCGAAGCGGTGACCTGGCAGAACCGCGCCGCGGTCGTCGATGGGCTCGACTCGCTGCTGCGAAAGCCACCGGGCGCGACCGATTCGAAGACGCGAAAAAAGGAGCTGATGGTTGCCCGGTACCTGCAACGCTACTGCGCCAAGAACGACACGATCGGGTTTTTCGGGCCGGTGGGGTGGGCGGAGTGGGGGGAGGGCCGGTTCGAGCCAGCCAAGCGGCTCATCGAGGCACGCAAGACGTTTCTCGAGCCGTGGGCGGCCCGGGCGATCGCCGACGCCATCGCTCCAGACCAGGCGCGGGTGGTGTTGCCCGGTGATGTGCGAATCGATGGGCGCACGCTGCGCACGCCGACCTCGACGGTCGAGGTGACGGCCGAGGAGGCGCGGTTTCTGAGGGTGCTCCAGCGCTCCGGGCCCATGGTGGCGTCGAAGGTGGCTGACCAGGCATTGCTCGAGCGGCTCACGAATCAGAACATCGTTCGGCTAACGTTCGCGGTGGCGATCTCGCACGACCCGCTCAGATTCTTGCCCCAGCGAGCGCCCCCGGTGGTGCGCGTGAAGAAGGCGCTCTCGAAGGTCGACTCAGCGGCAGGTACGGCGAAACTGGGCGCAGCGCTGGTTGGGCTCGAGAAGGTGTTCACCGAGGCGACGGGCGCGGCGGCGAAGCGCCACGAGGGTCGCACCTATGGCGGGCGCGGGCTGGTCTACGAAGAATGCCGGCGTTCGCTCGAGCTCTCATTGAGCCCCGCCATGCTGGAGCAGGTCGCCCAGCCGCTGGTCACGGTGCTGGG
Source organism: Archangium sp. (assembly GCA_031367385.1). Classification (GTDB taxonomy): domain Bacteria; phylum Myxococcota; class Myxococcia; order Myxococcales; family Myxococcaceae; genus JAEUJT01. The sequence goes on along the minus strand of JANLPS010000332.1, from coordinate 1,180 downwards.
CATTGCCCGCTGGTACACCTACCGCATTGCGCGCCTGCTCTCGGTGGAGCTGCTGCGAACGTTCAAGCAGCTCGGCGATGCTCCGCTGCCGTTGCACGTGTTCTGGGCCGAGACCGCTGGGTTGTTCGATGGCGAGACGCCGAGCAGCGTTGCGGCCGTCGCGAGCGCGTTGCGCGAGAAGCTGACTCGCGAACGAGGCGCATTCTCGGCCCCGTGCCCCGGGTGGCCGGGGGCGCGGCACCACTCGCCCGACTTGATGTGGGCCGCTCCGTCGGCCGAGGCGATGTTGCGAGGCGAGGGCCTGCCGGTGCTCAGCGAGCTGCACCCCGGAGTGAATACCTTCACGACCTTGTCGGAGCTGGCGCACGCTCCCGATCGCCGGCTACTCGAGCGTGAGTGGCTCCGTGACCTTGGGAGCGGCGGCATCTCCCCCATTCCCTGGGAGGATTTCGCGCGCTCGTCGCAAGATGCGCGGCTGGCGAAAGACCACTGGCACCTCGATTTGGGCTTCGACTTCGACTCCGAGCGGCCAGCGAACCGGGTGCTCCGCGCGGCCGATTGTACGGTGCGGCGCGTCGGCAAGGGGTTGGTCGTGACGCGCGGTCGGCAGCGGTTCGACCTCTGGGAGGTGTTCGAGCGGCGCATTCGACTCAAGGCGGCGTCGGCCTTCTCGTTGGGTACGGGCCTGCCGACCGGGCCGCGGCGACTGCTGGGCGGGGTGGTGATCGAGCGGGCCCATTGGCGTTTCGAGGCCGCCGACCTTCGCTGGCTCGATGACGAGCTCAACCGTGTCGAGCGCGCCGCGGCATTCCGCGAAGCGCACCGTCTGCCCCGAAGGGTCTTTCTGCGCAGCCCGACCGAGGTGAAGCCGCTCTACCTCGATTGGCACTCGCCCATTCTGCTCGACCTGCTGGCCCGCCTCTCGCGTCAGGCCCCGTGGCTCTCGTTCTCGGAGATGCTGCCCGGGCCTGACGAGCTGTGGCTGCGCGACGCGAAAGGCGCCCGGTACGTCTGCGAGCTGCGCAGCATCGCTGTCGACCCAGTGCCCTGGTCTTCGAAGGCCGTCTGGTCGTGAAGGCGCGCGCCTAGTACTACTTGATCAGATGCGGGAGGGTCCACGCGGCGGCGCGGCCGGGCTGAAAAGCCTTCGGCAGAGCGGGCAGACGCCGAGCCAGCGGAG
>JANLPS010000319.1:0-2442 GCA_031367385.1 Archangium sp. | reverse complement strand
CGAGCCCGAGGGTCTCGTCGGTCTCGTTGTCGCGAGAGGTCAGCAAGATGATCGGCAACGGCGAGCCGGCCTCGCGGAGCTTGCGGCAGAGCGAAAACCCGTCGAGCTTCGGCATGTTGACATCTGAGACGATCAGCTCGGCAACGCCTTCTCGGGCCAGTCGCAACCCCTCTTGACCGTCGGAGGCGCTGATGACGACGTGCCCCGCGTCTTCGAAGGCAAAGGTGAGCGTGGTCACCAGTGTTGCGTCGTCGTCGAGCAAAAGAAGGCGCGCCACGGGCCGTTTCACAGCACAAACCCGGTTGAAGTACCACCCGGTGCGAAACTGGCTCCTCGGCGCTCCCAGCAGGGGGACGATTCGGCTCACTTCGCCCCCGCGGCCCTGGGGAGACGGCGGCGAAAGGCCCGAGAACGGTTCTTGCTCAAGGTCAGGGTCTACCTCGAGGAGCACCTATGACGCACAGCGCTCGCACCCCCCCGCACACCGCTTCGACGATGCGAATTGCGCTCGGCCTGGCGCTGTCGACCCTGGCCGCGTGTGACCCGGGCGGCGGCCGGGCCGACGAGGTCATCAATGATGCCGGCGGCGCAGTGGCTGACGGCGGTGTCGGGCCTCGCGACTCCGGGCCATTCGATGCGGGCCCCCGTCTCGACGCTGGGGCCAGCGACGCCGGAGTGTTTGATGCTGGTGCGTTCGACGCCGGAGCCTTCGACGCCGGCCCCGCCGACCCCCGCAGCCTGCGCCTCGACGCGGCCCTCGCGGCACAAGTCAGTCAGCTGGGGCTGGTGGGCTGTACCGCCACGCTCCAACTCGGCGCCTTTCGATGGTCAGGCGCGGCAGGTCTCGCCAACCGCGACTCGTCAGAGCCGATGACCACGAACGCAGCGATGCGGGTCGGCAGCATCACCAAGTCGATGGTGGCCACCGTAGTGATGCAGTTGGTCGACGAGCACGCCGTCGAGCTCGATGCCCTCGTCGATCACTATCTCTCGGCGATACCCCACGGCCACACGATCACCGTGCGGCAGCTGCTCGGGCATCGAACCGGGTTGCTCCCGTACCAAAATCAACAAGCGTTCATCGACGCCGGTGGCCTCGGCGACCCCACGAAGGTGTGGACGCCGCAGCAGCTGGTTGACGTGGTCAAAGACGAGCCGCTGCTCTTCACGCCGGGCACGCAGTTCTCGTACAGCAACACCAACTTCGTCGTGCTGGGCATGCTGATCGAACAGGTGACCCACCTGTCACTCGCCGCCGCGCTTCAGCAGCGCGTCGCCCAGCCCCTGGGGCTGACCCGCACCTGGCTCGACGATGGCGTGCGCGCGACGAGCGGGCTGGCACACGGCTACAGCTCGACCTTCAGCGCCACCGGAGCGCACCACCCGCTTGAGCTCCCCACGGTCGACGCGACGTACGCGCTCAACCCTTCGGTGCCCTGGGCGGCGGGGGGCGTGATTTCGACCGCTTCGGAGGTCGCGAAGTTCTTCGGCGCCTTGCTCGGGGGGCAGCTCACCTCGGCGGCCAGCCTCACCGCGATGACGACCTCGACCGAGCCCGTCAGCGTCGCCGCATATGGGCTCGGGTTGTGGCGCTACGATGTCAACCCTCCAGGGTGGGGCCACACCGGAGAGACCGCCGGGTTTCGCAGCACCGGCGCCGCGCGCTTGGGCGGCGAGGTCATTGCGGTGGTGCTCTGCAACGATGACCACGTCGATGACGGGCCGTCACGCATCGTGCAGGCGCTGGGAGACGCGGCACGATAAGTACGGTCACGGGCAGAGCGTGTGAGCTGACCGAGACCGGAGGCGTCGCGGGAGGAGGCAATTTCAAGTACGAGTGCGATGGTGCTGTGGCCCGTTCTCGCGTTGCTCGTGGTGTCGACAGCTCCGGCTGTGCGTTTTGACACGGAGTCGTGTGCGGCAGCGCTGCCTGAGGCGATCGATGGCCTCGGAGCGGAGCTGCCGGTTGAGCCAGGCTGGCAGGTGAGCCTGAGAGCTGGGTGGAAGCTCGTCGTGCTCGCGCCTGACCAGTCGACGGTGCTCAGGCGCGAGTTTCCTCCGGAACGGAAGTGCGGGGAGGTCGTGAAGGCGAGTGCGTTGGTGCTCGAACGGTTTTTTCGCGCGCTGCCCACTGCGAAGGCCAGGCCGACTCGGGTGGCGGGGGCGTCGGCGCCAGCTCCATCGCCGACGAGTGCGTCAGCGGCGAGTGCGTCACCGACGAGCGCGTCACCGACGAGCGCCTCGCCGACGAGCGCCTCGCCCTCGCCGACGGCGGCATCACCGATCAAGTTGCTGCCGAGTGCTTCATCGACCAAGTCGCTGCCACGGGGATCGCCGACGAACGCCTCGCCGACCACCGCATCACCGGCCACCGCATCGCCGACCACCGCATCACCTGCCACCGCATCGCCAGCGACCGCATCACCGACGACCGCATCACCG
>JANLPS010000248.1:0-8022 GCA_031367385.1 Archangium sp. | reverse complement strand
TCTTCATCGCCGGCCGCCGCATCGGCTCGAAGGTCGGCCAGAAGCAGGGCGGGTTCTTCTCTCGCATCGTCACGCCTGAGAAGCGCGCCCGCGTCGAGCTGCTGTTCAAGAAGCACGGCGAGAAGATCATCATGATCGCGCGGTTCTTGCCTGGCGTGCGCTCGGTGACCTACTTCACCGCTGGCTCGGTCGGCATGAAGTGGTCGCACTTCGTCTTCTTCGACTCGATCGCGGCTCTGGCGTCGGCGCCGATCTTCGTCTTCTTGGGCTACAAGTTCGGTGGCGAGCTCGACATGCTGATTCAGCAGATTCGCAAGGGTCAGCGGGGGGTGCTGATCGCGATGGTGGCCGTCTTTATCGTCGGCTTCGTCGTGTACCGATGGCGCGCTCAGCGAGAGAAGAAGCTCGATGAAGAGGCGCTGCGACTGGCTGAGGCGCAGGCCCTGCACTCGGGCGCTGGCACGCCTGATGCGATGGCGCCGGCTCCAGTCGACCAATCGCGAGTCTCTTAGGCGGCCTGGTGCTCGGCGGCCGAGCCGTCGGTGTTCACGGCCATCGGTGCGGCACCCAGCTCGGCGTGCACGACACTCGGGCCCGTCGCGGCCTCTGACCAGCCCGAGGGCGACCACAGGCTCTCATCGGGGTCGGCGACAACGGTGGGGTTCACCAGATCACGAACGAGGTCTTGAATGAGTCGGAGCATGCCTGCCGACAAAGCAGGAATGGCGCCACGGCTGGCTTCGAACGATTGCGGGTGCCTGCGAGCCCGGGAGGGTGGGTCATCGCGACGGGGCGGGGTGCTGACTACTTCGGGCAGGCGCAGGTGATGTCGCTGGCGGCTCCGACCTGAACGCAGTTGAGCCCACAAGAGCCCAGCGGCGTGAAGGTGAAGAGCCGGGTCGAGTTGCAGGCGGTGAGGGGCAATTGGGCGCCGGGCGAGTCGCAGCCCAGGTCGATGGCCTCCCAACGTTGATTGAGCTGCATCACCCACGGGGGCCCGCCCGAGGGTGACGACCAGGTGTAGAAGACCCGGCCGCAGATGCGCGCGGAGTCGATGCCTTGCACCAGGTTCACTTCTTGGTCGATCACGAAGTCTTGCCGTGAGCCGGGCGCGATGATGCCGCCATCGACCCGAGAAGGGCCCCAAAAGGCCTCGTACGACGAGCTGATCGCCGGTTTGCCGTTCTTCTGAAACCCGAAGAACTGGGTACCGCCGTCGCCCAGGTACCGCGGAGGCACGCAGTCATCGCTGCCGCCCGAGGTGACGCTCACGTTCACGATCGAGCCCTGAATGTCTTGGGAGACTGGCGTGGGGCAGGCCGCGAGCGCGACGCTGAGGCAGGCGACATGTCGGTACACGTGGGCAGGCTCCTGAAAAAGAAAAAGGGGAATCGGCCTTGCGACCGATTCCCCACACTGTGCCCAGGAGAGGACTCGAACCTCCACACCGTTGCCGGTACTAGACCCTGAATCTAGCGCGTCTACCAATTCCGCCACCTGGGCGAGCGCGGCGCTTATAGAGACGCCTCGCGTTACAATCAAGCACGACGATCTGAAGTGACTCGAAGGGCGCCATTTCGAGGGCGCCTCCCCACACCGACGTGGGCTGATGAGCGACCTGACCGCGGGGCGACCGTGGTGGCATGAGGCTTGGTAGGCTGTGAGGCCTCAATGCGTGCTCTTTGGCTGATTGGCGCGCTCGCGCTCTTGTCGTGCACTGGCACCATCAAGGGGCCACCAGGCACGCAGGGCGGGGGAGCGGGCGTTGGAGGCGGTGGCGCGACCGAAGAGCCGTGTGTCGAGACCGACCCGACCGCTGCGCCCCCGAATGACACGCTGAGCCCGCTGAGGTTGCTGCGGCGAACGTCACTCGCCTTGCGCGGAGTGCCCGCCAGTGACGCTGAGCAGGCAGCCCTGCTGGCCGCAGGCGACGAGGCGGCCCAGCGGCTGTACGTCGAGCACTTCGTCGATCAGACCCTCGCGTCGCCCGCGTTTTACCAGACGATGTTCGAGCTGGCCCGTGGGTGGTTCATGATCCCCCTCATACCCAATGACGCTGATGCGCCTGAGTACGCGCCGAAGCAACAGCGAATCTTGGAGATCTGCCCGGCCGGCACCGACAACGCGGGCGCGTTCGTCTATTACCGCGACCAGCTCAAAGACTGCACCGGCGTCAAGACCACGGCGATGGTCGAGCCCTGGTGGGCGCCGGGCACGATGATTCGCCTGGTCGGCAGCCCCGCCAACCCGAATGACGGCGCGGTGTGCGAAGGCCGGCCGCGAGGCACCTGTGGGTGCGGGCCTCACGCCGTCGGCTGCTGGTACGTGAAAGAGACCTACCCTGGGTGGGCACCCTTCATCTCGTTCAACCCGCATGGTCAGCGTCGCCTGCTGCAAGAGGAGTCAGCACGCCTGTTCGCGCATCTGGCCTGGTACGACCGACCCGTCACCGACCTGGTGCTCGGTGACTATTCGGTGGGCCCGGTCGAGCTGCAGGCGGCGTTGATCAACACCGCGCTCGAGACCGGGGCGCTGCAGCTGCAGACCGACGATCGCTGGTGGCAGCCCTCGAAGTTCGCCGGCGTGCCCGTCGACCCGTTGCATGACGCGAACGACGCCTGGGCCTGGCGCGAGTACACGGTGTCAGAGCGCAACCCGTTCTTGCTCGCCGACCGCTCGTACAAATACGACCCGCGCACCCAGAACGACCCGGTGAAAGGCGTGCCCTCGGCCGGCGTGCTCACCCAGATCGGGTTCATGGGCGCGTACCCTCGAGAGCGGGTGCGGGCCGCGCGAGCGCTGGAGACCTTCGCGTGCGAGGTGCTGTCACCTCCGAACAGCCAAGACTTCAACCCGTACATCAGCGACCCCGGCAAGGAGGGCCCCTGTCAGAATTGCCACCGCCGCATCGACCCCGCGGCGATTCACTTCAAGCGCTTCGCTCGCGATGGTCAGGCCTTCGAAGGGTGGGGCGGGCTCTACCCGATCGCCGGTGTCGGCAAGTGGCATTGGCCGGGCTTCGAGAAGGGCATGTACCCCTTCGGTCACGTGCCTTTCACCGAGTGGAACCACTGGTACCAGGCCAACACGGTGATGACGCCGATTTCCCAGACGCTCAAGGCGATGAACCCCGAGAGCATCTTCATCGACTTCTTGCCGCCCGATCAGACCCTGCTGGGGCAGACCAGCGACGGCACGATCGGGCCGCTGGGGTTCGCGAAGATGATCGTCGCTTCGGGCGCGTTCGATCGCTGCGTCGTGCGGCACTTGCATCAGCAGGTGCTCGGGCGTGACATCGACCCGGCGCTCGAGGCTGGGTATCTCGATGATCTGACCGCGAAATTCATCTCGAAGAACCGGGCGATTCGGCCCTTCGTGAAGACGCTCACCCAATCGGTCTCGATGGGGAGGGGCCTGTGAACCGCGCCCTCGTGCTGATGGTGCTGGCGATGGCTTGCGACAAAGCCTCGGGGCCTGCTCCGGTGCTCGCCCGGCAGAGCGTGTGTGGCACCTCCGCCACCGCCGAGACCAAGAAAATCTACGACGGGCTCAAGGGCGAGTGCGCTGGCTGCCACGTGGCCGGCGTGCGCTCATTCTTCGTTTCGCTGGGCACGTTTCAGGCGCTGCTGGTGACAGACGAGAAGCTGGTCAAGCCGGGAGACCCCGACAACAGCGAGCTCATCAAGCTGCTCGAGGGGCACGGCACCGGGGTCTTCAAGCAGATGCCGATCGCGGGCCTGGCGTACGCCGATCGCGCCTCGGCGGGCACGGCCGTCAACGGCGTCTCGATGAGCGACGTGCGTGCGTGGGTGACCAACCTGGCAACGCAAAGCCGCGACCCGAGGCCCGACCCGAACGCGAAGGTGCTGGTTCGCATGACCGGCCAGCAGGCGCAGCGAACGCTGTACCAACAGCTGGGGCTGGACAACTCCGACTTCTACATCAAGGCCTTCGAATACGACGTCGAGATGGCCGAGAAAAAAGACGAAGATCGCTACCCGTTGCTTGGGCCCGATGAGATGCCGGCTCCGCGGCAGAGCCAGACGGCTGAGCGGTTCTACGCGATCGGCGGAGGCAGCTCGACCGGCCAGATCAGGGCCGACTCGACGGTTTCGCCCACCTACGTGCTCACCATGCAGCAGACCTCACAGGCCTGGTGCCGCTTCGCGCTCGGCAAGACGGGGAACACCGCGCTCTTCTCAGCGGGGTCGATGGGCACGGCTGACGAGGCCACCGCGAAGACCACCATTCGCCGCTGGGGCCTTCACTTCATCGCCACGCAGCTGAGCGACGACGAGGTGAACGCGCTGTACACCGACCTGTTCGTGCCGCTCGTCGCCGATTCAAACGCGGGCAACGCGTACGTCGGCCTGTGCTCGTATTTCATTCGTCACCCACTGTGGGTCTTCTACTGATGCGACTCTCTCGAAGGCGGTTGATGCAGGCAGGGCTGGGGCTCACGCAGATGGGCCTGCTCTCGAGCTTCGCGGGGCGCTCGGCGTTCGCGGCTCCGACGGGCAAGGCCACCAAGTTGCTGACGATTTGGGTCGGCGGCGGGCTTCACTGGGAGAGCATGCTCTGCCCGTTCACCTCGTCGGGCATCGCGAAGTACGTGGCAAAACCCGAGGGCGGAATTTTGCCGTACGGGTACCGCGCCCAGCAGGTCGAGAACTGGGACCGAAGCCCCGTCGACCTCGACGCACCGGGGCCAGCGCGAAAGCTCCGCGGCCCCATTTTGTGGAATTGGGACAACCCGGGCGATGCCTCGACGGTGATCGCGTCGTCGGGCGGCACGCAGAACCACCGTCGCGAGGGGTACGCCTTCGCCAACCCGAAGTACAAGCTGTACGAGCGCATGGCCGTGTTGGCCGGCGTCGACCAGGGCACCGCGGCGCACCAGAGCGGCATCGTGGCAGGCATGTGCGGCGTGGCGGGGGCGACGTTTCGCGCTCCGGCGGTGCAGGCGGTGGTGGCGAATGCGTTGGCCTCGAAGTTCAAAGATCGGCCGATCGGCAACGTGGTGATCGGTGGCCCTGCGACGGTGTCACTCGATCTGCCCGCGGCCTCATCACCGGTGACCCTGGGCAGCGCCGCGGGGTTGAACCCCACGTTGAGCGACAAGCGCGACTCGTCGTGGGCTGGGCTTCGCAAGCGCGTCAATGTGCCGAACGTGCCCCTCGCCGGAGGAGCCGCCGCGGGAGACGACGTGCCAGCGACGCGGGTCGATGCCTCGCTGTTGAGCGCGTTGCAAAAGTTGCAAGGCAAGTCGGTCGCGTCGGCCGATGCACAGCTCGAGCAGCTGTATGAGACCTACAAGGGCGCCAGTCGAACCGTCGCGCGCAACGTGGTCGACATCATCTCGGCGAAGAAGGGCTTCGAATATCTGCAGGCCGCCGACCCCGCGTACCCCTGGCCGTGGGAGACCTGCGTCGGGTATTCTGATCAGTGCGGCTCGTCGGGCTCGATGGGGCCGTATGACTTCGCGCTGCAATTGCTGAAGTCAGACTTGGTCACCTCGGTGGCGATGAATGGGTCGAGCTTCAACAACATTCAATTCGATACGCATGGCAACGCGCGGGGTGGGTGGCAGCAGCTGCGCGTCGCGATGGAGTGCGTGGGCCGCATGATGCTCGAGATGATGCACACGCCGGGGTCGACCGCGGGCAAGACGCTGTTCGACGAGACGATCGTGTACGTGTTCAGCGACTTCGGGCGCACCTTCGATACGAGCGATCACCACCCGGCGACGATGGCGATCGTCGCGGGAGGCTCGATCATCGGCAATCAGTTGATCGGCGGCTTCGATGAGACCATCGCAGGCACTCCGTTGGGCGTGCCGGTGGAGTTGGTTGAAGAGAGCGGGCTGACGGCGAAGCGGGTGCCGAGATCGCAAGACGTGGCCGCGACCGTGCTCAATGCGTTTGGGCTCGACACTGGCACTGACTTCTTTCTGCCAGGTGGCTACGGCGTATTCAATGGCGTCGTCGGGTAGCGCTAGCGGAGCTTGCGGCGCAGGTGGTTCAACACGTCCATTCGTGTGACCAGGCCGATGAAGGTTGCGCCCTCGACGACGATGGGCACGAAGCCGGTGTCGAGCATGTCGACCACTTCTTTGACCGGCGTCTTCACGTCGACCGTCTTGAGCCGGGTCGACATCACCTCGCGCACCGGCAGGCGAAACTTCGACTCGTCTTCGACCGCGGCGACCAGCAGGTCTGATTCGTCGATCATGCCGACCACCGTGCCGCCTTCGAGCACCGGCAGCTGCGAGATGTCGTACAGCTTCATGCGTGCGTAGGCGACCAACAGGGTGTCGTTCGGCCCGAGCGTGACGACCGAGCCGGCCGAGTATTGGCGGGTCATCAGGTCGCGCAGGTCACCTCGCCGCTCCCGCTTCAAGAAGCCCTGGTCGGTCATCCAGAAGTCGTTGAACATCTTCGAGAGGTACTTGTTGCCGCTGTCGCACACGAAGGTGCACACCTTCTTGGGGGTCTTTTGCTCTTTGCAGTAGCGCAGGGCCGCCGCGAGCAAGGTGCCGGTCGACGAGCCTCCCAGCAGGCCGGTCTTCTTGAGCAGCATGCGAGCCGCCTCGAGCGCCTCCGCGTCGGGAATCGTGTAGGCGATCTTCACCGAGCTCAAGTCGAGGATCTTCGGCAGAAAATCTTCGCCGATGCCTTCGACGACCCACGAGCCGGCTTTGCCCAGGTGGCCGGTCTTCACGTATTCGGTGAGCACCGAGCCCTCGGGGTCTGCGAGCACCATCTCGCAGTTGGGCATCTCTTTTTTGAAGCAGTTGGCGAGGCCGGTGAGGGTACCGCCCGAGCCGACGCCGCAGACCATCGCATCGAGCTTGCCGCCCATTTGCTTCACGATCTCGGGGCCGGTGGTGGTCTCGTGCGCCATCGTGTTGGCGGGGTTCTCGAACTGGTTCACGTAGAACGCGCCGCTCTCGTTGGCGAGGCGCTGGGCGACGTCTTGGTAGTAGTCAGGGTGACCCTTCGCCACATCAGAGCGGGTCATGACCACCTCAGCCCCCAGCGCCTTGAGGTGGAGGATCTTCTCTTGGCTCATCTTGTCGGGGATGACGAGGCGCAGCTTGTAGCCCTTCATCGCCGAGACCAGCGCGAGGCCCAACCCGGTGTTGCCGGCGGTCGCTTCGATCAGGTTCTTCTGGTTGGGCCCGAGCTTGCCTTCGGCTTCGGCGGCCGCGATCATCGAGAGGCCGATGCGATCTTTGATCGAGCCTCCGGGGTTCGAGCTCTCGATTTTCAGGTAGAGCTCACAGAGCCCGGTATCGAGCTGCGAGACCTTCACCATCGGGGTGTTGCCGATGAGCGAAACGACGTCGGTAGGCATGGGGAGCGTTGGCATGGCGGCGGCAATGTACAAGCACAGCGCAGCGGCACGACGGAATTCGTTTGCGCTCTCATGACGCGTCGTGTAGCCGCGCTCGCGAACCCCTCTTTAAAGGACAGCACCATGGCCGTCGAACGAACCCTGTCGATTCTCAAGCCCGACGCGCTCGAAAAAGGCGTGATCGGCAAGATCATCTCGCGCTTCGAAGAGAGCGGCCTCACGCCGGTCGCGATTCGCCTGCAGCAGCTCTCGCAGCGTGAAGCCGAAGGCTTTTACGCGGTGCACAAAGAGCGACCGTTCTTCAAAGACCTGGTTTCGTTCATGATCTCGGGCCCCGTGGTGCTGATGTGCCTCGAGGGCGAGAACGCGATGCAGAAGAACCGCGACCTGATGGGCGCGACCGACCCGAAGAAGGCCGACAAGGGCACCATTCGCGCTGACTTCGCCAAGTCGATCGACGCGAACACCGTGCACGGCTCAGACTCGGTCGAGAACGCGAAGAACGAGATCTCGTACTTCTTCCGCGGCACCGAGCTGTTCAGCTACAGCCACAAGTAAAGCTGGTTTCGTGGGTCGTGGGGGCACCATAACAGGGATGCGGTCGAACCACCCCACGGGCAAAAGGCCGCGAAGCGAAAAACCCCACCCGCCGTGCCGGGGACCAAC
>JANLPS010000201.1:0-2895 GCA_031367385.1 Archangium sp. | reverse complement strand
GCACGCTCATGTCCGGTGAGGGCATTGCGGTGTGCTCTATGACAGCGCAGTGATGGTTTGCACCCTTTACCGTTCGGTCGGCGGGGTACGGCTTTGATTCGGACGGGGTTCCGGTAGTAGTCGGCCGTAATCGGTCGAACTTCGCCTACACCCACCCACCGCGGAGGATTTCACCCGGTCGGAGCCAAGGGTGGGGCCGAGTTCGCCCGTGGACCCGCGGGCCACTGTGGCTGCACGAGCGCTAAAGGTCCGGACGGATCGCTTGCGCGAGTACCAAGGCCGCCAGCGTCAACATCACGAAGGCGAGTCCCATCAGCCCTGCCAAGATCTCGATGACGCTAACTGCAACGACGGCAGCCTCAGCGGGTTTGGACTCTGGGTTGTAGCGGAAGCCCATCGCTCCCGCGCAAGATGAAGACGTTGACCACAGTGAAGAGCCCGGTGGCCACGCACAGCGCGATCCACACTGGAGGTGGCGACCAAACAACGCTCTGGTGCGCGGATTTCAAGGCGGCGGCATGGGAAGAGCTGGGGAACTAGGATTCGAAGCTTGCCCCGTTCTCAATGAAAGTGGCTCCTGACATCGGTCTTGTACGTAAATCTGTACGTTTGGCGAAAGCGGACATTCCTACATTGGCGCTACAATATTTGTCGAGGCACTTTAGAGATGGCCGCTTTTCGCCAATGTAGAGAAGGCCGCTTCGGTCTTTCTGATGCCCGTGACTGTGTTTCGGCCGGTAGGTAGCCGCCGATGTGCCTGGACATGGCTAAGCCGGGCCCGGCGTTCTCACCTTCCGCTCAGGCGCGTTCAGCGAGCGACGCGTAACGAGGCGACCAGCTTCTCGAAGCGCTTCAGCCGGCCCTTAGCCCCAGCGGCTTTTGCTGCGGCGCTGGGTTGCCCCGTGACCCGCCGACCGAACTTCGATGCGACGGCGCGAGGGCCTTTGAGGGCCCGCGCATCGTCAGTCGGGGTGACGACCGAGAATCTGTCTGCTCTTCATTCGACCACCGCCCCCTCGAATGAGCGCCGCATAACCCTGCGGATCATCTCAGCCACCACACCCCGAAAAGGGTGCCCGGGTGGCCTCAGGTCATGTGCGACCGTCAGTCTGGCCGTTTACGACGCCGCAGGAGCCAGCGCGGCGAGCACCGCAGGCTTGGGCAACGCCACCTCACGCGCCCGCCGTTTCGCCGCCATGTCTTCTTTGATCGTGATCAACCCAGCCTCACCGATCGACAAGAACGCCTGCACCACCTGCGGGTCGAACTGCGTACCCGAGCACCGGTCAATCTCAGCGATCGCATTCGCGAACGTGGTGCCCTTGCGGTACGGCCGGTCACTGGTCATCGCATCGAGCGTGTCAGCCACCGCGAAGATCCGCGCGCCGATGTGAATCTCCTCGCCCTTGAGCCGCCGCGGGTAGCCCTGGCCGTCCCACCGCTCTTGATGCGAGAGCACGATCGACGACGGCTCCGTCAAAAACGGTATCGGCGCGATCATGTTGAACCCGATGTCGGGGTGCTTGCGCATCTCGACCCACTCTTCAGGCGTCAACTTGCCGGGCTTGAGCAGCACCGCGTCAGGCACGCCGATCTTGCCGATGTCATGGAGCAACGCGCCGCGCCCAATCTCATCGAGCTCGGGCCCTTTGATCGTCATGCGATTGGCGATCGCGGTCGTGTACTCGACCACGCGAATCGAATGGTCGCTCGTCTCGTGCTCGCGGGCATCGAGCGCGCTCACCAACGCCAGCAACGTATTCTGGTAGGTCGTCGAGACGTCTTTGAGCGCCCCGCGCAGCTCGGTCGTGCGATCGCGAACCTTGCGCTCGAGCTTCTTCTGGTACTTCTTTCGCGCAAGCTCGATGCGACGCTTCGCCAACGCGCGCTCGATCGACCGAATCAAGTCAGTGAGCTTGGGTGGCTTGAGCAGATAATCGACCGCTCCTCGGCGAAGGCAGTCGACCGCCGCCTCGGTGTCGCCGTACCCGGTGAGCATGATCACCGCGGTATCGGGGTAGCGATCGCGAAACGCTTCGAGCAACCACAAGCCATCTTTGCCCGGCATTTTCATGTCGGAGATGACCAGCGGCGTCTCGTCTTGCTCTGCCATCTCGAGCGCCATGTCGGCACCCGAAGCAACCGAGCAGGTGTAGCCCTCTTCAGAGAGCAGCACCGAGATGACATCGCGAACAGACTCGTCGTCGTCGACGATCAAAATGCGGGGCGGGGGAGGGGGAATTGCTTCCACGGGTACCGTCCTACGACAAAAATGCTGGTGAAGCCTATGGCGAGAATCGCGAGGCGCGAAAGGGGTTCACGTCAAGAGATGGTTTTTCGCCGCGAACGATTTGTCCCACAGTTCGGGCGGTCAGTGGCGCCAGCAGAATTCCATTTCTGAAATGGCCTGTAGCAACCACCACTCCGGCCATCGCACCTTCTCCAAGAATCGGGAGCGCGTCATCGCACAGCGGTCGCAACCCCGCCCAGGTCGAGTGCACTTCAACCTCGCCCAGCGCCGGCACGAGCCGCCTCGCGACGCGCAGAATGGCCTCGATGCCCTCTGAAGTGACCCCCTTGTCGAACCCGACGAGCTCGACCGTCGACCCGGCGATCACCCGCCCATCGGCGCGAGGCACCAGGTACCCGCCGCTGGTCTTGAGCATGTGCGAAAACACCGGAGCCTCGAGCCGAAGCTCCGCCATCTGCCCGCGCGCGGGCTTCACGATTTCAGAAATGAACTGACCCGACCAAGGGCCCGCCGCCACCACCACCACATCGGCGTCCAGCAGACCACCTTCAACCTCGACGCCCGTCACACGGCCGATGCTGCTCGCCAGGCCCTACACTTCAGCGACCTGAAACGACACCGAGGCCCGGCGGGCCGCTTCGATC